>DAIDJG010000547.1 GCA_027451445.1 Singulisphaera sp.
AGGCACGTCGGCCGACCAGAGAACCTTCCACGGTTCGTGGTTCTGCATCGCGCTGACACGCACGCGGCGAGGGCCGTCGCTCCTGGCCTGGAAGTGGAGGGTGAACGGAGCGTCCTTGTGGAACGAGAGCTTCGCCTGACTCAACTGGACGTGCCAGCCGACGCCATCCACGTGTGACACGTCGACCTTGAGCGCTTTCGATCCGCCGGGCCCGTCGGCGTGAGCCTTGGCCTCGGCCTTGGCGTCGCCGTGCTGTTCCAGGTGCCAGGCTTCGAGCCCGCGCGCGAAGTCGGGGTTGGCGAGTATTTCCTGGCCAAGTGGCGCCTTGCGAACCCCCCACGCCTTCTGGAGCGCGGCGAAGTCGGGGTACCGGGCCGAGAGCCAGGCGTTCCACTGCTTGGCCAGCTCCGTCTCGTAGAGCGAATTCATGTCGTCGAGGCCGCCGTTCCACCACTCGTGGAACAGGCCGTTCTCGTTGTTGATCTCCACGAGCGCGACGGCAGGCTCGGACGCGTAGTGGGTTTTCGTGTAGGGATTGGTATGAGTGAGGAGGTCGCGGGCGTAGGTGCGCTGCCACTCGATCATCCGGGGGAAGAACTGGTCGACCCCTTTGTGGAATGACGGCATGTTTTCCCAGGTGGGCAGGTCAGGATATGTGCGGCTGACGTGGAGGTTGAGATCGGCGTAGATCCCGTGCTCTTTGAGCCGCGCGATCAGGAAGTCGAGCCGATCAAGCTGGCCGGGGTCGAGCGTGCGGCCATCGGCGGCGAAGATGCCGTCGGGGGCACTTTTCATGTCCATGTGGTGGAACCGCACGGCGTTCACACCGAACTTCGCCAGCCGAGCGGCGACCTTCGCGGCGTCTTCGTGCTTCGGAAAGTTGGCGCCGAAGCAGAGGTTGACGCCGAGTAAGCGCAGCCGTTTGTTACCGGTGAAGAGGTGGCCGTCGCGGACGACGACTGGGCCGTTGCCTCCCGCGGGCCGGTCGAGCCATGCGGATACGTTCGTGACACCGGGCGCAGCATCGTCCCAGGGGAGCACGAAGGGGAAGAGCGGCGCGGGGGCTGGTTCGGCACCCTGGACACTCGGGAGGGCGCAAAGCCATCCCAACGCGATGCCCAGCATCAGGCGGCGGGTGTGTTGAGCAGAGAGACCCATCGGGAAAACCTCGAGTGGCGGATGATCGACCCAAGACCCTTTGCCGGGCCGGCCCCAATGTAACGGCTTCACGCTAACCGACACCAGTCCCCGGCCGTTACACACGACCCGCGCGTCAATGGTGGGCGTGTTCGAGGAATTCCTTCACCACGAGCGCGCTATTGTGCTGCTCGTCGTGCGCTGCGTAGACGAGAGTGACGGGCTTGCCGCCGCACTGCTCGCGAAGTTGCTCGACCGCGTCCTTGTTGTCCCGGAGCTCGGCGCGGTATTTCTTCTGAAACTCGTTCCACTTGTCCGGGTCGTGGTTGAACCATTTGCGTAGCTCGGTGCTGGGAGCGATGTCTTTCAACCAGAGGTCGACCGCGGCGCGCTCCTTGCTCAACCCGCGCGGCCAGAGCCGTTCGACCAGGACGCGGAGCCCGTCGTCAGTATCGGGCTCGTCGTAAGCACGTTTCAAGCGAATCGTGGTCATGGGGATGGCCTCTTTCTTCAGGTCTCTGGGATATCGCTTCCGGCCGGTTGTGAGTTAGATGTTGGCGAGTTCACCGAAAAACTCGTGGTCTTCGTTGTACCCTCCCTCCCCTTCGCCGAAGGCTTTGTGGCTCGTGACGAACTCGATGGCCCGAATCCATTTGACCATCTTGAAGCCGAGCTGGTTCTCGACCCGCAACCGCAGGGGCGCTCCATGCAAGGCGCTCAGCGGCTCGTCGTTCATCTCGTAGGCCAGAAGCGCCTGGGGATGCCGGAGGTTCGCGAGAGAATGGCTGTCGTAATAGGCCCCGCCTTCCAGGCCTTCACCGAACGAGTAAAAGACGGCCACCCACGCCTCGGGTTTGGGCCGGACGAGCGCGAGGAGCTCGGCCATCGGCAGGCCGCCCCAGGCGGCGATTCCCGACCAGCCCTGGATGCAGTGGTGCAGCGTGACCTGGGTCTTCTTGCCCAGCGCCCGGATGTCGTCCAACGACAGCTCGACCGGGTTCTCGACCAGGCCCGAGACCTTGAGCCGATATCCGCGAAAGTTCTCGGCGGCCAGCCCCTTCCACTCCTCACTTGTGGGCATCTTGCCGTTCGGCCATAAGAACGGAGAGACATCCGCGCGCTGAAATTCGGCGCACGGGGTGGCCCGATCGAGCAGAAACCCCATGATCGGCGTGACGATCGCCCGCGCAACATGCTGGATCGCACGGGGATGCCGCCACGCCGCCCAATTGGCCAGCGCGTTCAGCACCACGACCAGGCCGATGGCCCCCAGGCCCAGATACAGGCCGAGCGGGTGCGCATCGTCCGTCCCCAGGACGATGTGGTTCATGTTACGCACCAAACCGGTAACGGCCACCATCGCCACGTGGACGACGAGGAAGGCGACGAATGCGCACATGTTCAAAAAATGAAGCGACCGGCCGATCTGGCGGTTGCCGGGTAGCTTCGGATACCAGCGGAATCGGTTGGTGAGCGCTGGCGACATCGAGGGCCCGGTCGCGATTGCCAAGGGAGCCAGGACGAAGACGACCGCGAAGTATGCAAGCTGCTGAAGCGCGTTGTAGCGGTAGAATCCGTTGGGCTCTCGGGGGAGATGCAACGTTGCATAATGGACGAAGACCGACCAGGCCTCGACCAGGACCCTCGGCGAGTCCGGCACAAGGCGCCGCCACTGCCCGGTGCCGAAGAGCAGGACTACGAAGATCAGGCCGTTACCCAGCCAGAACAGCGCGCTCAGGAAGTGCCAGTGACGGGCGATGCCGACCGTGTGCCGATAGCCCGGCAGCCCGATCCACGGCGAGAGGTGACGCGCATCGTCCTTGGCCGTCCAGACACGGTCCCTGGGGACCTCAACGGGCGTGAGCCGGAGCCACTCCGTTCCCGGCGTGCAGTGGACGTTCCCGTACAGCCTGGGGTGGTCCATCAGGATCTGGAGACCGCTGCGGACGAGCAGGACGAGGAATAGGAAATTCACAAAGTGGCCGACGCGGAGCCAGGCCGGAAAGCCCGAAGGCGCGGCGGCTCCGCTGAGCTCGAACGGGGTCGGAGGCAGCGAAGGCAGGCCGAAGAATGCCCTTTGCAGACACGCTGCGAGGATCGGCAGCACGACCGGAGCGAGGAGTAGAACAAGGGCCTTACGACGGATCCACATGATCGTCGTCTCCTTCGTAGGGCGTCCCGTGGGGAGTCCATCAAGCGCCGCACATCTCTACGACAAGCGAAACGAACCGCCCGAGTCAAGATGCGAGCGGGTTAGCGGGGAGAACTTTCGTGACAAGCACGGTCGAATCCTCCAGGCCGACGAGCGAGTGCGGCTCGCCGGCCGCCAGGACGAGCATCTGGCCTCCCCGAAGCTCGCGCGTCGTCGCGTCGGCGGTGAACGCGATCCGCCCTTCCAGGCAGTGGACTGTGATCTCTCCACGTGCCTGGTGAGTGGGGATTTCCCGTCCTTTGGCGAGGAGCAGCCGCCGCACCTCGAGCGTGTCCGTCTTGGCCAATGCCGTCGACGCCGCCCCAACTGCGGAAGGCCCCTCCGGGCGGACGCTGATCACCTCGCTGAGTTTCGGTTGCAGTGCGGACATGATCGTCTCCAGTTCGGAAAACAGCGCGTCGGTCTTCTCGTTCCCTCAATCGAACAGCACCGTCAGCAGCACCACGGCATTCTCCAGGCCGGCGATCGTGTGGGGAACGCCGCCCGGCAGGAAGAGCCAATGACCCTCGGACAACTCCCGCGTGTCGCCGTCAGCCGTGAAGGCCACACGGCCTTCCAGACACTGGACTGTGATCATGCTCTCAATTTGATGGGAATGGCACACTTCATGGCCCCGGGGGACCATGAGACGGATGGCCTCGAAGCGGTCATTCTTCACCAGGGCGGTTGTCTTGGCCCCAGTGGACGAATCGGCACCCTGCCGGAGGTCGACCGGCATTCCTGGTGCGGCGTGTGGGATTGCCATTGGTTGGTCCTTTCAGTGCGCGCAGGTTCTCGTGATTTCACGTCCCGAGTGAACGGCCCCCTCTCGGTTGACGAAGGCGTGCGCGTCGTCAATCGCCGCCTGCACGCGCGGACGGTCAGAAGGTTCGGATACGGAGTCGAGGGCAGCCGCTAGCCGGTTGGCGAGATGTTCGGCCGCCTGTTCAGCGGACATTCCCTCGACCCGCAACTCGGGGAAGCCTTGATGATGGACGGAGACCGTGTGGGTGCTGCACGCGTTACACAGGCTCTCCGTCACGACGATCTGTTTGGAGTCATGACTCATGGTTCCGTACTCCTCAGAGCGGGCGGGAAGAGCAGTGGGAAACCTCGAGCCGTCCCGCCCGCCGGATGAACCATCCGAATAGCGGCCCGAAGGGGTCGCCCGCACCCTGGCGGGCGCCCCGATGGTTGTCTCAAGGATCCAGCCCGGCGCGTCGCTCGCGGGGAACGACTCCTCGTCGGCCTCCGCGACGACATCGTGGACTGGCTGCGGATCGTGGTCGCTCGCGCGCTGGTCCATGTCACACCTCCCTCAGCGGATCGCCAGGGCCTCCTCCGGAAATTCCTGCGCCACGGCGTCCGGACTCGAGGCGATCGACCAGCCGGTCTTCAGCCCTAGCACAAACCACCCCAGCGCCATGATGCCCACCGCGAAGATCGTGTCGCCGACGACGCGCAGCCAACGCAAGGTGTCCATCGTCGGCGTCTGCATGAACTCGGCCGAGCGCGCGTACCACGTACCGCGCTCGACGCTCGCCCAGGTCTGTAGCAGGCCCACCGGCAGCAGACTGAGCAGCACCATCAAAGCCAAACCGAGGTTGATCGACCAGAAGGCAAAGGACAGGCTCCCGGTCCGCCAGGTCTTGTGCACGGTGAGCCCCTTGAGGCAGAACAGCATGAGGCCGATGCCGAGCATGCCGTAAACCCCGAACAGGGCCGTGTGACCATGCACCGGCGTGGTGTTCAAGCCTTGCATGTAGTAGAGCGCGATCGGCGGGTTGATCAGGAAGCCGAACAGCCCCGCGCCGACGAGGTTCCAGAACGCCACGGCGATGAAGAAGTAGATCGGCCACTTGTACGCCGCAATCCACGGCCGCGCTCGGCTCAAGGTCAGGTTTTCGTACGCCTCGAACCCGATCAACACGAGCGGTACCACTTCCAAGGCGCTGAAGGTAGCGCCGAGGGCCATGACGACGGTCGGCGTGCCGGTGAAGTAGAGGTGGTGGAACGTGCCGATGATCCCGCCGGAGAGGAAGATCGTCGTCGAGAACAGGACAGCCGGGGCGGCGGTGGAGGTCTTCAAGAGCCCCATGCGCGTGAACAGGAAGGCGATCACGACGGTGGCGAAGACCTCAAAGAAGCCCTCGACCCAAAGGTGCACCACCCACCACCGCCAGTACTCGGCAATCGCGAGGTTCGTATGCCGGTGCCACATCAGACCGGGCGTGTAGAAGAGCGGGATCGCTGCCGACGCCAGGAGGAACAGGCCCAGGAGATGCCGGTTCGTCTCCGGACGACGGAAGGCGGGCCACATCGCCCGCGTCATCAGGGCGAGCCACAGGAACAGGCCCACGGACAGGAACAACTGCCAGAACCGGCCGAGGTCGACATATTCATACCCCTGGTGGCCGAACCAGAAATTCGCCACGTTCCCCAGGCGCTGCTGGACGGCGAGCCACTGGCCGGTCATCGAGCCGACGACGATGATCAGCACGCAGACGAAAAGGAAGTTCACTCCCAGGCGCTGGAACCGGGGCTCGTGGCCTGAGACCGCGGGTGCCATGAACAGGCCGGTAGCGAGCCAGGCCGAGGCGATCCAGAAGATGGCGATCTGCGTGTGCCAGGTTCGCGTGACGCTGTAAGGAAGCCACTTGGCCAGGGGGATCCCATAAAAGCCGGAGCCCTCGACGCCGTAATGGGCCGTGATCGCGCCCAGGCCGACCTGCGCCACGATGAGCGCGGTGACGACCCAGAAGTACTTGAGCGTCGCACGCATGGAGGCGGTTGGGTGGAGGGCCAGCAGGGGGTCCGACTCGGGCAGTTCGTGCTCTGCCTCCTCGCGGCGGTTCTGGACGGCGAAGTACCAGGACAGGGCGCCGATGCCGGCGAGCAGGAGCACGAAGCTCACGACCGACCAGACGACAACCTGGCCGCTGGGATGGTTGTCGATCAAGGTTTCCGAGGGCCAGTTGTTCGTGTACGTGATCGAGGCGCCCGGACGGTTCGTCGAGCAGGCCCACGAAGCCCAGAAGAAGAACGCGTTGAGCTGGTTCTGACGCTCCGGCGTCTTGATCGAGTCGGCCGGGAGTGCGTAGGCGTCGCGCAGTTTGTCGAGCGCGGGGTCGTGGCCGAAGAGCGATGCGTAGTGACCGGCGACGGCGGTCATCGCCTCAGCGCGGAGCGGGGAGACGGTCAGGTCGCCGGACGTCGGGTCATAGGTATTGCGACGGAGTTCGTCCTTGAGCCTGGCCTTCAAGGCGGCGCGGGGCTCGTCGCCCAGGTCGGCGTAGGTCTTGCCCTTCCCAGCCTCGCCTTCGGCCCAGTGGTCGAGCAGCCAGGTGGCCTCGCGGTGGAGGTAGTCGGCCGACCAGTCGGGCGCGACGTAGGCCCCGTGGCCCCAGACGGTCCCCACTTCCTGGCCGCCCATCGACTGCCAGACGTTCTGGCCTTCCTTGATGTCCAGCTCGTTGTAGAGCACACGGCCGTCGGTGGTCACCACCCGTTGCGGGATGGGCGGGGCCTGGCGATAGAGCTCGCTCCCGAAGTAGCCCAGCACGACGAACGAGCCCACAATCACCACGGCCAATCCCAGCCACAGTCGCACGTATCGCATCATCAAGATTCCTCAAGTTCATTCCGAAAACACGGATCCCCAGGCGCAAGGGTTCCGCCGCGCCCATCTCTCCCTCGAGACGGCCGTTACACAAGTTCGCAGTGCGGTTCCAATGGCGTGCCGAGACGCGCGTCTTCGTTCAACTCACGCCGATCGTTCGCAATTCTCCCGAAGGCCGTTGATCCAGGCCGAGGACCTTGACCATACCCTCGCGCATCCGGCGAGCACGCACCAGAAACGCATTGGCCTCACGCGGAGGACACAGGTCATGTACCGTCGCTTCAAACAGCTCGACCCAGCGGTCGAAGTGTCCCTCGCCGAGATCCTCGATCGCACGATGGCGTTCGACCGGGTTCCCGTGATACCGCCCCGTGCGCAAGAGGGCCGCTGACCAGAAGTCGGTCATGCGGCTCAGATGCGCGTCCCAGTCATGAATGCCCACTTCGAACACCGGCCCGAGCCGGTCGTCGCGGCGAGCACGACGGTAGAACTCGACGACCACCGCGCGGATCAAGTCCTCGGTGATCCCGTCGGCGTCCGCGGGCGGGACGCCGGTTGGACCTGCCACGGGCAGGCTGTAGGAGCGCGGCCGAGCCGGGCCGCTGGCATCATGAACCGTCGTTGAGAGTTCCATACGTTGAGCCCTTTCACCGCACGGCCAAATTCAGCGACCGGCCCCGAATTCGGATTTCCAGTAATCTGGCAGGTCCGGCTTGGTCGCACGCAGAATCTCGAGAACCGCCTCCCGATCCACTTCCGAGAGCCGCGGATCGTCTTTGCCGGTCCCGCGACCGTTGAGGATTTCCCAGAGGCGCTTGTAAATGTAATCCTTCGCTTCTGTTGGCAGCGAATTGAAGGCACGCGAATCGATGAGGTAGCTACACGGGTAGCGGAACAGCCGGGTCTTGAGGTCAAGGTCGCGCAGGGAGCGGCCTTTTGCGTCGCGGCGGCCACGCGCGGCGAAGTCGGCCGCGAACGTCGACGTGCCTTCGATCGGGTCGGTCAGGTGGATCGCGTTGTGGCCGAGCATGTACTGCACGACGGCTTCGCCGACGCTCCGGATGCGCGAGGCCGCACTATCGGACCGCGTGTCGAGCGGCTGGCCGAGTGCCTTGTTCAGCTCGCGCTGGTAGTGCAGCGCCATGCGCGTTTCCAGGCCCGCCCGGGCCAGGCGATTGAGCATGCCGGCCTGGTGCTCCAGCACCATCAAGGCAACGATGTCGCTATGGGGCGTGAGATACATGGAGGTCGTGAACCGGTCCTTGAGGTTGACCACGTTCACGCCGTCGTTGTTGTCGAGGTCCTCAGGTTTCCTTGAGTTCGCGCAAATCAGGTTTCCCATGTGCTTCTGGCGGCCGCTGGTGCCGGTCACATACCAGCCTCCCCAGCGCTCGGCCAGGGGGCTGGCATCGTCGGTCCGGAACGACCCGCTCGCCAGCAGAGGGTTGCCTTGCCGATCGACGTATAACGAGCGCACGAGGTGTCCCGGCATCCCCTGGTTGGCCGACGAGCTGTGGCAGAGCAGGCACGACTCGGTCTGTCGCAACGGGACCGATTTCTCCTCGTCCGTCTGGTCGAGCGTATAGAACACCGTGCCCAGTGCGTCGTCCGCCGCCGAGATCTCCATCACGCGGCCCCGCAGGCAGAAGCCGACCATCACGTCGTCGTTGAAGTAGATTGCGCGAGGTGTTCTTGGCGAGATCCGGTCGCGCTGAAGGCTCGTCTTCGAGAACACCAGCACCTGCGACGACTCGGGCACGTCCAGGGCTCGTAACAACGACCGCAAGTACCCGTGCTCCGGCTCGAACTCGAGCTTGGCAGCTCCCGAGGCAAGGCGTTTTTCGAGTTCCGTGACCACGTTGCGCGGTGTTGCTTCGCTGTATCGAATCGGCTCGCGCTCGATGTCCTGGGCTGCGGCCGGAAACGTTGCCCAGCCGAGCAGGAAGAGACCGACGAACCGATTCACTGCTCGCAAACCCTGAGCCGAAAACGAGTGATCCGTTCTCATCGATCAACCTCGTCCCATGGGGAGAAAAGGGTACGCGAACCGCGCTCTTCGGCGCTCCCGCTCGCCATCGAACACACTGTTCCGGAGCCCCCTTTTAATTTGTATTCTGAATCCATATTATTCTGGTGCGGTTGGATGTCAACCGGCGCCCGATTTTTTTATGAGCGCGGGTCCGATGGTATGGGGTATCTCTCGTGTTGGACGTAAGGGCTAGCGCGCTGGGTCGACGGGGTTTGGACCGTTCGTCCTGGCTCACCCACTGTTTGTAGCCTCGCTACTATTTACGGACGATCTCCGCATAAGTTTGCTGATGTCGTTTTTTTTCGAGCTCTCCACGTGTTCGAGGCGTCTTCTGTGCACCTAACCCAGTTTTCCGACTATAGTTTACGTCTGGTGATCTATTTGGCCGCCCACCCCGAGCGGGTGATCTCGGTTGAGGAAGTCAGCCGGGCGTTCGGGATTTCGCGGCACCACCTGGTGAAGGTGGTTCAGACTTTGACCGATCTGGGCGTCGTTGAAGCTCAGCGCGGCCGGGGAGGGGGGATGCGTCTGGCGCTGCCGCCGTCGGCGATCAACGTCGGCTGGCTCATTCGCCAGACCGAACCTCATTTTCATCTTGTCGAGTGCTTCGACCTCGCGACCAATACGTGCCCGATCGCCCCCGCCTGCGGCTTGAAGGGAGCGCTTAGCCGTGCGCGGCAGGCGTTTTTGAGTGTACTCGACGAATACACGCTGGATCAGTTCCTGCGTCAGCGGGAGGAGTTGGTGACGCTGCTGAACCACTCGCTCGGACAGAGTCCCGGATCACCAGCCGCGCACGAACCGTGACGGCAATTCAGGGCTTGGACGGGAATCATGCGTAAAAATTAACGACGCATCATTTGTGAATTTGGGAGGGCGAGGCTCCGTCCGAGCCAGCTTTGATCCCACGGCGAGTCTTCGAGCCACGGGATCACTGCGTGTCGACGCCGGCTCACCACACGCGATGTTCCCATGACTCGAAGGCTCGTCATCGGGACAAGGCTGGCTCGGACGGAGCCTCGCCCTCCCCGTGTCTTCGGGCCCGTAAAAAGCTGTCGCCATCCCAAGTCCCCAGCCTCCAACGTCGCGCATCGAAATCCCGTCGCCGAGAAAAAGTTGTGCGGTTCCCCCTCTCCCCGTGCAGTATGAAGGAGAGACAGGCCGATCCTCGCGGAGGCAAGGGGCGATGGCAAGCAGCGGCGGCGGGATGGTGCTCCAGCACGTGCACCGGCTCTTCGGGGCCGGCAGCGTTGCGGGTTTTGCCGAGGATCAGCTCCTCGATCCGTTCATCGCGGACAGGGATGAGGCTGCATTCTCCGCGCTCGTGGTGCGGCATGGTCCGATGGTCGGGTCCGTCTGCCGCCTGGTTCACTGGGGCATCACCTGCGGCCCTTGTGTGGCCCAGCTTTCCCAGGTCCGTGAAGCGGCCCGGCATTTCGCCAAGACGGATCCTGTGGTTGTCGGTCTGCACGACAGCAGCGGGACCGCCGATGAGGTTGTGGACTTCGCGCACAAGCGAGTGCGCAACTACCCCAACGCGATCGATCGGCGATCCAACCAATCATCAAGTCTTGGAGCGACATTTGATGACTACGGCATTCACGCGATCCCAAGTGCTGCGGTGATCGACCGGCGGGGACGCGTGGACTTTGTTGGCCGCTTGGAGGAAGCCCTCGCGCCGGCCGCGAAGCTTGTCGAGGAGTAACGGTGATCGCCAACGCGCCGACGAATGAATCGGCGCGTTGGCGATCCACGAGGTTCTCTTCACGTTTCGATCGAAGAGGGCTCAATCGACCGCTCGCGATTGCAGAAGATGTTCGATCTTGCGCCGGCGGGATCGGACGAAGAGCACGTTCGGCCAGAGAAAAACTTCGGGGCGCGGTCCGCCGGTCCGGATCACGAGGTCGCCTGCACCGATGAGTCCAAGGATCCGGTGGCGCAGGAAGACGTTCGGCAGGAGTTCCATCGTCAAGTTCGTCACGTCGAAGGCCTTCTCGCCTTCGCCGATCGCCTGGCGGATGCGGAATTGACCGGCGGAGAAGACGATGTAGGTCAGGCGGTCAAAGTAAAACGTCGTCACGAGCCAGATCGCCAACAGCCAGGAGGCCAGGAAAACATAACCGCCCATAGTGATCTGGATATGCAAGAGTCGGAACCAGTTCGCCAGCGGTCCCCACCAGCCGGCGAGGAAGATCGTCGTCACGACCAGCGCGATGATCAGAACGGCAACCCATTGCCAAAGTCCTCGCAAGGGGGCATGGGTGCCGACGAAGACAACAAGCAGGGCGATGCAGAAATAGGTTCCCAGGTAGGGATGGTGCGCGATGTGGACGTGAGGTTGTGCAGGTGGCGGCATCGCCACGACCGTCTGGGATGTTGCCTTCGGGATGGGGTCCAGATGGTTCTCATGATGGAGGTCGGTGCGGGGCAGGATGAGTCCCTCCCTGGGTTCCGTATGGCCCGGAGTGATTTCGACCTGCCAGTTGCGCCGGGCTTCGGTGCCCTGGGGTACCACGACCAGGCGGCCGCCGTCGAGATAGGTCCAGAGCGCGCACAGGAAACCCGCGACCCAGACGGGCCACCAGTAGAAGATGTCCGAATGACTGTAGAGGCGGATTTCATGTTTTTCGAGTTTCTCGAGGTGCTTCTCCTCCTTGACTTCCTCTTGCTCGAGCTCGGAATCCAAAGGTGCTGGTTTGGGATCGGTCGCGGATGCCATCTCGGTCCTCGCTTCGGGCGGCTCGCGCCCGGTCTGGAAAAAACAAAAACGCCCCATTCCCGCGCGCGAGCGCAGGAACGGGGCCGCCTTGGCTACAGAATTCCGCCCGTCACGAGCGGATGTTGGGTTCGGGGAACGGGACGTCTCGATCGAAGGTCGCGGACATCCGCCGTCGTTAACGCACCAATCCCTGGTCGTGGGTTGATCCGTGGCTCTGGTCAAAAAAACAACCCCGTCCGCGCGACGATTCGCACGAAGGGGCACTCTCGACCGGGACCCATGGCCCTTCGCGAGCCATGAGATCCTATAACCGTGTAGGATGTCGGAAAGTTCACGCTATGTCAAGAAAGAAATTGGTAACGAGAGCCGATTGACTGATGGCTGTGGACCACGACGTCCAGCGCTGACGGGTCCCATCTCTGGCCAGGAAAGAGCGTTCCCGACAGCAGCCTTTACGGCGGTTTACGGTCGCGTTGCGCACGATCGATCCTCCTGTGCGCTCACCCACTCCTTCTCTTAAGGAGGAATATATAACTCCCCCCCTTCCCAAGGGGGGGAGTTATGAGGTTCCCTCCGCTTTCGGAGGTCGAAGCGCGACGCGATACTGTGCGCAATCCAATTGAAAACCGCTCTAGGCTCGCTCATCCGGCGCGCTCACGTCGGGCACGTCTTTGCCCAGGGCCGTTGCGAGGTCCGTCTGGTGTTCCTGTTCGTTGACGAGGATGGAGCGGATCTGCTCGGCCAGGGCGTATTCCCCTAGCGCCTCACACTGGCGGACGCGGACGCGGTAGTTGCGGATCGTTTCATTCTCGTTATCGAGGTCGAATTGAAGCATCTCCTCGGCTTTCTCCGAGGTCTTCACGGGTTTGGCCGTGACGGTCGGCATGCCGCCGAGGTAGTCGATCTGCTTGGCGATCGTCAGGGCGTGCTTGAGCTCTTCGGCGGCGTGCTTCTCCAGCTCGCCGGCGATGTTCATATACGCAGCCCCTTTGAGGACCTGGGAATACACCACGTACGCAATGATCGCCTGATACTCGCGCGACAGGTCTTCGTTCAGGAGAGCGATCAACTGCTCGCGGGACGGCTTCGTCGTCGATTCCGAAGATGGTCGGTCGGCCATGAGGTGCTCCCGAAACGGGGAAACCGGAGAGGCTATCCATCTCCGTCTCGAAAAGCACATGTGATGCCGCTCTCAACAAAAAAAGACGGCGTGCCCGCCTTGGAGGGACACGCCGTCTTCATCGTGACTACGAGCGATCCAGCAGAAATCTCAGCGCACGGCGTTCAGGTCCGTGACCCCCGGCAGCATCGCGACGCCGTTCCCTTGCCGCGACACGTAGTAGGGCAGCCCGATCCCCGACAGGTACATTTTGACGCCGCCCCACTGGCCGTCTTTCAGGTGGTTCTCGACCGTCTCACCCTGCCGCAGGCGCAGGAAGTGGGGCGAGGACATCTCGAACGAACGCTTGGGGACGATCGTGACGCGCCCCTGCGCATCGGCGAGCTGGACTTCGCAGTCCAGCACGGTGATCGCCAGGGTGTGACGCGGTGGGGCGAACGGGGGATCGCCGAAGTTACGGTAGTTGACCGTCCGGCCTGTGCCTCGCTCGTCGATGTGAACGATGATCGAGGTCGGACTGCCGTCGCCAGTGCCCATGCCGTTGGCTTGCAGCTTGGCGTTCAGCATCTGGGCCACATCGTTGCGGTAGCCCTGGTTGTTCGTCGGCGGGCCGGTGAACTCCAGTTGCAGGCTGACCTTGCCCCCGACACGGAGCGAGGCCTTCACGTTCGAGTCGTTCACCATCGCCACGACCCGGTTGACCCCCGGCTCCGGCAACGTGATGGGCCCAACCGTGCCGTTCTGGCCGAACACGCCCGAGACGTACCAGTGACGACCCTCGGGGCCGCCCCCGGAAACCGTCGGCCCGAAGTACGACCAGACATGCGCCCGGCGTTCCAGGTCGATCAGAATCCGGCCGTCGAGCAGGGCGTGGCTCGGCCCGCAGCACTCGACAGGAACGTTGTGCGTGTTGGGCATCGGCGTGATCGTCAAGGCGGTCCGGAAGTCGGCCGTGACCTTCCCCGTCTTCACATCCCAGCGCACCAGTTGATTGCCGCTCACCAGGGCGACAATTGCCGACCCGTCCGGCAGGAATGCAGCGCCCTTGAACTCGGGCCGACCCGCATTGGCCGAAGCGGGCAACTCACCCTCGCCCTTGATATCACCTGTCGCCGGGTCGAGGAACCGAAACGTACCCCCCGAGTACGCCGCCAGGATCTTCCGCCCAGGGCTCAACACCGGGTCACCTTCACAGGCCGACTCCGCGGTGTAGATCGCCTTGCAGTCGGGAATCGACCAGAGGATGAGGTCTCCGCCCTTGTTCACCGTCAAGACGCGGTCCGCCGTCAGGAACTCGGCCCAGGCCACCGCCTTGTCGTCGCCCGATCCCTTCCCGTACGGCCGCCAGCCGACGATGTGCTTCTGGTCACTGACGTTGAAGACATCGACGCGCCCGTGCTCCTTGTTGTCGATCGTCAGGATCCGATCGGCCCCCGGACTGATGGCCGCCGGATCGACAAGGTTCGGCAGCTCCATTCGGCCGGCGATCCGCCCGGTCCCGAGGTCGAACAGGTCGAGCCGGCGCGGTTTGGCCTCGTTCTGGTTCGGGTCGAATACGTTGATTCCCCCAGGGAGGCTGAAGACGCCGATCACGCCGTGATCAAGGCCATTGAAGAGCAGTCCCTGGACCTCGTTCGCCTGATAGCGCAGGGGGATCGAGCGCCGGAGCATTGACGAGGCCGCGGGAACGGCCCCGTCGGGGGCGACACTGTAGGCCGAGGCCCGCGCGGACATCGCCACGCGCTTGGCGCCGGCGACGTCGGCCGCCTTGAGCGCGGGGAGCGCTGCGTCGGCCGCACTGCCGCCTTCAGCCACGATCTTCGAGGCTTCCGCGATCCGCTCCGAGGGCAGCTTGTACGCCCGCACGGACCGGTTCTGCGCCTCCCCGACGGTGATCATGACGACGTTGTCGCCGACGATCCGACGGGGGAGTTTGTCCGCGTTCGGGGTATCATTCGGGATCGTGAACACCTTTTGGCCCGAGGAGCGGTCGACGACGATGGCGCCGTAGAGGAGCCAGCCGCTGTTGTCCGACAGCCACTCGATCGCGCGCCCTTCATAGCCGAGCGGGGCCTTGATGCCCCCCTTGTCGTCGAACTTGTACTGATCGAGGAGTTGGCCGGTGCCCATGTCCCACGAGACCACGCTCAGACCCGCCGAGTCGAACACCCCGGCGAGCAGCGTGCCGTCGTTCGAGAACGCGAGCGACTTGCAGTTGGGGTCGAACGGCCCATTCTTGGGGATCTCCGCCTCGCCCACCTTGCGCCCGCTGGCCACGTCGAACAGCCAGAGCTTGGTGCCGCCGGCCATCGCAAGATACTTGCGCCCGGGGCTGATCATGACCGACTCCTTGGAAGTGTTGCCCCGGGGAGAGATTGCCACTTCCGACTGTCCCGACTTCAGGTCCCACACCTCATACAGGTGCTTGCCCGCCTCCCCGATGATGAGCTCATCGGGAGCGCCGAAATCGCAGTAATCGGTGAAGGGCGACTCCACCTTGATCGTCTGGACCGGCCTGCCGGTCTTGGTGTCGAAGACGCCATACGCCTTCTGGAAGCCGATCTTGCCCGCGAAGAGCTTGCCATCGGGGCTGAGCGCGAACGGCTTTTCCAGCTTCAAGTCGCCTCTCAAAATCCCGATGCGCTTCTTGGCGACCAGGTCCCAAATCTCTCGAACCTCATTGGCACCACCATTCCGTCCCACCGCGACGAACGGGCTGGGCGAGGTGGGGAACGTCACGTCGCCGCCGAAGAAGCTGGGTGGCACGCGGAGCATGACGTTGTCTTCAATCGCCGGCGCGGGCTGTTCGGGCGGGTCGGTCTGAACCTTCCAAAGGTCCGGCCCGGCGCCCAGGACTTGCGGCGCCCGGCCTCCCTTCGCCGCCCCCCCCTTGGGCATCGCATTCGACTTCCCTGCGCCAGTGCGCGGCGTCGTGCGCTGGGCTGAAGCTTCGCCTGCCAGCAACGCGACCACCCCCGCCGCAAGCGCCAACAGGGCGCCGGTGCGCGGGAACTTCGAGCGGAATGTCTGCCTTTGAAGCGCGGACATGGTGAAAAATCCTCATAAAACAATGAAAAGCGGACGTGAATACCCGATTGACCGCGGGTCAATGATCCCATCACTCACTCGTGTACTGATGCCAGATTACCTACTCGTGACGCGTTTCGCAACGTCCACTCCGAGGGTTTTGGGAGTGAGCTTCCAATGAAGTCGCAGACGCGATCGATCCGATAATCCTGGAAGACGAGGGAGAATAGGTGGAGATTCCCTGCCCATCGTGCACACAAGTAAGGGATGTGATTCCATGCGACGGCTGCGCTGGCGGGATGTGATCGGGGGACTATCGGCGGTCGTCGTGGGGATGCTTGCGGGTTCCTCGGCGCGCGCTCAGGAGCCGCCGCAAGGAGCATCGCCGCCTGGGGCGGGGCCGGGTGCGACGATCGAGCAGATTGTGCGGATGAGCCCGGCGGAGCTCGAGGCGTTGTACGGGCAGGGGGTTGCGGCTGCGTTGCCTGCGGGGCGGGTGCGGGGGCATGCTCTGGTTGCGCCGGGGAAGCGCTGGGCGGTGCCGTCGTCGAAGGCGGCGCGGTTGGTCTGGCAGGGGAAGGTGTTCGATCCGTCGGGGTCTGCGGTGGTCAATCGGTTCTTCGGCGTCCGCGCGATCAAGGGGAACGTGTACCTGGCCGAAAGCTGGCGCGACGGACAGCCGGCCCTGATCATTGACTACAGCGGGACGTCGGTCCTCTATGGAAAGTATCGCGATGAGATCCGCCAGGTCGGCCCCAACGCGTATCTCGGGCTGATGTTTACGCGCACGAACCCGCCGGAGCTCAAGACGTACTTTGCGCTGGAGACGACTCCGTGATCGGAGTCTGGTAACGATCGCGTACCGAATTGAAGCCGACTTCCCTCGTCGTAGCCACCGGAGTAAGGTAACGGCCGGCTCTCTTGGGCGATTGCGCTCCGATCCGTTTCCATCGTCAGCGTGGGAATGATGGCCTGCTTTCGGAATCGCGGACTGTTCACCGACGACTTTCTGAAGGATCGCTTGCCCGACGACGCGGCGTGGTGTGCTCGCCCAGACGAACGCGTCGAAGCGATTCGCGACCTCACGCGTGCTGTGCTCGCAGGCCGGTCGGATAATGGGCCGCGGGATCTCTGCGAGGACTTTTACGAGCCAGTCTTTCGTCATCTTGGTTTCCGAGCGAGCCGATCGAGCACTTCGACCTCGATCGAACCGGATTACCTCCTCGAAGACGCAGCCCGGAAGACTCTGAGCGCCGCCTTCGTCTTTCCCTGGGGACGCTGGCTCGATGGCCCGGACTCCGGCGATGCCGAGCGCCCCGGGCTGAGCCCCACCACCGTCGTTGTGGCTGCACTCGATCGCCGGGAGATCGACTGGATCATTGTGACCAATGGTCAGCAGTGGCGGTTATACAATCGTCATGTGCATGGTCGGGCTTCGAAGTTCTATGAGGCGGACCTGATTGCGGCACTCTCCGCTGCCCCCGTTGAGGACGCGTTCCGTTACTGGTGGTTGTTCTTCCGGGCGGCTGCGTTTCAAGCAGGGAAGAGTCGGAATGAGGTTTGGCTAGACGCCATCGTCCAGGGTAGCCGAGACCTCGTGAAGCGTGCTGGCGACCGGCTCGAAGAGCGGGTCGTCCGCTCCGTCGTCCCGTGTCTGGCCCAAGGATTCCTCGACGATCGGAGAACGCGGCTGGGACGGACGGACGACCCGAACGAGTCGGAGTTGGCGGATGTTTTCGAGGCGGCGCTCGCCTTGCTCTATCGCCTGCTCTTCCTCCTTCACGCCCACAGCCGCGATCTCCTCTCCCTTGGCGAAAAGGGACAACCGGCATCGTGCCTGAGATCGCTCGTTGAGGACATCGCGAACGAAGCGGACACACCTGGCGATGGCGTTTCTACAGCGGTTTATGGTCGCGTTGCGCACACTGGGGAGGGCGAGGCTCCGTCCGAGCCAGCCTTGATCTATCGGCGAGTCTTCGAGCCGATGGATCATCGCGTGCCGCACAGGGGATCGCGTCATCACACGCGATGTTCAGAGGACTCGAAGACTCGTCCTCCGAACAAGGCTGGCTCCGACGGAGCCTCGCCCTCCCAAAAACATGCGGGTGCCAAACATGAAATAATGTCGGGTGCTGCGGGTGTGCGCAACGCTAATGAAATCCGCTCTAGGGGGCTGGAGCAACGTTACTCAACGGTAGAAGCATGCATGTTTGAAGATCTGCGCGTTCTCTGCGAGACTTTCGGCCTGCAACAAGCAGCGCAGCGCTCCACGCAGGTCCTGACGGGTCGTCGAATCTCCGATTACCACTTTGCCCTGGCTCTCGACCAGCTCGCCAGGGACCAGGACGAGAGCACACACCGCCTCGTGCCGGTCGACTTCAAGGCACTCGACGTCCGGCATCTCGGTTCGATCCACGAGCGGTTGCTGGCGTTCAAACTCGTCGTTGCCGGCGAGGACAAAGTCATTCTTCCTGCGAGAGGAGGACAGGGACGGGGTGGGGTCGGCTCGGGTAAAGTCGCCGTACGGAAGGGCGAGGTCTACCTGTCCGATGACCGTGCCTCCCGCAAGGCCACGGGGGTGTTCTACACCCCTGACTCGATCGTTACATACATCGTCGCCCAGACCGTGGGGCCTGTGCTGGACGAAAAGCTGGAAACGCTGCGCACGGAGTTCCTTGAGTTCCGCGCGACTTTCGATCATGAGACCAAGGGCACATCTTCGGTGGCAGGGGACGAAGGCGAAACGGTCCGCCGCGCGTATGACGTCGCTTGCGCCCGTCACGGCGATCTCGTTGATCGCTTATTTGACTTAGCAGTGCTCGACCCGGCGTCGGGGAGTGGTCATTTTCTCGTGGCGGCCGCGGATTTCATCACGGATCGGCTGCTCGCTTTTCTGAGTGCCTTTCCAATTAACCCCGTGACGTGCGCTCTCGAGCAGATCCGCTGTCGCGTCGTCGCCGAGTTGGTTAGTAAGGTTCGCCATCGGACTTCGTTCACCGACTGGCACCCCCTCAATCCCCGTCCCGAGAGAAAGACAAATAACTCCCCCCCTTGGGAAGCTGAGAGGGAGTGGGTTTTTTTGTAACCCATTACGTGACAGGGCCTTAAGCATGGCATGGGATTTCCAGCTTTTGTGGATGTCGGTACAAGCACATCTGCATCACGGAGAGCACCGTCATGGCCCGCCATCACGCAATCTACGATTGGTCCGAAGAAGTCATCAGAACCTTCGACCATTG
>DAIDJG010000548.1 GCA_027451445.1 Singulisphaera sp.
AAATGGGGACTGGCTCCGGACGTCTTCGGACGGTGCCTGTCCCCATTTCCACGCCTCCCGCTCCGCCGAAAAAGGGGGACAGGCACCTCGAAGACTCGGAGCCAGTCCCCCTTTTTCGGCTCCGCTCCACTTCTGGGACAGACTCTCACTTTGGATTCGCGATGAGAAAACTATCCGTTGAAATTTATAGATGAATTGGAGATCTAGAATACTATGGGCGCAACACGATTATAAATCGGTGCAAGACTGATGTCGTGTGGACCTGTCAACCTATCGTGCTGTGCCTTGCGACCCTCAGGTAGGCGAGGAAAGGTGCGCGACAGGGCCTCACTCCACCGGACTCTCGGCCAAGGCGGTGGGGTGCTCGACGGGGTGCATTCCCCCTGCGATCGCGGGCCGGAGGGCCGCGCGGGGGCGGTGGTGGAGGAGCCAGTGGCCGCAGGGGACGAGGACCGGGCGGACGATGAGGGCGTCGACGGCGATGCCGACGACCAGGGCGAAGCCGAGCTGTCGCAGGGAGCCCAGGGGGCTGGTCAGGAACGCGGCGAAGCTGCATGCGGTGATCGCTGCGGCGGAGCTGATCAGGCCGCCGGTCTGGCCGATCGCACGCACGATCCCGGCGCGGAGGCCGAGGATGGCCGATTCCTCCCGCAGACGCGCCATCAGGAAGACGTTGTAGTCGACGCCCACGGCCACGAGCAGGATGAACAGGAAGTAGGGGACCTTCCAGTCGAGCCCCTCGGCCCCCAGGAAGTGCACGAACACAAGGGCCGTCGCCCCCAGAGAGAAGGCGTATGTCAGGAGCATCGTGGCGATCAGGTTCAGGCACGACAGGGGATCGCGCAGGGCAACGAGCAGGACGACGTAGACGAAGAGCGGCACGAGGGCCCAGATCTGCCGCTTGTCGGCCAGCGACTGCGCGCGGATGTCGGCCCACTGGGCGTTGACCCCGGTGATGCTGGCACGGGCGCGGAGCCAGTCGGCGTCGCTCAGGAGCGCATCGAGGCGCTGGCGGAGGGCATCGACCTCGGCGAGGGCCCCGGCCGAGAACACGGGATCAGCCTGCACCAGGTCGATCCGGGCGAGGCGGCCGTCGGGGGAGACATAGGTGGCGAGGCTGGCTTTCAGCTCGGGGTGGTCGTGCACGTCCGTGGGGGTGATCAGCACGTGGTTCAGCAGGACCCGGCCCAGCGGGTCGTCGAGAATCGTGGTCACTGCCTCCTCGGCGCGCCGGCCGCCGTCGGCGATCCGCCCGGCGTCGGACGCGGCGTGCGCCAGGTCGTCGAGCATCCGCTCGCGCGCTGCGGCGTCGCGGTCCGGGCTACTGCCGCCGTTGGCCAGCGCGGTGATCTTCTTCAGACCGGCCTCCAACCGCAGCGCCGCGGCCTTCCGGTTGATCCCGTCCTTGAGCTGGGCGCCCCCTTCGGCGATCTGGGCCAGGCCGGCACGGATCGCGTCCAGGCGGGCGTCGAACCGGGCAGGCTCCAGGGGCGCGGGGCTCCCGAGCGGCTGGGTCGCCGAGCGGACCTCGATCAGGCCGCGACGCCGCGCCAGGTGGCGGCTGACATCGTCGATCAGCGATAGCCCGCGCGACTGGCCCAGGTCCTGGTCGGCCTTGATCACGACCGAGAGCGGTGCCACCGCCCCGGCGCCGAACTTGTCGGCGATCAGGCGGAGGCCCGTTACGGAGGCCGTCCCGGCAGGCTGCTCCTTGAGCATGTCGAAGACGACCCGCGACCTCAGGCCCAGGATCGCCAGCGGCCCCATCGCAACCAGGATCAGGACCACGGTCACGCGAGGATACCCCAGGATCCCGTAGCCGATCCGCTCCCAGAACCCCGAGGAGGGGGCCCGCAGGCCGTCGAAGCAACGCGGACGCCAGCGGGCGAGCACGATCAGCAAGGCCGGGGTCAGCGTCAGGGTGGCGAGCAGCGTCAGGGCCAGCCCGACGGCGACGCTCGGGCCGGTGCTGGAGAACAGGCAGAACTGGTTCGCGCCCATGAGCGACAGGCCGACGATCACCGTTGCGCTGCTGGTCAGCAGGGCGTGTCGGGCGCGTCGCAGGGCTTCGCCCATCGCGGCGGCGGGGTCGTCCGGATCCCAGAGCTCGGCAAACCGCCAGGAGATGAGCAGGCAAAGGTCGGTCCCGCAGCCGAAGAGGATGACGATCAGGAACAGCTCGACCAGGCACGAGAGCTGCCAACCCGCCAGCGCCATCCAGGCGAGCACCGCCCTCGCCAGCAACAGGCTGGCGCCGATGGTCAGCATCGGTACCAGCGAGAGCCAGAGCGAACGATACACGGCCAGCAGGACCCCGAGCAGGAGGACAACCGTCGCCACTGCGGCGCGGTCGAGGGTGATCCGGACGTTGTGTAGCATGTCCCGGCCGATGATGGCGTCGCCGGTCCAGACAAACTTCAGGCCGGAGGGCGGTGGAAGCTCGCGGGCGCGGGCGTGAAGCCAGTCGATCACGCTTCGGCTGAGCGGGCTGATGAACGAGGTGGCCAGCGGTACGATCACGACCTGGACCGAGCCGTCGCGGCTGACGAGGCGTCCGGCGATCTCGGGGGGCGAGTCGGGCCCCAGGATCCTCAGGATCGGTCGGGGACGATTCTCCGTCTGGAACTGGTCGGCCAGGCGCTGGGCGTACTCGCGGTCGGCCGCCGACAGTCCGCCCGGGCGATGCAGCGCTGCGACGACCGAGGATGCCGACGACTGATCGGGCCAGGCCGGGGCGACCAGGGCGGACGCGCGGGCGCTCTCGCAATGCGAAGGGAGGAGTGGCGTCTCGCGCCCGTCCACGAGCCGGGTCAGGTCGGGTGCCGCCAGCAGGACGGCCAGCGTTGTCGCCACCCAGGCGGCGATGACCCTACCGGGTCGCCGGACGATGATCTGTCCGAGCCGATCCCAGACCGTGAGCGATCGGCGCGGGACGGGACCGGCGGGGGAGGAAGTGCCATTACGGTGGGAACCCCCTGTCATGGTACGCCGACCTGCTCGTTGGGCAGGACGTCCATCGCTCCGTTGTTCGACGACGACCCGGCCGGATGCGGCGATTCACGGACCCGGGTCTTGGCGCGATCAGCCCGGGACTCACGGCGCGATTCCCAGGCGCGCGGCCCGTTGGAGAGGAAATGCTCCTGGCAGACGGCCAGGGTCTGGAGCGTCGCATGGGTGATCTCCAGGCCTTGGCTCGCGAGCTCGTCCAGGCTGGGGGTCTCGAAGCTCCAGGGGTGCGACGCGATCTGGTGATTGACCGAGGTGAACTCGAGCCAGAGGCGCTGCTGGCTATCCATTTCGTCCAGGGGGACTTCTTCCAGGGTGTCGTAGCAGCGGAGGACGGACGCCGGCGCGACGCGTTCGAGCCAGAGGTGGTACAGGTCGCGGAGGTCCGGCAGGCCCTCGTCGCGCGAGACCAGATGGACGAAGCGTCCGGCGGGCAGGTGGCGGTAGCAGGCGAGGAATCCGGCCTGGAAGGCATCCTGGTGCAGGACGTGCAGGCGGTTCGGCGTCGCGACGGTATAGATGACCGGAGGGTAGTTGGTGCCCAGGAAGCGTTCGGCCGCGTGCCAGATTTGATAGATGCCGTAGCGCTTGCCCGAATAGCGGCCGTCGCGGCTGTTCCCCACCACCACGGACGGCCGGATGATCACGAACGGCACGCCCGAACGCGCCAGGAGGGTTTCGGCCTCGCGCTTCGACCAGGTGTAGTCGGTCGGGTCGGACTCCGGATCGGGGTGCAGTTGCTCCGGCACCGGGTCAGACCGGTAGCCGCAACTGAACGCCGTGGAGAGATAATAGAAGCGCTCCAGGTCGAGCCGGAGCGCCAACTGGACGATCGCATCGGTCAACTCCACGTTACCCGCGCGGAGCTTGGCGCGATTGAAATAATGAACCGAGCCGGCGCAGTGGACGATCCGACTCACGCCCAGGTCCCGGAATCGTTCTGCGAGCTGCGGAATCTGGGCGGTAGGCGGCAACTCCGTGACCTCGACGCGATCGAGATCGGCCGGCCCGATCCGGCACCCGGAGGCCTCACACTCGGCCACGATCGGCCCGAGGACCTCATCGCGGGACCGGCCGCCACGGACGGGCAGGATCAACCGGCACCGCTCCTCGGCCAGCAGCGTCGAGGCCGCCAGGCTCCCCAGGTAGCCGGTGGCGCCGAACAGGACGGTTGCGGGTTCGCGAATCGACATGGTGGGACTCCTAGGGCCGATCACGCTTAGGTTGCACATAATCCGCCGACGTGGAGCCTCGATTGGGGGAGCCCCATACCGTTGAACGCACCCGAAACCTACGCGAGCAGAGAGAGCGGACTCCCTCCCCCACAAGGGGGGAGGGAGTTCTGATACTTCTGCGGTTTGATAAATCATCACTGTGCACAAATCGATCGTGACCCGCATCTACGCCCCCATGAAGGCGGCCGTCAGGTGGCAGACCAGCTTCCGTCGATTCATCCCCAACTGCACGCAGTTGCCGATCAACTCCGTCGCCACGTCGGTCAGCACGTCGATGAAACGAAGGCCGAAGTGAGGGCCCAGGGCGCGATCGCCTGCCTCGCCTAGAGCATCGAAGCACGCAAGAACTGGCTCGGTCGCGTCGCAGTAGCCCGCGAGGAGGTTTTCGGTGGAGGAGCGCTGTTGCAACTCGGAGAGGGCCAGCGCAATGGTCTGGCCGGCGGCGGCACCGCCGAGCTCTGCCAGGTGCCGGCTCAGGGGGCCGGCGCCCGGGCTCGTCAAGAGTCGAGAGTAGATCGCCTGGCCGAGACGTTCCAGCGTGAGCCCTTGCACGCAGAGGGTTGCCAGGGCCGAGTCGCTCAGGGCCGCCGCACAGAGGTCCCGCACCGGCTCTTCGAGCTCCTGGCCTGTCAGGGCTTCGTCGGTGGGCACCTCGTTGCGGAGTCGCTCCACGAGGCTTCGCTTCGCGGGTGTCGCCAGGGCGGGCACGAATTGCTCGTACTGCTCCAGGCCCAGGGTCTCCAGCCGACGCAGGACCGTCCACAGCAGGCGCTCCGGCGGCGCCAGGGTTTCGAGGGGACTGGTCGCGGTCATTTGATCGTCTCTCCGTGGCGGTATTTCCGGATCAAGGGCATGAACAGGCCGACCACGTTCCGCGTGGCCTCTTTCGAGGGGATGCCGACTCTCTCGAGGAGTTCGGAGTAGCCATCCATCATGCTGCCCGCACAATCGGCGCCCGAAAGGCCGATGCTGTCGAGGTAGTCGGCAATTTTCATCATCGTGCCACCGATGCAGTCGATGCCCTGGACATTCACGCGCTGGCAGAGACGAATGAACTCGTCCTCGGCGTCGAAGAACCGCAGGCGCAGGTAGCGGGTCATCCAATCGACGTGGTAGCGCTCCTCTTCGAGGGCACGTGCGAACACGTCACGTGTGCCGGGATAGCGATCGGCCACCTGCAGGTAGGGCTCGTAAATGGCGATGGCCATGCTCTCGACAATGAAGCCCTGGACGACGGCGAGGGCCTCGCAGTCGCCAGCCGCGAAATGGTCGTTGACCTGGGCGATGAGGTAGTCGAGCTCGTGATCGGCGAATTCCTTGTCCGGCTCGATCGCGTTGCAGCGGCACGCCTCGCGGAACCACGTCGCGTGCTGTCCTTCCATGGAAGCAAACTTGCGGAGGATGGGGGCATGCTCCGGTTTGAGCTGCGCCATCAAGCCATAGATGCGTGCGGCGAGCATCTCGCCGAAGACAGCCAGGCCCATGAGCCGGCGGATCGGCAACCGATCTTCGAGATCCAACGAAGCGGGATGCATTTCTGGGACGCTCATGCACGATTCCTCAACATCGTTCTGTGTTCCGCGCTTGATACAATGCGTCGACACTGCAATGGGTGTGCCGTCGCCGTGAGGGCACGGGCACGTGCCACCGTCCGTGGACGCCTTAAGTGTTCCGGTAATCAGCTCGATTTCGCCTCTGCAAGGCACTCACATGGTCCCACGGGCCTGCTGCGAGCCGATCGCCAAGACCTCGCAGATCACCTTCGGGACGAGCCAATTCTCATCCACTCCGCAGTCGAACATGGGAGCGTCCCGGCCAACAGCCCCGGACGACCTTACCGATCCTCTCAAAGTCAACACATCCGTTACGCCTTGCAGGATCCTCCTCACCGTTCTTCAAGATTTAAAGATTAGGCAAAGGGCGGAAGCTGTTCAACTAAAATCCGCCAAGAAATGGTACCGCTCGAGCCGCGCCCCTCGGACGATACGGGAGGCGGTCGCTTGCGCCTCGGTGCATCATCAAGTCGCGCGGGCAGGTCGTCGCTCTCGGGGGGATTGAAAACGTTCGGGAGGAACTCCATGCCCGAGGCGATGATCCGGCCCGTGCGTCAATAAAGTCGCGCGCGGTGCGAACAACCCTTGGCGCAGGTGTGGAGCGGAGGTTGTTTTGGAGGGCCGGGTCATGAAACTGCTGTCCGGGGAGGGGCTGGTCCAGGGCACCGGCCTGTGTTGCCGGCAGTCGCGGCTGCGGGGAGTGATCGGTGCGCTGCTCGTGTGCGCCTTCCTCATCGGGGCGGTTTTCCTCGTGCGCCGTTCCGCTAGCCCTGTGTTGCGTGGGAGCCTATACCAGGATCGAGCGCGTCGGGGAATCGCCGTCTCGGGTCAGCGGGAAGTGCCTCAGTACTTGTGGATCGGGTTCGCCGTGGTGGGAGCCCTGGTCGTCCCTCTCGTCCTGCGCGACACCTTTGCGAAGTTTCGCTCGACGAACTGGGTCCTACGGGTCGACCCGGATGGGCTATGGATCAATCTCCGCCCGCTCCAACGCCACCCTGCGGCTGGGACCGCGACCGCGATCCACCTGAAATATGCGGAGATCGCTCGCGCCCATCGGCACGTCGACACATGGTCCGTGCCGTCCAGCGAGGCCCGGTCGACCCACTACAAGTTGGAGTCCCTCGATCTGCATCTGGCATCCGTCGACACGCGTCCGCTTTTGCCGGCGCTGATCGAAGCACGTACCGCGGGCAAGGGGTTACCCACATCGGTGGCCGTGCCCGCCCCCGATGTGATCCGCGTCGCCTGGCGGGGGTACGGCCATGATATCGTGCCCGCGTTGGGGCCGGTGCTTGCCGAGCTCGGCACGAGGGTGAAGGTGACTGATCCAACTAGCACCGACCGCCCCGAATGGCGCGAGTGTGATGCCGAGTTTGAAGAGCAGATCGCGCATCTCATCCGCTGGGGTGACCCGGTCGAAGCAAGCGGGCTGCTGATGCGCCGTTGCGGCTGGTCGGCGACCGAGGCGCACAAGCACCTGGAAGAGTTGAAGACCCGGGTTTGAGCGGCTGAAGTCAGGCCGGGCCGTCGATCCAGCGGTCCCACACCGCTCCCGGCTCGCAGACCGCCAACGAAGCTCGCCGTCCCTGAATCACCTTGCACAAACCTGGGACGCGGTAGAAGGCCTGCTCGCGTCACATCTCCCCGACTCCAGCCGCGTAAAGCAGTTGGGGCGATGGAACCGATCCTGCGCTTGTTGCGGGGTCACCGCTGACCACCCAGGAGACAAATCGGGCGGGTCATGTCATACTGTCTGCTGCCTGCGATCTCTCTTTTCAGGACCATGTCACGTCGGAGGGTTGTTTAATGGTGGCTTTGAAACACCTGACAGGAGAGTCTGCGGGGACGGTGATCGATCTGAAAAACGATGTGACGGTGATCGGCCGCTTGCCGGAGTGCGACATCGTGCTGGCGCCGATCGGAGTGAGCCGGCGGCATGCCGAGATCCACAAGGTCGGGCCGTCTTTCTTCCTGGTCGATCTCGGCTCGCGCAACAAGACGCTGGTCAACGGCACCGAGTTGCAGGGGGGTGTCAAACACCTTCTGAAGGAGAACGACAAGATCAGCATCTGCGGCGTCGAGCTCGTCTACTCCCCTACCCCGCCGCCCAGGACGGCAGCCCCCGCCCCAGCTCCCGCGCCCTCACCTGTTGAGGCGGCGGTGACGATGATGGGAGAACCCGCCGGACTCATGGAGGTCACCGAGAGCGATGGCTCGGAGGCGTCGGACTACGTCACGCTCGAAGCTTCGTCCTCGACCACAAACGCCGGCAAGGTTCGTCCGGAGGTGAAGCTCAAAGCGATCCTGGAGATCACCCGAAGTCTCTCCAACGAGTTGCGGATCGACACCGTCGGCCCCAAGATCCTTGACTCCTTGATGCAGATCTTTCCGGGCGCCGAGCGGTTCTTTCTGATGCTCCAGGATCCGTCGAGCAAGCGACTCGCGCTCAAGGCGTTCAAGCACCGCCCCAAGAAGCGCACATCCTTCCTTCAGGCCACGCCCGAGGACGAGGTCCCCACGAGGATCAGCCGATCCATTGTGGACCACGTGCTCAACCAGAAGAAGGCGGTGCTGAGCCAGGACGCGGGCGCGGACGCGAACCTGGCGGGCAGCGCTTCGATCGCCGACCTGAAGATCCGCTCGGTCATGTGTGTGCCGCTCTTGACGCCCGATAACAAAGCGCTGGGGATTCTTCAGCTCGATACGAGCGAGGGCCGCCAGTTCAATGAGGACGACCTCGAAGTCCTGGCGGCCGTCGCGAGCCAGGCCGCGATTTCCATCCAGAACGCCGGGGCGCTCGAGTCGCTGCTGGCGAGCGAACGGCTCGGCCGCGACCTGAAAATCGCCGAGCAAGTGCAGAAGCGGTTCTTGCCGCGTACCGTGCCTACCGTCCCCGGCTACGAGTTCTTCGCCCATTACCAGCCGACCTACCAGGTCGGGGGCGACTATTATGATTTTGTGCCCCTCGATGACAATCGCATCGCCATCGCCGTCGCCGACGTCTCGGGCAAGGGCGTGGCAGCGTCGTTGATGATGGCCAAGTTCTCCGGCGACACGCGGTTCTGCATCATGGCCGAGAACTCGCCCGCGCCGGCGGCCACGCGACTGAACAACCTCTTCTGCGCCGCGGGGATCGAGGACAAGTTCATCACGCTTGGCATGTGCGTGCTCGACGCCCCGACACGTAAACTGACCGCGATCTCCGCAGGCCACACGCCGATTCTGATCCGTCGCGCCGACGGACGAGTCGAGGAGGTCGGCCAGGACATCGTCGGGTTACCGCTGGGTGTCATGGAGGATACGGTTTACCAGCAGGTTGAGGCCCAGTTGGAGCCGGGCGACGTGCTCGTGCTCTACTCCGACGGCGTCACCGACGCGCGGAGCCGGAACGACGAGCTCTACGACTCCTCGACCAACCACCGCCTCCTCACCCGACTGGCCCTGTCCCCCGGCGGACCGGCCGCGGTCGGCCGCTCGATCCTCCAGGATATCCGTGAGTTCTCCGCCGACAACTACCAGGCTGACGACATCACGCTGGTGTGCCTGGGTCCGACGTCTTGATGGGGATTGGGACGTAGGGACGAGTCAACCCGACGCAATCCCTTCCGAAGCCGATCAACGCCCGAGAGCGGTTTACGCTCGGATTGCATACGGTCTCACCGTGCGCCTCCCTTCGGAAGGGGGAAACATATTAATTTCCCCCTTCGCAATTTTGAAATTACGCATCTTGATCGCCCCATACGAGAAACGCGACGACGCAGCGAGAGTCGACTTTCGCTCCGCGAAAGAGAATTCTTTCTCCCTCGTTCCCACGCTCCTGCGTGGGAATGCAGTCCCCGACGCTCTGCGTCTCTGCGAGCTGGGGAAATGCGGCCGCAGAGCGACCAAGACGGCATTCCCACGCGGGAGCGTGGGAACGAGGAATTTCCTTCTGTTCCGCCAAAAGAAACACGGCGTAGACACCACATGCCTCCCAATTTGGTGAGTTATATATATATTTATTGCGTGAAGAATCACCATATTACCACCGATAATATCGGTAAGGATTATCACCCATCGGGAAATCCGTACGATAGTCGGGACAGTAAACGCCAGTCCCCTCGGCCCACTCCGATCGGGGCGTCAGGTACATCCGCAGGCCTGCGGTGCTCACGCCCGTGGCCTGGGGTCCCGGACGGTCGGCCTGCGGGTCGGGCGGGGGGCCGTTGCCCACGAAGCCGCCCTCATGGAAGCGATCGAAAACCCGCACGGCGATCACATTCTTGCCCGCCTTCACCAGCCTCCCGGGCACCAAGTACTGGCGCGTCGCGAGCCACCAGGACGCCGTCTTCGCGTCGGTGTGCCCGATCTCCTCGCCGTTGACGTAGGTGTTGTCGAAATCGTCGAGCGCTCCGAGCGAAAGCATCATATCCTGACCCGCTGCGCTCTCGGGCACGACGATCTCCTTGCGAAAGACGGCTTCACCATCGTTGTCCTTGAAGAAGGGAAGCATCCCGGGCAGCGTGACGGCGGTCCATCCATCAGCCGGCGCGCTCACTCCCACGAGCCGCCGCGCCGCCTCACTGACGCCCGGATCAGAAGGCGCACTGGCCTCGCTCGGAGCGGCGGCGAGCCGCTGTGTCACCTTCATCTGCCACTCGCCATCCAGGTCGAGAACCAGGCGGTCGACCGCATGAAAGATGCGGCGGTCCGCCGGGAAACTCGCGCCCAGATTGGACAGGAGCTGCGCGACGGCACGGGTGGACCGCCAGCGCGTGTAGCGGAAATACGTCTTCTCGTCCGCCTGGAAGCGATCGGGATCCACCTGGCAGAAGACGGCGACACCTCTGCCGATCACCCGGCGGCCGATCAAACCGTCCGCCCCGATTTGTGCGCCGCCACTCACGACCCATGAGGAGGTCTCCAGGTCCGTACGCCAGCGCAGATCGGATGCGCTCAAGCCCTGGGCTTCGGTCCAACGTGGGACAGACAGCGACCCCGCGAAGCCTGCGACAGCGGGTTTCAACGTGACGTTGAGCCCCCCGTCAGCCTGCGCACGCGGCAGAAAGAACGCCCTGCCGCCCTCTTTCACATAGGCCCTCAGCGCCTCTACGTCGAGTGCCGCATCCGGTCCCACGAGCAGCAGCCCGGTGTCCTCGGGAATGCCCGCAGCGGCCGTCCGCTGATAGCTCACCCCAATTCTGTCGAGCCACGCTGCGCCTGCCGGGCCGCCAGCGTAGACGACCTTGCTCGCGCGCGGAGACAGCGGACGGTGGAGCGCATCATCCACGAGCGAACCGGCCATGCGCTTCGCCGCGGGGTCGGCGACGACGTGGTCCTCCAGGTCCAGCGTACAAACCGTGATTCGTCCCTGGCCATAATCCAGCTCCATGAGCGGCGTGTAGGCCAGGTCGAATTCACATTCGAGCAAAGGACGCCAGCCGCTACGATGCGGTTTCTCGATGGCGGCACTGCTAACCCCGCCTCGGTTGCCCCAGTGCCAGCCGGCATAAGGTTGCTCTCGCTCGTTGCCCCGGAGGTAGTTGCCGACGTACTTCGGATAGGCGGCGATCAAGGTGCTGCTTCCCGACCAGTCGCGGAGGTCGTCGGGAATGAGGTCGTGGGTGACCGAAGAATGCACGGGAAAGACGCGCCGGGTCACCTGCGGACAGATACGCCAACCGAGCGACTGCCTCATCCATTCGGGGTCCTGGGCACAGACCAAGGCCCGCCCTCCGGATCGCACGTAGGGCTCCAGTCGGGCCGCCAACCCCGCATCGCCCTTTAGAGCATCGCGCCCGATGACAACCGGCGACGCTCCGTCACCTTTCCACGCGTGGGTCTGGTATCCCAGGTGCTCCAGCATTCGGGTGGTCAGGCCGCTCGGATCCACGACGGCGATATGACCGCGCGCCGGACTCTCCTCGCCAAACACGCGAAACGCGAAGGCGTCCTGATGGCGGACGCCCCCGATCGCCGCGGTCAGCGCGATCTGACCGTCGGCCTTGCCACGGTCGGCATCGGCCGGCGCGACGAAATGGAAAGGTACGAACCGGATTTCCGAAACCGCAAGCTTACCCTGGATCCGCCGCTTGCCCACGGACGTTCCGCCGACCGTCGCCGTCCACTCGGCCGTGAAGTCCTGGGGCTCTCGCGTGTCGTTGATCAGGACGATCTGCTTGTCGATCGTCTGGCCGGTACGAAAGTGGTGGTCCTTGGCCGTGTACGCCCCCGAGGGGCCGGCGATCCACGCCAGGGTCGGGCCGTTGACCTCCTTGAGCGCGTCCTGCATCCAGGACCATGTGCGCAGGCCGCCGGGCAAACCCGCCGTGCGCCAACTGCGCCATGTGTTCACGCGGAAGAGTTGCTGGATCTTGTGGTTGTTCGCGTAGTCATCAAGCTGGTTCTCGGAGCTCTTGTAGAGCATCCCGCCGAGGAACAGGCCACGGAGATACTGGCGGTACTTCGGCTCCTCCGCGGCATAGGCGCCGTTGCCGAAGTAGATGGCGGCAAATTCCGTCAGCAAGGGTTCGCTCGTGATGTTGCTCTCGAAACCGTGGCGGCCTCGGCGGTACGTGCAGTCCATGGGGGTCCCGAACTCGATCATCGAGACCGGCATCTCCCCGTTCTCGGCCCACGCGCTCAGCCAGTCCTCGCGCTCCTGGAGCGGGATCAGGTCGAGGTAG
>DAIDJG010000549.1 GCA_027451445.1 Singulisphaera sp.
GGCGCCATGTCGCCGATCATTTGCGGGATCCCGCCCGTCGATAATCCAGAGAGAGAACCAAACATCCCCGGCTGCGCGGCTGCGGGCGCGACAGCCGGTGCGGCGAGGGCGTTTTGGAGATCTTCGGTCACCGAGGGAGGCACGGGCCTGGCCGGCGGAGTCACGGGCGCGGTGGGTGCAGTCGAAGTCGCCGGCGCTGTCCGAGCCGGCGTGGACGAAGCCGCGTTGGGCTCTGCGGGTGTCGTAGGACGAGCCGGGCGACGGGCCGGCGTTGCGGTCGGAGCCGTTGCCTGGGCAGGATTGGCGTCCGCATCGAGCGTAGCGGGCTCGTCGAGCACGACGCCGCTAAACGTGACGGGAGGCTCGGCGCCGACGTCCCCGTTTACCAAAAACAGGAATAGCCCCGTCAATGCGACGGGAATCCATCTTGTCATCGCGCCCCTCCGGACCGGGCTGAGCGGTCTGGCACGCGGAACAGACGACGGCGCCGCGGGCCGCGAAACGCGCTCTTCCCGTATACGGGGTAGAATCGTCATTCGCAGCACAATCCGATGAGAAGATTTTGCCTGGCGCCCAACAGATCGTGCGCGCCCACGAGAGGGATGGGTGGCCGGGGCAAAGAGGAGCGCAGCTCCTCGGGCCCCGGCGGGCCGCGCGATGCTTCCGGGGCACGTCGGCCTTCCGGCCTCCTCTGCCCCGGCCACCCCAGGTCTCCCACATTTGCGCATGATCTGTTGGGCGCCAGGAGATTTTGGGAAAGTGCGGCCCACGGCCAGCGACGATCATCCAGGTCGCGGCGGCTGTGCCAGCGATTCGCGGAGCGTCTTGAACCCGTCACGGTCTGCAAGCGGGCGGAATTCCGGGCGGTCGAGCCATTCCTTGGAAAGGATCAAACGCCGACGAGCCGCGTCGCGGAGAATCTCCACAGCCCGGTTGAGCGAGTCATTGGCCACCAGGCGACCATCGGGCGTCGCGGGAGCCGCGGCGGCGCAGCTCACGAGGAGCGCTGCGGCGTGAAAGTAACCCTCGGGTGCATCGGCGCGAATCGACGGGAGCCCCTCTGCCTCGGCCTTGGCGTCCGCAATGCGGCCGGCCGCAATCAGGGCGAGACCGACGACCGCCTGATCCTCGATGAGCATGCTTCGGATCGAGTCCGAGGTCGGCTGCGCTTTGAGGGCTTTTTGGTGCAGAGCCCTGGCCTGCATGGCCAGCGTCAAGGCCTCGACGGCGTGGTTCTGTGCCACGAGAACGCGAGCCAGTTGGTAGGTGGTCCGCCCGAGTGCGCTTTGATACTCGGGAACATCCGGGAACTCTTTCAGCAGAGCTCTCTGGTCCTCCAACGACTTGCGCAGGCCGGACTCGGCCTCGCCAGGGCTCGACGCCGCGGCGACCGAGGCCCGATACTCGGCCAGCTTTTGACGATAGCCGGGCGTTTTCGGATAACGCTCCCGTAGACCTTCGACCAACCGGACGGCCTCGCTGTAGGGCGTGATGGCGTCAGCCACCCGACCGCTGCGCTCGGCGAGAAGGCCCAGGTTATAGGCGACGGCGGCCAGTTCTTGTTGATAGGGGGCCACGTTTGGGAATTCGGCCACCAGGTTGCGTAAGAAATCATTCGCCCGGTGGAATTCTTCCCCGGCCGCTTCGTTGTGCCGTGATTGGAGCAGGATGACGCCGAGGTTGTTCGACGCGCGGGCGGCGTACCATCGAGGGCCGGGAAGCGGCTGCGGTCCTTGAAGCAGAGGAGCGAGCAAGCTCAGCGTGTCGCGGAATGTGGTCTCGGCTTCAACGGTTTGGCCCATGGCCTTTTGGAGAATGCCGTAGTTGTTCCGATAGCGGGCCAGTTGGGCCCGGAACTCGGGGCGATCGGCGAACTGCTTCACAAGGCCCTGCTGCACGTCGAGTGCAGCCCGGTAGGCTTCGGCGTCGGCAGGCGAGCGCGAGCCTCGGCGGGCGAGGAGCGTGCCGAGCTGGTAGCGGCTATCGGCCAAAGCCTGATGATCGTCGGGACTCGCCTTGGGAGCCGCGATGATCTCCGTACGCAACGCGATCGCCTTGTGCAGCCACTCGTCGGAAGCGTCGTACCGATTGGCGTCCTTGAACAGAACCCCCATCCCTTGATAGGCGCGGGCGAGGTCGCGCTTGAATTCGGTTTTTGCGGGCTCGGCTTTCGACAGCGGTTCGAGCAAGGCGATCGCCTGCTGGTACGATTTTTCCGCGGCCGGCGCATCGCCCAGCAGATTTTGAATGTCCCCCAGTCGCACCACGGCACGCGCACCGCTCCAGCGGATCGCAGGATCGTCGCCTTCCTGAGTCAGGAACTGCTCGAACCCCGCCCGGGCCTTTTCCAGGAGCCGTCGGCGCACGCCTTCCATCTGGGGGATGTCGGCGAGGTCGACCTCCGCGACGTCGGCAAGCAATCCATCGGCCGCGTCTTGCGCCAGACGAAGATTGCCCAGAGCGCGCGCGGCGTTCGCGACCGCGATCACGCGCTGGGCTTCGGTCGCACGTCGCTCCTTGTTGATCAACGTCAAACCGACTGCCAGCGCCAGGCTGCTCGCAACGAGAAGTCCGCCGATGCTGGCGACCAGCGTCGTGTGCCGGCGGCCCCAGCGGAGCACGCGCGCGGCGACTGGCTCGCGATAGGCCAGCACGCGTTCGTCAGCCATCCAACGGTCGACGTCGTCGGCGAGGTCCACGGCTCTCTGGTAGCGGTCGGCACGCTTCTTGGCGAGCGCCTTCGAGCAGATCGCCTCGAGCGCGCGAGGTGTCGAGGGCACCAGCGCCCGCGCGGGGGGACGCTCGATCTCGCAGACACGTTGGAGGACTTCCGCCAGCGATTTGCCCCCAATGGGAGGCTCGCCGGTGAGGATCTCGAACAGGATCGCACCCAGGCCATAGACATCGGTGCGAGGATCGATGAGGTCGGCACGTCCCTCCGCCTGCTCGGGGGCCATGTAGACCGGCGTGCCCACCTGCCCCATCGTCGCCTGGGTTTCGGCGTCCTGCGTGACCAACACGGTTTGCGCGTCGCTGTCTTCCGGCTGATCGACAAGCTTCGCCAGGCCCCAGTCGAGGACCACCACCTCACCAAAACGGCCCAGCACGATGTTCTCGGGCTTGAGATCGCGGTGTAGCACACCCCGCGAGTGTGCGTAACCAATCGCCCGGCAAATCGCCACGAAGGCGCTCAGTAGTTTCTGGCGCTCGAGGTTGTCGGCAGGACCTGTGCCCCGTTTCTGGTGATAGACCGCGATGGCGTCGCGCATCGTCTGCCCGCGGACGAATCGCATCGTATAAAACGGCTGGCCATCCTCGGGACGATGCCCCAGCTCGTAGACCGGCACGATGTTCGGGTGTTCGAGCTGGCCCGTGACCTGGGCTTCCTTGAGGAACCGGCGCGTCGACTCGGGCAAGACGGAACAGTCAGGCCGGAGCTCCTTGAGGGCGACCTCCCGGTTCAGGTCCGTGTCGCGCGCAACCCAGACCTTCCCTAGCCCGCCTTCAGCGTGGATTCGGCTCAGCGTGTAGCGCGAGCGATGCTCGTTGCCGTCAGGCCGGATGAGGGTCTCGACCCTGACAAAACTCGGTGCGGGCGGAAGCATCTGGAGCGACTGAAGCAGCGGCACGCTATCGGTCTGCCGGATCACGTCGCGGACGTCCGCCCCCGCCTCGTCCGCGAGGGTCGCCCGAACGTCCCCGGCGTGCTTCTTGAGCTTCCGCTCGAGTTTCCGCTCGATATCCTCCCGATCGTCCTCGTTGATCCATCCTCGTTCGACCAGCAACCGCGCAAGCGGCACGTTCGTGCGCAGGACCCAGCCTGCGCAAACGTCGGTGAACTGGCCCGGCGTGATCAGGTCGTCCTGGAGCGCAAGCACTCCGAACAGCAAGTTACGATCGACCGAAGTATCGGCCATGAGTCATCCCCGCGAGGCGTGCTGAGAGTGAGTGAAGCGCAACGAGACGAGAACGGATGCCATACTGTTCGATACGTGGCAAGTGCTCAGGTTGGACGAACGACCCGACGAATTTGATCGTCCGACGGCATTGCAGCACAATCAACCGAATCCAAAATACCTCGCGCCCGCGTGAAAGTGCGAGTCGAAGCTGGCGGAACGGCGCCAGCCGCTCGGGCCGAGTGAGGTCTGAGGATTCGATTCACTCGGTTCTGAGCGCCTCAACCGGGTCCATCAACGCCGCGCGGCGCGCGGGGTAGACCCCGAAGATCAAACCGATCACGAGCGCAATCACAAAGGCCAGAATAGGCGACTCGGGGCGAACGATGACGGGAATCCCCGAAAACCGCGCGACCAAGGGGGGCGCCGCGATCCCCAGCACGACGCCGATCAAACCGCCGGTGGACGAAATGACGGAGGTTTCCACGAGGAACTGCAGGATGATATCCTTCTGCTTTGCTCCCAGCGCCCGGCGGATGCCGATCTCGCGCGTTCGTTCAGAGACGGTCGCGAGCATGATGTTCATGATCCCGATCCCGCCCACAATCAGTGAGATCCCCGCGATCGACCCGAGCACGAGGTTGAAGATCCGCTTCGTCGCCTCGGCCTTCTCGAGTAGCTCCAGCGGAACCGTGACGCTGTAGTCCTTCTTGGGATGGAACTGCTCCAAAAGGCTTTCGAGCGCCGATGCTGTGCGTTTGACCTCGTCCATCGCGCGGACCGTCACAGTGATCTGACTGAGCTCGATCTTCTCGAAAGAGAGCTGCCCCTGTTTCTCACCGGTGATGACCTCGCCGAAGCGGGCACGATCGGTTGTGAGTGGGATAATCACATCCTTATTGAGATCCTGCCCCGACATACTGCTGCCGGCTCCGCCGGACGGGGCCTTATACTTGGTGACGCCAACGATCACATAGTAGTGCTTATCGCCGACCCGGACCGACCGGCCGACCGGGTCACCGAAGGGGAAAAGCTTCTCACTCACTTCGGAGCCAATCACCGCCACGTTGGATGCGCGGTCGAGGTCGAGGTCCGTGAGGAATCGGCCCTGAGCGAGTGTCAGGCCGGTGATTTGAAGGAGATCCGGGTTCGCACCGACCACCCTGCCCTCAATCTCGTGTTCGTGGTGCCGCACGTTCTTGCGGAACTCGCGCAGCGGGGTTGCGCCTACGACGGTCGGAACGTTCTTGAGAATGCGCTCGAAGTCGTGGTTCGTGAGCCCGTAGGCGAATACGAGGCTGTCGTTGTTCTGCTCGCGCGATGGGTTGGTTTCCTGAACGGGCTTGATGCTCCGCAGGATCACGTTGGTCGCCCCCAGCTCCGCGATCTGCCGCTGCGCCTCGGCGCTGGCCCCTTCGGCGATCGCGAGCATTGCGATCACCGACGACACACCGAAGATCAAGCCCAGCGCCGTGAGGAGAAACCGTAGCTTGTGCAGCGACAAGTTGCGGACGGCCTGCTTGACGATGGCCCAGAGCTTGAAGAGGTTTATCATTGTTCGGTGTCAGGGATTCTAGAGCGCATCGCAATTGCGTTGCGTACATTCGGGAGGGCGAGGCTCCGTCCGAGCCAGCCTTGATCCACCGGCGAGTCTTCGAGCCGATGGATCATCGCGCCGTGCCCGCCCGGCGCCCTTTTATCACGCGCGGTGTTCAGAGGACTCGAAGACTCGTCCTCCGAACAAGGCTGGCTCGGACGGAGCCTCGCCCTCCCGAAACATGGCGATATCGAACATAAAACCATGTTCGGTGGGGCTCGCGCCGCTACGCGGCGTTCCGACCCACCGTACGAGAATCCCCCCATTCGACCTTGCATCTGCCATCCCTATCAACTCCCGCCGCATCGCCTCACTTCGCCGGCGGCGGCTGAGCCTTTGTGTCGGTAGGCTTCCCTTCGAGCTTATCCTTCTCATCCTTGAACTCAGCCGTCGTGCGTGAGCGCGCGTCCAACGCCACGACGTCGCCTTCCATCAAGCCGTCCTGGATCTCGACATCGAAGTCGTTGGTTTCCCCCGGTTTGACCTCCCGGCGCTCGATGCCCTTGGGCGTCAGCACATACGCGTAAAACTTCCCCTTATGCTGCGCGACGGCCTGAACCGGAACCATCAATGCGCTACTGACCTCGCCCGCGAGGATCTTGGCCTCGGCCGTCATGCCCGGTCGGATCTCCTCTTTGGGCATCTGCTCGATGGAGATGACCGTGCCGTATTCCTTAACGCCGCCGCTCATCCAGCCTCGGTTCGAGTCGGCGAGTTGAGAGACCGTCTTCACCTTCCCCTGGATCACGACGTTCGGGAACGCATCGACCCGGATCTCCGCGGTCTGCCCCGGCTTGATCTTCTTGATGAGCGACTCGTGAATACTGACCTTCACCTGCATTTTGGTCAGGTCAGGAAGGCTGAAGATCCGCTGACGGGAATAGACAGTCGCGCCTTCGCGGATCTGGCGGCTCGAGTCGTACCACGGCTCGTTGCCGTAGGCGACGATCCCCGAGAGCTCGGCCTTGATGATGGTCTTTTCTTTTTGCCGCTCGAAGTCCTTGAGCTGGCGGTCCTCGATCTCGTAGGTGGCTTTCGCCGAGTCGTACTCGCTCTCGGCCTTGGAGACCGAGGCCTTGGCCGTGGCGGTCGCCTGTGCGACCTTGGAACGCGACTGGTCGACCTTCGAGCTGAACTCGGTCGACTTGAGCTTGTACTCGAATCGCTCCTTCACCTTCAGCTTGGTCTGGACACCTTCCAGCTCGAGCTTGGCACCTTCGAACTGGCTTTCCTTCGTCCGCAGGTCATTGGGCGACTTGAACCCTTTGCGGACCAGTCCGCGGAACTGTTCCAGGTCGTTCTCAGCCTCATTCAGTGATTTCGTCTTGAGCGCGATGTTTCCCTTGATTTCGGCCGACTCCGCGACGTAGTCCCCTTTCTGATACTTCTCGAGCGTCAGCTCACCGAGTTCCAGCTCAACCTTCGCGGCAATGATCTCGCTCTCGCCCTTGTTCCTGGCGATTTCGAGCTCCTGGCGGCTGGTTTCGATCTTCGTCGCGGCCTGCTTCGCCTTGATCGCCTGCTGGGCGATGTTCTTGTCGATCTCGGCGGAGTCGAACCGGCAGACGATCTCGCCCTTCTCGACGTGGTTTCCTTCCGGTGTGAGCTGAATGATCTTGTTCTGATAACCCGCGAGTTCGCAAACCCCGTCCACCGTCTTGACGCTCTCCAGGCTCCCTCGCTCGGTGACGATGATGCGTAGGGTGCCTCGGGTCACCTTGGACGAGAGTGGCAAATCCTTGCTGGCCGAATGCCCCCACGATGGGAAACCGAACGCGGCGACGGCCGCGATCCCGGCTGCCCCCGCCGCGATCACCAGCAACCGCACCCACCAGCGCCCTCTACGGCCGCCGGAACGGGCCGGGGCCTGTGGGAGGGGGAGGGGTTGTGTTGTCGGGGGCGGCGGGGATGGCGACTTCTCCCGTTCCTGCACCGATGGGATCGGGTCGAGTCGCCGGTCCGGGGAGGATCCGTTCGTCGTGGGCTCCGACCGGATCGGGTGTGGATGGGACGGGTTGTCCGTTGAAGGAGGGTACGTTGGTGTCATTGGTCCAGACCCCGTTCGCATCGACGTTCATGATGTCGAGATCGTTAAAGAGATCGATCCTCTGGCTCTCGTAGCCGATCCAATTGCTGATGAGCGAGTTCTTCGCATTCAGCAGTGATTGGAGCGCGTTCGTCAGGTTCAAGCCCGCGCTGCCGCCGGCGCCTGAATTTGCATCGGTATTGGTCCGCGACGAGTATTCGACCTGGTCGAGCTGCCGGGCCGCAATCAGAAGCTGCTCCCGGTTGATCTCGAACTGGCGGCGGGCCAGGTTCAGGTTCCGCATGTCGAGACGGATCGTCTGGACAATCTGGTCGTGCAGCAGCATATAAGCGCGACGGGCCCGCTGGTAGGTGATCTGGTTGGCCCTGTAAGTATTGCGCTGGACTCGCCGGTTGATCGGTGCGGCGAATTGAATCCCGACGATTTGCTGATCCTCGTGCGTATTGAACTCGAACAATCCGCTCCGCCCCGGCAGGGTGGCCAGCGACCCGTTCGCGTAGACGTTGAGGCCAGCGAGGAGTGAGTTCCCCGCCACCTCGACGTTTCGCCAGGCGTCGGTGACCTGGCCGAGCGCGTTCATCAGGTCGAGCCGGTTCGCCAGGGCGACTTCGATCCCCTGTTTCACAGTCATGTCGACCATCTTCAGCTCGATCAAATAGACGCGGACCTGGGTCTGGATGACGAAGAGCTCGGCCAGCCGCGCCCGGAGGTCGCGTCCGACGAAGTCTCCGCGGAGCGCTGCGAACGCTTCAATCGGGTCCGGCTCCTGGAGTTTCCCACGCAGTTTCTCGGCGTCGACGACGTCTTCTTTCAGAGCCTCAACGGAGAGGGCAAACTCCTTGCTGAGTTCGTTGGCCAGCCCGACCTGACGTTTGTAGCTTTCCAGCTCATCTTGCTCGATCGCCCCTGGGCCACGGCCGACGCGGTCCTTGCGTTCATCGAGCCGCTTTTGCCAGCGTCGCAGTTCGCCCTCGACTTCCTCGGAAACGTTGGCGAGACGCCTGTACTCGTCGAGCAGGCTATCGAGGGCGTCACTCAGAATCTTGGTGTCCGGCGGCTTGTCGTATTGGAGCAGGGCGAGATAGAGCGCATCGTTCTCGCCGCGCAGGTCGTCGAGCACGGGATCGTTCAACTGAAACTGCTGCAAGATCGTTTCGTCAACCGTGAGCGGGAAATCGGCCGGAAGGCCGAGCTGATTCACCCGGTACGCGTCGAGCGACGTCTGGTAGGACGCCTGTAGTTGCAACAGGCTGACCCGCGAGGACTGGTACGTTTGCGCGATGGTGTCGCGCTGAAGTGCGTTGTAGATACCTGCCCGCACGAGCGCATCGTACTCATCGAGGCTCCGCTTCGCCGAATCAACCTGACTGCGCTGGTTGCGGATCTGTTGAAGCTGGGTGAGAAGCTGAAGATAGCCGGAAGCGATGGGAGGGCCAGCCACCGTGCTCGAGTAGAACTGACGCCGATAGTGTGCAAAGTTCCGGACCTGGTAGAGCGTCTGGCGTTCAACCAGCGACAATGGCTGCGTGAAATTCCGCGCCCAGGCCCCCTGCAAGAGAGGCTGGGTCAGGCTGTAGGTGAGTCCGGAAGTGACCGCCTCGAGGTGTTTCCCGTTGTAATTGAACACGATCGAGTTCGCGAAGTTCACGATCAGATTGGCGCCGGTGTAGAGCGTCCAGTTCACGCCGTCGTTCGTGAGCAACTGAAGCTGGTTGCTCTCGTTCTTGCCCGCCCCAAAATGCCGGAACTGGGTGTTCTGAAACCCAAACATTTGGGGGAAGAACTGGAAGCGCGAGAGGGTCAACTGAAGGGCCTGAAGGTAGACGTTCTCGACCTGCGTCTGATAGTCACGACTGTTCTTCAGGGCGATCTGCATCGCCATCGCGGCATCGAGCTTGACCGTCCCATCGGCTTCGCGAGGGAAGGTGTCGAGCCATCTCAGGTCCTCGATTGGTGCCGTGCCGCGGCGTTTCCAGCCCACGAACTCGAACGGGTCACCCGCCGTAACCTGGAACTGGCGAGCGGCCGGGTCGTCCGCGATGACGGGGTGGAAATTCGGATCCTGCACCTCGCCGATGCGCGACGTCGGGTCCGCTTCCACGGGACGCTCGGGCACCTGCCATCGCCAGTCGAATGCGCGCTCTTTCTCAATCCGGTACACATCGCGGTCCGCGAAGTTCCGGTAATAGCGGCGCGCACAACCCGCGAACATAAGAAGCAGCATCGCCACGACACATATCGAGCCAATTCGGCGCAACCGACACCCCACCACGGCCCATCCTGGACCGACCTGGTCGGAAAAACTTCAACCCACCCTCAAGCCATCCTTGGCCCGAGTTAACGACAACTGTCTGGGACAGGAGGGCCGAGTATAACAAATGTACGAGGCCGCACAACGGCACCTTTTAGGAAATTCGTTAGAGGAATGAGGTTGGTCCTGGGCCGTCCCTACCGTATGCAGAGGAAAAACCTGCGTCTGCTTTCGTGAGAGTTCGCTCTCAAATTGGCGACCTCGCTTCGCATCGCCGCTTCATAACTCTTTGTCCCTCTTGACCTTCCGAATAGTCCACCAATTTGCCTATTCGGTAATTCGGAACCCCTTGTCCGCCTTGGGGTTCCGAATTACCGAATGGGCTGCGCACATGCGCGCTGGTGTCGCGGCCTGTCGTCGCAACCGAGGTGCCCTTACGCAAAACGCTCGCCCGCAACGGCTTGCGGCAAATCGATGGATGTCCGAACTCGCGGCTCGCCTTTCGTTTCTCTGCACGGTGATCGCATTCAGAACGTGCTCGTTGGGTAACGCTCCGCGCGGATCGAAAAGGTGGTCAGTCTCAGCCATGATTCGCCCGATCAGTTCGCGGCCCACTTCTTGATGAGTGAGTGGCTGCCGAGGCCCGCGCCTGGCATTCAGTGTATGTATGCTACGATCCTATCGGCCGCTTGACAAGAGCCCTCTTTGGATTTTTCTGAAAATTGGTACACTTCACTCCGCGGTCGAGTCGCACCAACGTTGGCGATGGTCATCCGCGACCCAAGACAGGACCACGTGGTCGTCGAGCGATAGGCGTCCGCATGCCATGCCGCACCACCAAGTCGTTATTCCGCAACGCCCGATCGCGCCAGGTCCTCAATCTTTAGCCGGCCTCCTTTCGGCGTGCAAACCATCTCCAGCCGGAGTGAATTGAGGCAAAACGCCCGCAAACCCAGGAGCGGCAAATTAGGGAGCGATAACCGGTCCGTACGCGAATCGCGCTGGCGTGCTATGACATATGCGGCGTCAGGCGGATCGACGACAGGCTCGGCCTGCTGCTCGCCAGTCCCGCTGAACGACCGCAACCATCTGGAGAATCGTCCCGCGCGGCTTGCCGTGGGACCCGAGATATGATGTTTCCTCGAGTCGATCGAAGCGATGCCGTCCTGGGCCAAGGAAAGTTTGAGATAGGTGTCGCCGAGAGATGTGCCCCGGTTGAGCGAAGGCGGTGGGTTATTGCAATCATACGCATAAAGCCAGACGTCGGCGAGCCATCCCTTGGCGGGATGCGCAGTGCCGGTCGAATCACGAACTGTATACGCTTTCCGCAACGGTTTGAGTTGCGTCCCCCAGCCGACTGCGGCCTGGCGTTGTTCCTCGTTCAGGGTGAAACAAAAGCTGTTCCCGCTATCGAAGAGCGCGGGGAAGATCGGTGCCGTTTCGGGAGGCGTCCGCAATCCCTGTTCGGTGATGCGCACAAATACGAGAATCTGAAATGACTTGAGGTGAACCGTGCCCCAGCCGGGCACGACCACGGATCTGGCGTCGCTGTAGAAAGGAAGGTGGATCGTGCCCATTACGCTCACGGGGGCCCGTCATGAGTGCGCAGTTCTGGAGCGCGGCGAGAAGCCGGCAGCCCAATGTGACCGGGATGACTCTCGGAATCCGGCACAATCGTGTGCGATTCAGACAGGCCGCTTGGGATTCTGGCTTGTGGTCGTTTCCTCAACGATCACGAACCAGTTCGGGGTGACCTCTGCGGCGCCTACCTCAGGCTGGACCCGGCCGAGAAAGTATTGCTCGCCGATCTGCTTTCCGTATTTCTCGTACAGCAGCAGTTCCTCGGGACCTTCATCGACGAGACCATCGGCGGAAAACAAAACCCAGCTTCCCAGCTTTTCGGTGAGTGCGAGAAGGTGCGGGATCTCTCGGCGGAACCGGGCTTCCGCTTCCTCAAAATCCGAGTGGTGGGACGGAGTTATTGGCACAGAATCCGTGCCTCCCGGAAGATCCGAATGCATCCATGAGGTCGAATCGGTGCTGGACGTCAGTGCTGCCGCAACATACATCGGCCGGGCGCCGGTCTCAACTTTGCCGTGCGCACCCGCTAACAATGCGAAGAGTCCTCGCATCGATCTCACACCCTACCTTTCGTATAGCTCATGCGGTGCCGTTTGTTGCCAAACCACCAGCAAGCCCGCAACCCAGACGGAGCAAAGTCCAAAAGCGGGTTGAGGCATTAACGCAAGCGACCCCGCCCTCGGGTCCAGTTGGGCAGGGTACGCTGAGGTCTTACTAAATAACGCTCGATGCTTTCCTATGCACGAGGCGCGTGCATCCTGAATGTTAACTTTGCGAGCGGAGAATTGCAAAGATTCTGTGAATTTTTCTGCCGTTCCGATGAGCGGAGGCTTACTGGCCACGCACTAAACACGCGCAAATTGAGTGTTTTGGGGGCCTTGATTCTGCGCGATTTGTTGATTTAGTGGGATCGTGGACCGACATAGTCTTCGCAGACCGCCTTGCTCTCATACCAGGCGAGGCCCCCTTCGAAACCGCGATCATGCGCTTGTGTCGCCCGATGCGTCGTGCTTCTCCGATCCCGGCAGGCGTTCCGCGAGCTCCTTGACCAGCTTCCGAAACGACCGTGACGACAACTGGCACTCGGCAAGGTCGATCTGAGCGACGAACCGGGGCTGGTCGACGGTTTCCTTGTACTTGCGGGGCAGATGTCGTCTGATCCAGCCTTTACCCAGACGTTCCTGTTCCGGGTCGGCCGGTTTGGGGAGGTCGATCGGCAAATCGTTCTTCCCCCGTAGTGCGGTCGCAGAGGCCGCGAACCATGTCTCAAACATGGGGTTGGGAAAGACGCAGGCGACCTCCGTTGCTGGATCCGAACGTACCTGCCGGACCCACGCCAGGCGTTCGGGGGCCGTTGTTTTCGGGCACTCCTGGCCCTCGGTGTCGATCATGAGCAAGAGCAGCCTGCGCAAGTCGGGACGCGCTGTCCCATGAAGTTTGATCGCCGCCGCCTCCACGACCGGGCGCAGGCCGTCCAGCTTCCGAAGCTGCCCCTGCTTCCCGCGCCACGGGACGACCTCGATGTAATCTCCGCCGAGCAACTCGTACCAGATCCGCTCCAGCAGGAGGCAGATCGCTTTGACCTCACCGTGCCCCTCGACGACGACCACAACACGAAGAGGCATTCTCAAGCCCCTCCGTTGCGGCTGAGCCGAGCCTGCCGGACCAGGTCGGCTTCGTCCTGATCGAGTTGGTCCATGCGCTGAAGATCCGCCAGAGAGTAGAGTTCCTTGTCGACGATCTCGCGGCTCGCCTGATCCACTGGGGCAATGAGAGTCCGGCCCGCCTTGCTGCGTACCACCAGCACTTGCCCTGGGCCGATGTCGCGCCCTGCGAGGAGATCCGCGCTCTGGGTGGTGACGAGGATTTGTGTCCGCTGCGTGGCATCGTCCAGGGCATCCACCAGCGCCCTTATCGCGGCCGGATGCAAGGCCGTCTCGGGTTCTTCAATGCCAATGACGCTTGGATCCGTGGGAAGTCCGAGTTGAAACGCGGCCACGAGCGCAGCCAACGCCCGGAGCGTACCATCGGACATGCTCGCTGCGTCGAACTCCACGGCCTGTTGACCAGGAGCCGCTCGCAGTCGAAAACGCACGGTCTCGAACTCTCCGTAGCGAACGACTTCGAAACTTTCCACGTCCTCGACGATGCTGCTGAGGTATTCCCGCACGCGGTCCACGGAGGCGGGATCGATTTCTTTGAGACACTCAATCGCGCGCGCCAGGTTGCGACCGTCTCGTTCCAACAGAGTCCCCACCGGTTTCTGAAGTTGTCGGATCGATTCGGGAACGAAGTTGTACGTCCCTATGGTCCGCAGACGTTCCTGAAAATCGAGGAACGGAGCCGCGGCGAAAACGCTGAGCAATGTGCGGTCTCGTACTCCCCATTCGTCGAAACGAGGCGAGTAGGCTTCTCCTTCCCACGTCACGCGTGAACCCGACACTTCGAATGCGGTCCAATGACTTCCGTCATTCGCCTGGAGACGAAGCTGCTCACGCACGATTCTGGGCTGGAGACGATTCGAGAAATCCATCTCGATCGCAAGCCTCGCGGTCCACGGAGACGGTGCGAGCTGGCATGAGAATTCCGACTCGATTTCGATCGCGATCTGGGACGCATTCCCCCCTCGCATTGGGATGGCCTCGGCTCCGCCGTGGGTCTTCACGGCTTCGTGGAGACCGTGTCCGACGAGGTCTCTCAGAAACGCGAGCGCGTCCAGGAAATTGCTCTTCCCTGCGGCGTTTCGTCCGACGAGTATCGTCAAAGGTTGGAGGCTGACGTCGCAGTAGTCAATGCTCTTGTAGCCCCGAATCCGAACGCGGCGCAGGAATGGCGGTTTCGTATTGCTGCCGCATTCATGGTCTGTAGCTTGGATCGAGACGGTTGCCATGTTGTACGCCTCCCGCGACCAAGCCTATCATACCTGAAATTGCACCTGCAGACGCGGGTTTCTCTTTGCGTCCTGGGCCGACCGTGCGCGTCGAATTCCTCGCGCTCCACCGACTCACGGTCCCGGTTTCCGCGATCACCGGGGAGCGAAGTCACTTTGCGCAACACGACAGTGATGCGGCGGGACGCACGTGGAGAGCAATCCCGAATCCCGTGAAAGACCGGACGGATTGGTGGTGGCTGCGGTATCCGTCATTCGTGCACGAACGGTACAACCGAGGGCAAGCTCGTGACCTCCCCTCCTGCTTGGGCAAGAGAAGATATCGTAGGTGCAAGTTCGTCGGTCCCGCGTTAAAACGCTTGACGATTTATCAAATGCCCCTAACGAGACAATGGCGACCCGCACCCACCGCGTCAAAGGATACAAGCCCGACTTTGATGGCCCCAGTCTCGCCCTTCTCAGGCCAGGATGTCCTTCACCACATGCCCGTGGACGTCGGTCAAGCGGTAGTCACGCCCCTGGAAGCGGTACGTGAGCCGTTCGTGATCGAAGCCAAGGAGGTGCATGATAGTCGCCTGAAGGTCGTGGACGTGAACCTTGTCGCGGGCGACGCTGAAACCCAGGTCGTCGGACTCGCCGTACATGATCCCGCCCTTCACACCACCACCGGCGAGGGCCATGGTGTAGCAGTCGGGGAAGTGGTCGCGGCCGAGGATCTGGCTCGCGGCGGTGCGGCCTTCGCGGAATGGCGTGCGGCCGAACTCACCGCCCCAGATGATGAGAGTCTCGTCGAGCAGTCCGCGCGACTTGAGATCCTTGATCAGGGCACCCACCGGCTTGTCCATCGTGGCGCACTTCTTCGTCAGGCCATCGGTGAGCCCTTCACCCGCACCGGTGCCGTGGAAGTCCCAGCCCCAGTCGAAAAGCTGGACGAACCGGACTCCCTGCTCCACCAGGCGCCGGGCGAGCAGGCAGTTGTTCGCAAAGCTCGAAGCGCCCGGCTGGGCACCGTAGTCGTCGATGATCTTCTGGGGCTCGCGCGTGATGTCCATCACCTCAGGGACGGACGCCTGCATGCGGAACGCCAACTCGTACTGCGCGATGCGGGTCAGCGTTTCGGGATGGCCGAGCTCACGCTCCTGGATCTCGTTGAGGTCGCGCAAGGCGTCGAGGCTTTGCCGGCGCACGGTGCGATCCATGCCGGCCGGGTCCGACGCGTACAGGACAGGATCGCCCTTCGAGCGACACTGAACCCCTTGGAAGACCGAGGGGAGGAAACCGCTGCCGTAGGAGTTCGACCCGCCGTTCGGCTGGACGCCGCTCGAGATCAGAACGACGAAGCCGGGGAGGTTCTCGTTCTCGGTCCCGAGTCCATACGTCGCCCAGGCTCCCATGGAGGGGCGGCCGGACCGGGGCGAGCCCGTGTAAAGCAGCAACTCGGCCGGGGCGTGGTTGAACTGGTCGGTGTTCATCGACCGGATCACGCACATCTCATCGGCCACGTCGTGCAGGTTCGGGATCGCGTCCGACATCCAGACGCCGCCGTTCCCGTGCTGCGCGAACTTGCGAGGGGTTCCCAGAAGCTTGGGCACGCCGGTTGTGAACGCGAACCGCTTCCCCTTGAGGAACTCGTCGGGACAGGGCTTGCCGTCCCACTTGACGAGCTCAGGCTTGTAATCGAACAGGTCGAGGTGAGGCGGCGAGCCGGTCATGTGGAGATAAATGACCCGCTTCGCCTTGGGAGCAAAATGAGGCTTCTTCGGCGCCAACGGATTCGGTGGCTGGGCCGACGTCGACTCCGCAGGCGCGTCCTTGGCGAGCATTGCCCCCAGGGCGATCGCGCCCAGGCCAGCCTGGCTCTGCTGGAAGAAATGGCGGCGGGTGATGTGTCGCACGCGTTCGAGTCGGGGGTCCATGGCTAACGCTCCCGGTAACGCCTCAGACAGAGTCCTTGGTCGTGTGATTGAGAGTTAACGCTTCATGAGCATTTCGTCGAGGTTCAACAACACATTGCCAACGACCGTCCAGGCCGCGAGTTCCGCGACGTCGGCACCTGCCGGTGCCGGACCGATCGGTTCGGTGGCGAGCTTCTTGGCCTTTTCGGGTTCCTTGGCAAACTCGTCGTGTGTCACCTCATAAAGCCGGGCAACTCGAGAGAGCTCGTCCGCGCTCGGGTCGCGCGACAGGCAGAGCCGGAAGCCTTGCCGCGCTTTCTCCTCGGTCGTCTTCCCGCCGCTGGCAATGCGCCGAGAAAGGGCCTGTGCCGCCTCGACGTAAACAGGATCGTTCAACGTGACAAGCGCCTGCAGCGGAGTGTTGGTGCGCGAGCGGCGCACGGTGCACACCTCGCGGTTCGGTGCATCGAACGTGGCCATCGACGGATACGGGTTCGACCGCCGCCATGTCGTGTACAGGGCGCGTCGGTAACGGTCGTCGCCCGTACTGGTCTGCCAATCGATCCCGCTGCCAAAGGCCGCGTTCAGGCCGATGGAGGGCTGCGGCGGCTTGACCGGTGGGCCATACATCTTCGGGCTCATCAGGCCGCTCACGAACAGAGCCTGGTCGCGCACGGTTTCGGCGGGGAGGCGGAACCGAGGGCCTCGTGCCAGAAGGCGGTTGTCGGGATCCTTCTGGACCAGCTCGGGTGACACTCGCGAACTTTGCCGGTAAGTCGCCGAGGTGACCAGGAGTTTGAGGAACTGCTTCAAGTCCCAGTGCTGGGCCATCAACTCGCTCGCCAGCCAATCGAGCAGCTCAGGATGTGTCGGCAGCTCGCCCTGCGTGCCAAACTCCTCGCTGGTCGTGACCAGGCCCGCCCCAAAGATCTGCTCCCAGTAGCGGTTGACGATGACTCGAGGCGTGAGCGGGTTCTTGGGATCGACCAGCCAGCGTGCGAGCGTCAAACGATTCCGAGGCGCCCCGTCCGGCAGCGGGGTGAACGCCGCGGGAACGCCTTCCGTCACTTCAGCCCCGAGCGCCATGAAGTTGCCGCGAAGCTGGATGTTCGTCTTGCGGCGCGATGCGGCTGGCAGCTCTTTCATGATGGGGACGGTCGTGCCAGGCTTGAGGTCGGCGAGCTGTTTCTTGAGGGTGGCGAAGCGCTCGCGTTCGGTCTTCAGTTCGGGGGCCACTGCGCCGAGATAGTGGCGGGCCACCTCGATCCTTTGCGCTTCGGTCCGTTGGTCGGGAGCCGTCTTGAGGATCGCCAGCACGCTCGCCGGAGTGCGGGCGAACTCGGCCGCACGATCGTCTTCGGAAACCGCGATCCGGAACCGGCCGAGCGTGTGCTTCTCCATCTTGTAAAGCTGCTCGATCGTCAACGCGAACGTGGTCCCCGGTGCAATCTCGACACGGCTAGCCGGAATGAGCGTCAAGAAATGCGGCTTCCCGGTTTGCCCACCGACGCCCCAGCCTTTGTTCGTCGTGTCCTTGTTGCTCAGCACGCTCGAAGCGTCAAACATCGGCTGCGCATAATCGGCAAACGCGGCCGCGAAGGTGACCGGCTTCGCGGCGCTCACCGCATACTCGGCGCTCGGGTTCGGCGGCGCTTTCACGTCCTGGGTCCAGACCGGTTCGTGCTTGTCGTTCAGCACGGAAACCCGGAAATCACTGAGCCGGACATGAAGCCCGCTGTCCGTCCGGTTCCAGACCATCACGCGATCAATGGGCCGAGCGTTCGTGAGGTCGACTTCCCACCAGGGGTCGTCGGAAGCTGCGGTGTGGGTGGTCGACTTCGCCTCGTTGTAGCGCCCGTCGGTGTTCCCATCGATCGCTCGCTTCGCCACGCCCTCAAAGTCGGTGCTGCTCTGCTTGGCCTCACCGCCGATTGCGATGTTATCGGCTCCGCTGAAGACCTGAACTTCCGCCAGGGACAGCATCTTCCCCTTGCCCGGCAGATCGATCCGGACGTAGCGCCCGGCTGGACGTTTCCCGTCGGCGGGCGTGAGTGTCGCAAGCACGCGCGAGACGACGAAGTTGCCTGCGGCGTGCCCAGGCCCCTTCTCCGGCAACGCGTCGTCGGGCAAGGCTTCGAGACGCACGGCGGCAAGCCGTCGGGGGGTCTCGGGGAATTCCAAGGTATAAACGTCCGTCTTGGCGTCGGATTCCACGCGCACCGACTGGTCGTCGAGCCGGGACAGCTTCGCGCCGCTGCGTGCCTTCAAGGACTCGGGCTTGAGCGGTTGCCAGGTCAGCTCGGCCGCGAGGCTCTTCTCCCAGCGCTCCTGGCCGGCTCGCAGCTCGGGCGTTGAGGTTTGCAGAATCGTCTCGAGACGGGCAACCTCGCGCTCCCAGTTCGCTTTTTGCTCAATCTGCTCCGTCGTGTAGAGCGAAAGAAACGGGCTCTCGTCGCGACGGTCGGCGTCGTCGGTGTTGTTAAGGAATGCGAAGAAGCGGAAGTACTCTTCCTGGCTGATAGGGTCGTACTTGTGGTCGTGGCACTGAGCGCAGGCCATCGTCGTCCCCATCCAGACGGCCATCGTCGTGTTCACGCGGTCGACGATGGCGACGTTGCGAAACTCCTCGTCGTTGGTTCCTCCCTCGTTGTTGGTGAGGGTGTTGCGGTGGAACGCGGTGGCGATGAGCTGGTCTTCGGTGGGATTGGGGAGCAAGTCGCCGGCGATCTGCTCGATCGTAAACTGGTCGAACGGCATGTTCTTGTTGAAGGCCCGGATGACCCAGTCACGATACGCCCAAATGGTGCGCGGGGGGTCGTCGGCGTAGCCGGCGGAGTCGGCATAGCGGGCCAGGTCGAGCCAGATGCGGGCCCAGTGCTCGCCGTAGGCGGAGGAGTCGAGCAGGCGGTCGACGACCTTGGTGTAAGCGTTGGGGCTCGTGTCATTAACAAACGCTTCGACTTCGGCCCAGCTTGGGGGCAGCCCGGTGAGGTCAATCGAAACGCGACGGATCAAGGCGCGACGATCGGCCTCGGGCGAAGGCTTGAGCCCTTCGCGGTCCAACCGGGTGAGGACGAACGCGTCAATCGGGTTCTTCAGCCAGGCGGCGTCCTGCGGAATGGGGACGGCCGGGCGTACGAGCGCGGCGTAGGACCAGTGTTTTGCGTAGGGAGCCCCTTGCTTCACCCAATCAGTCAACAGTGCGATTTCCGCCTTCGAGAGTTTCTTGCCCGTGTTCGCGGGGGGCATGACTTCGAGCGGGTCGTCAGACGTGATGCGCTGGACGAACTCGCTGTCGTCGGGCTTGCCGCGCTCGATCGCGCGATAGCCGCCGAGGTCGGCAAACGCCCCGTCTTCATTATCGAGCCGGAAGGGTCGGCTGACCCCTTTGCGCTTCTTGGCGTCGGGTCCGTGACACTGGAAGCAGTAGTTCGAGAGGATTGGGCGAATCTCTCGGTTGAAGTCGATCGTACGCGCCGGCTTGTCCGCGGCCTTCGCGGGCGAAACCGTGCCAAGTGCAGCGGTCGCGATCAAAGCCCAGGCCGCGACTCGAGGGAAGAGGGCTCTCGTGACTGGCATGGCGGAGGACCGTCCAAAGTGGGCGGGGCGGGTGGGAGTTCGCCCGGTCGAGCCGGGCGGCGAGTTGCATGCATTATAGCCGTAGTCGGGCGGGCGTTAGCTATCTTTTCAGAAGAAAAACGGTCGGAGATGCGAAATTGAGCTGTCAGACCTCCAGAATCTCCTCCGACTTCTTGTCGGCCATCTCGTTGACCTTCGTTTCGTACTTCTTCGTGAGTTCCTGAACCTCGTCCTTGCAGGTCTTGAGATCGTCTTCGGTCAGGATCTTGTCGGTCTGCTCCTGGTCCCCCTGCTTGTTGGCGTCTCGGCGGATGTTGCGGATCGAAACGCGGGCTTCCTCGGCGAGGTCTTTCACGCGGCCAACGAGCTTCTTCCGCTGTTCGACCGAAAGCGAGGGGACGTTCAGGCGAATCACCTTGTTGTCGGAGTTGGGCGACAGGCCGATGTCACTCGTCTGGATCGCCTTGACGATGTCGCCGATGACGGAGGGATCAAACGGTCGGATCAAGATCTGCTGCGGTTCCGGAGTGCTCAGGTTCGCCATCTGCTTGAGCGGGGTCGGCGAACCATAGTAATCCACACGGATCGATTCGACGAGCCCGACGTTCGCGCGGCCCGTGCGGACACCGCGGAGCTGGTCGGCGAGCAGGGCAACGCTCTTCTCCATCCGCTCTTCGGCTTCCAGGAGGATTTCTTCGATACTCATAGCAATAGCTCCCACAGCGAGGAGTGTGGGCTCGCGGATGCGCTGGGCCCATGCTTTTACGATAGTCAAAACCCAGGGCGCGGGCAATTGCCTGACGGAATCGCGTCGCTGGGACCAATGTCGAACGGAGCTGACGCCCGGGTCGACCTGGAGTTCACACCAGGTTCGCCGGCCTGGGACGAGGGCTGTTGCTAACCCAGGTGCCGATGGCCTCACCCGCGATGGCCCGCTCGATATTGCCTTCCTTCTTGAAGTTGAACACGAGGATAGGCAAATGGTTATCGAGACACATGCCGATCGCGGTCATATCCATGACCTTGAGGTCGTCGCGCAGGACCTGGTCGTACGTCAGATGATCGTACCGCACCGCATGAGGATTCTTCTCCGGGTCGGCGGAGTAGACGCCTTCGACGCGCGTCGCTTTCATGAGGACCTCGGCGCCCAACTCCTTGCCGCGCAGGGCGGCAGCGGTGTCGGTCGTGACGAACGGGCTGCCGGTCCCCGTGGCAAGGACCACGACGCGCCCTCGGGACAGGTGGGCCAGTGCCCTGCGACGGATGAAAGGTTCGGCGACCTCGTCCATGCGGATAGTCGTCAAGAGGCGCGTCTCGCAGCCAAGGCCTTCGAGGGCATCCTGGAGCGCCAGGCCGTTGATGACGGTGGCCGTCATGCCCATGTAGTGGGCGGTGGCTTCTTGAATGACGTCGGAACCGCGCGTGAGCGTGGCGCCTCGGAGGATGTTCCCACCCCCGACGACGATCGCCAGTTGCACACCAGCCGCGGCCACGCGCGACGCCTGGAGTGCGATGCGGCTCACTTCATCGACGCTGATTCCCCCTTCGCCAGGGCGGCAGAAGCTCTCGCCCGAGAGCTTGAGCAACACGCGACGGAACAAAGGGGGTCCGTAGGGGGAGGCGGTGCTCATCGAAGGGTTCCTGAGAAAGCGAACGTGTCAATTCAATCCCGTAGGGTGAGCAGTGACCACCACACACTAAAGAATGGTGGGTAAAGCCCACTACCGTTGAACCGACCCAAAGCCAAAGAGGATGAGCGATTTAACTCCCTCCCCCCTTGTGGGGGAGGGTTGGGGTGGGGGGGTTCGAACGGCCACGGGCACCGCGATACCCCCCACCCCGGCCCTCCCCCACAAGGGGGGAGGGAGTATTCATGTTCCCACGTTCCAATGGTTTACGATCGTTTGAACGGTATTGGCGTACGGTCCACCCTACGAAATGTGTTTGCGAACCTCGATTCGCGTTACTCCGCCGCCTCAGTCGTCGGGGCCGCGTTCTCACCGACGACGAACCGGGCGAACCGGGCCACGGAGATGTTCTCTCCGGTGCGGGCGTTCACGCCGATGATCACGTCGTTCACCGACTTGGTGTCGTCCTTGATGAACTTCTGGTCCATCAGGACGATCTCACCGTACCAGGCGCCGAGCTTGCCTTCGGCGATCTTCTCACGGATCGCTTCGGGCTTATCGCCCACCTGGGTCATGAAGATCCGCTTTTGCTCGGCCACGACGTCGGCCGGCACGTCCTCGCGGCGAACGTATTGGGGCCGAGCCGCCACGATGTGGAGCGCCAGGTCCTTCGCGAGCTGTCGGAACTCGTCGTTACGGGCGACGAAGTCGGTTTCGCAGTTCAGCTCGACCAGCGCACCCGACTTGGCATCGTGGTGGATGTAAACCTCGACGCGACCTGCGGACGCAGCGCGACCCGCGCGCTTCTCGGCGTTCTTCAGACCGCGTTCCTTGGCCAGCGTCTCGGCCTTCTTCAGGTCGCCGTCGGCTTCCTTGAGAAGGGTCTTGCACTCCATCAGGCCGAGCCCTGTCATCTTCCGAAATTCATTGACTGCCTGTGCCGTGATCTCGGCCATCGGCGTTTCTCCTCGCGCTCGAACAGGGACCGAGAGCGGCACATCCACCCCCGGTCCCGAGATGTCCTGGAATCCGTTGTTTGTGTCGACGATAGGGCTCAGACCACGCTAAGCCCGGATGGCAATTGCCCCAGGCGCTCCCGGCGCCTTTTGCGGCGTTTCCTTCCCTCGTTCGCCAATCGATCGCGTCACTCGCTCGGCGCTGCCGGAGTCTCGGCCGCCGAAGTCTCGGGTGCCGGAGTCTCGGCTGCCGAAGTCTCCTGGCTCTCCGCCGCAGCAGGTGCCTCGGTGACCTCTTCGGTCGCTTCGGGAGCACCGCCCTCGGCAGGCCGGCCCGCCGGTCGGAGCGACGAGCGGGTGATCCCGCCCCCCTGCCCTTGTCCCGGGCGTCCGCCGGGTCCGCGACCACCGGGGCCACCGCCTCGGCGCTGCTGCCCGGCCTGGGCTTCCTGGTCACGTGCGGGTGCCTCGGCCTGCACCGCGGCGCGGCCTTCGAGGATCGCGTCGGCCAGCCGGCGTACCACCAGCTCGATCGACCGCATGCTGTCGTCGTTCCCCGGGATCGGCAGGTCGATCAGGTCGGGGTCGCAGTCGGTGTCGAGAAGCGACACAACCTTGATGCCGAGCTTGCGTGCTTCGAGTACGGCAATGTGCTCGCGGTGCGGGTCGATGACGAGCAAGGCCTCGGGCAGGCGCGTCATGTGCCGGATGCCCGAAAGGTTGCGCTCGATCTTGCGCCGCTCGCGCGAGAGGGTGGAGATCATCTTCTTCGAGTACGTCGCCGATTGCTCGCCGTCGAGGGTGTTCTCCAACTCCTCGAGACGCTCGAGCCGGCTACGGATGGTCCGGAAGTTCGTCAACGTGCCACCGAGCCAGCGCTCGGTCACGTAAGGCATGCCGCAACGCGTGCATTCCTCGACGATCGTCTCGGCCGCCTGGCGCTTCGTGCCCACGAACAGCACGAGCCCGTTCGATGCCGCAATCCGATGAAAGAACTTCGTCGCGCGAAGCAAACCCCGCACGGTTTCTTTCAAGTCGATGATATGGATCAAGTTGCGTTTGCCGTAGATGTACGGCTTCATCTTCGGGTTCCACCGGCTGGCCCGGTGTCCGAAGTGTACTCCGGCATCGATCAGGTCTTTCACCGCAAGCGCCACGACGACGTCCTCCTACCTCAATGTGATCAATTCCGGGCCGCTCCCCCGATCAGCAAAATGCCTCGGGCGGCCGTATTAGAGGAAAAATGGACCGGTAACGAGCCCCTGAGTGTAACGATTTCGAAACCATCCGTCAAACCCCGCGTGGATGCGTTCACGGGCTCGACCAACGAGTTTGAAAGCGAAAAAAAACCCCGATCCGGCGATTTTTCGTGGTTGAGCGCTGCCCACCGTTTCAAACGACTGAGGTAGGTCGTGCCGTGGGACGTTCGCGAGCCGCAAGCCCCGCCCCACCCCCTCCCTCTTTCGCTGGCCTTTGGCCAGCGAAAGAGGGAGGGGGTGGGTGAACGCGGGATATGTGAGATCGATCTGATACCTGGGGCGTTGCCCCAGGCTGTCATATTAGGCCCCTTCGGGGCGAAAAATGCTTGGCGCCCAGCAGATTGTGCGTGAATGTGGGAGACCTGGGGTGGCCGGGGCAGAGGAGGCCGGAAGGCCGACGTGCCCCGGAAGCGGGCCCACCGGGGCACGTGGAGCTGCGCTCCCCTTTGCCCCGGCCACCCATCCCGCTCGTGGGGGCGCACGAACTGTGAGGCGCCAGGAAAAAATGAATCGCTAACGATCACACCCGCGCCGAGGCGTTCTGGGGGTGACGCAAGCGAATCGGAGTCAGGCTATCCGGCTCGGCAAAGGGATCGGGGAAGACACGTGCACGCTGCTTACCCAGATCGATGCGGGAATCGAGCGCCACAGTCTCTCCGTCGCGAGCCGACGGAAACCGGGCGATGATCTCGCCATCGTCGGGTGAGAGCGGAACGGTTCGCGCATGCGCCACGAGCACCAGAGGAGGGAGCGCCGCGCCGGCAGGTTCGGTGTGGAACTGGACCGACCAGCCGCGCGCGGGAAAACGGGGACGTACGAAGTCGTAAATCAACGTGACTTCTGGGTGGGGGCCGGGCACGGTCGTCCGGCTGGTCGGTTCGAGCCCCGGCGAGAAGATCGCCTCGTCATCCAGCCCGCCGACGCCGTACACGGAAACGTACCAGGGCCCCGCGCCGTTGGTGGGGAGGTCGAGTGCGAAGTGCCCCTGGCGGTGGTACTCGACTTCGTTGATGCTGGTGATCTGCGCCTCGGCGTCCTGAGGTCCTGATGGCGGCGAGCCCGCCTTGGCCACGACTAGCGACTCGGTCCCCTGGGGACTCCAGCGCCAGCGCAGGTGGACCCGCCCGTTGCGAACGCGCGTCGCGCGCAGGTCCGAGGGATCCGGGATGCACGAGTAGCTGGCCGATTGACCGACGGTGTGCAGTCCGGCCCAGTCGGTGAACGGCGTGTAGTAGCATACTCCGAGCGTGGGAGGAGTCAGGTCCTCAGCACGGTCCGGGGCCTTCACGTCGAGCCAGTCACCTTCGAGTGCCGCAATCGGACCTGGTTCCAGTGCCTCGCCCGCGACATGGGGGACCGGGCGCGTGCTCTTGAGGATCTTGACGGTCCCCCGCGAGGGGGGCGGCCACTCGAGTCGAAGGCGGCCGTCGCGCTGCGGTAAAAGGGTCGGCGCGGCGAGCGGGGGAACCGGCGAGTGCGGCTGGGCGGTCACCATCACCCCGGGCGAGGGGACGAGACGTCCGTCGAGCAGACGATAGAGCGCGTAGATGGCGTAGTGATAGACTTGGTCTTCCTCTAACCCCGTATCGAGTGCCCGCTGTGCCAGCGCCTCGACGCGCTCGCCGTCGTTTGGTCCCGTCGGAGCACTGCCGCGCTTGCGAATGACGCGGACCTGCTGCGCCTTCGGGGGGATCGTCCAGGTGAGCTCGACCTCGTGAGAGCGCGCCTCAACGTGAACGTTCGCCACGTCGGCGAGCAGGTAGATCGGGCCGAGTGAGACGGCACCGACCGACTCCGTCTCTCCGCGCTTGCTCAGCACGGCGTAGCTGACCACTTCACCCGGTGTGATGCGGCGGTCGACATACTCCGTCTCGGCCGTCTCACCGACGGCCGTGCCGTCGCGAGGGTGCTGAAACGCGGTGTTCGGCTTGCGCCGGACGATATAGCTCAACGCTCCGAGCCCGTCCGGACGCGGCGCCGACCAGCGCAGGCGGACACGGTCGCCGAGGAACTCGGCGAGCAACTCGACCGGCGGGTCGGGTGCGCAGCGCTTCAAGCCCTCGATCGCCTCGGGCAAGTCGGCGGCGATGCTGAGAGCCTGGCGGTAGTGGGCACGAGCCGCCTTGGGATCGCTCGCCTCGAGGTTCTGGCCGTGCCGCGCCAGGGCCTGGGCGTCGTGCAGGCTCTTGGTTACCTTGAGCCAGGCGTCCTTGATTTCGGGCGCGGAGGGGTCCGAGAGGTTCGCCCAGGCGACGACCGCGGCACGCGCGGCTTGAAGCTTTGAAGACGCAAAGGCGGACTCCCAACTCGTGCGGGCCTTCTCGATTTCGGCCTGCTTCTCGCGGATCTTCATGATCCCCTTGCGCGCCCCAACGTGCTTCGGGGCGAATTCCTGAACGCGTTGAAGGTGGGCCAGGGCGGTCTCGTATTCGCGAGCGCGGAAGGCATGCTGGGCGGCCTCGAAATGGCGGACCAGCGGCTCACGCTGCTCGGCCCGGAAACCGCAGGTGCAACGCGATTCGTCGGCCCACTTCACGCGCTGGCAAGCGGGGCATGTCCAGTTGAGCGAAGCCCCGCAGTGCCGGCAAAGGGGGGTGGCCTTTTGTTTGGAAACCTGGGCGAAGTCCGTAAGGCCGGAGCACGATCGGCAGCGTAAGAATCGCGGCGGCGGCGCAGACGGCGAAGGTACAGCGCTGGCGTCCCGCAAGACGCCCAGCGCCCGGCAGGCGCGGCCAATCAGGCGATCGGTACGGTCCGATGCGATGCCTCGTTTCTCGCCCTCCTCGATCAGCACTTGCCGCGAGCCGGAGTCCAGGCGACTCAGACCCTTGAGCGCGAACGCGATCGCATTGTTCAATTCTTCCTCGGCGTCGGCGATCAGTGTGCAGTCATAGCGTGCGCGGGCGCCGAGGGTGCAGAGGTGCGATTGCGCAAGCGAGATGACTTCGAGCCACGCCGTTTTTTCGGCGGTCACCTGCGTTTTCTGCATCCAGCGGCGGCGTTCGGCGTCGGCGCGTGCCACGATCTCGTCGGCCGGCGCGTCGCGTTCCAGCCCGAGGGCATCGTAGAGATCGCGGCGGCCGAGGTGGTCGAGGGCAACGCGAATCTGGCGCCGGGTGACGCCGTCGACGATGTCGAAAGGCGGGTCGGGCTCGTCGACTTCGGCCGGCGCGTCAGGCTTCGGGGGGACAAGCTCGGTCAGTTTGTCGACGTCGTCGTGGGTCAGTCCCATGTCGACCGCCTGCTCGCGCAGGAGGGTGCGGTCGGTGACGGTGAGTCCGCCCTTGGCGGCTCGGAGACGGACGAGCTGCTGAAGCTTGTCGAGCTTGCGGTCGCGTTCGAGTCGGCGCGCGGCACCAAGCTCGGCATCATAGGCAGCGCGTACGGTGGGGTCGCCCAGCAGGGCCTGGCGCAGGGCGGGGATCTGGTCGAGATACGACTGGTAGGTGTGTTTGTTTTTGGGGTTGCGCGTGCCCGACGACCAGATCGGCTGAAGCCGCGCCAGGGCCGCTCCGATCGTCGCGGTGTCAGCCCCCGGATCGACGCCCAGCATCGCGTAATAATCGGGCACCATCGTCCGCTGTCACCATCCCCGACCGTGTTTTCCGAATCCATCCTCGGTGTGTCGACAAACGTCCGTCCGTTCCATTGTGGCGCCGGGATCCCGCAACGTCCAGTCAGGAAAACCGCCGGATCGTCGCCCCCGCCGCGCGGACTTTCGAGGCGATCTCCTCGTCGCTGACCGACTGGTCGGGGAGCGCCACGGAGAGGACACCCTGGAGGATGCCTCGATCGTCGCGCAACGGCACAGCAATCGACCGTTCCGCGCCAAAGGCGCGCAGCCAGAGCCCTGAGCCGACCGTCTCGGGGAGCTCCGAAACCCGCGAGACCGTTGTCTCACCGGTCGTCACGGCGCCGACGATTCCAAGGCGGGTCTCGGAACGCGGAACGATCCGTGTGGCTGCAGCGAAGTCGTCCGCAACCTGGACCGACAGCTCGGAGCTACGGACAAACGCCGCCTGGACCAGGCATTCGCCCTCAACCCACCAGAGCCCCGCAGCTCGGGCGCCTAAGTCGCGGAGGAGCGAGGCCACCGGCGCATGGCAATCGGATTCTTGTGTCATGCGACAACCGTCAGTTGATCTTGAGAAGCTCGACGAGAAACTCGAGCGTCGCGTTCGGCGGAATCGAGTTGCCGGCCCCTCGGGCGCCGTAACCTTCTTCGGGCGGGATGATCAGCTTGCGCTGACCGCCGACTTTCATGCCGGCGACGCCGTAATCCCAGCCCTGGATGACGCGTCCCTTGCCGAGCGGGAACTGGAACGGTTGGTTTCGGTCGCGGGAGCTGTCAAACTTCGTGCCGTCTTCCTCGAGCATCCCCGTGTAATGGACCGAGACGATGTCGCCCACCTTGGCCTCGGGTCCGGTCCCGGCCTTGAGGTCGATGATCTTGGTTTTGAATGCTCCAGCCATGAGACAACCCTTTCCTTCAATTTGCGAGAGCCGCCGGCACATCGATCCCGAAAGGGGCATGTTAACCCGCGCTTCGGCCCGCGATCAACCGGCCCACGTCCCTCGCTGGCGGGATTGCCGCGAGCGGCGAGGGGGGTTACGCTTTGTCCGTCGTCTCGTTGCGGCACCCGGAAAGAAGGCCGGGAGTAGCCGGTTGGATCGGGTTTGCGGCTCCGCCGCACGTTGGAGAGCAGCGCATGACTTCGAGCGTGAAAGTGACCGTGGAAGAGCGTGGGGGACGAAAGTACGCCTCAACGGGCTCCGCTTGGGAACCCATCATCGGCTACTCGCGTGCCGTTCGAACGGGTGCTCACATCACGGTGACCGGGACGGTGGGCGTCGAGGCCGACGGATCGTATGCACCGACTTTAAAAGCCCAGTCGAAGCGGGCGCTGACGATCATCCTCGCCGCGATCGAAGCGCTCGGCGGCAAGGCAACCGACGTGGTACGGACGCGGATCTTCGTGACGGACATCAGCCGCTGGGAAGAAGCCGGCCAGGCACACGGCGAGTTCTTCGCCTCCATCCGGCCCGCCACAACGATGGTCCAGGTGGCCCGCTTGATCGACGACGCGGCGCTCGTCGAGATCGAGGCCGACGCGATCATCCAGGCCGAGTGATCGACGCGTCTTGCCATTTCAAGGCGCACGCAGCTCGGTAGGCACCGACCGGCCGCCGAGGAAGTAGACATAGGCCGTGACGGCACGAATCTCCGACGGGCTAAACGTACCCTTCCAGCCCGGCATGGCACTCTCCTTGACGCCCTGGGTAACGACCTGTAGCGTTTCGCTGGCGGTGTTGCCATATTTCCACTGGGGCGTCGTGAAATCTCGAGGGGCCGGTCCCTGCAAGCCTTTGGCGATCGGGCCGTCCCCCTTTCCCGCAGTGCCGTGACAGCTCACGCAACGATCAAAATAGAGCTGCCGGCCTTCGCTTAGAAGTGGGTCCTGGGCGACCTCCGGAGGTGGGGGAGGGAGGGGTGGTGTGAGTCCTCTCAGGGCCAGGTAGGCCACGAACCCGGCCAGAACCAATCCCGCCATCCCGAGCGCAATTCCTTTCGAGCCACTCAACACCATCGCTCCAGGGAAAGAAGGAACCCAGTTTCGCCCGCCAGTCGGCGGGGCGGCCGTCGGAAGCCTTGGTCCACGCGCTGGGCCGGGACGAATTGTAGACGTACACTCCATGCTCGCAAAGTGCCTTGGCCCTCGCGGACCATCCCATGCTCCTCAGGCAGCGGGTCAGGTACAATAGACTTGTCGACAGTAACCGCGAGTCGCCATCACAATGAGGGGACGTCCCGTATGGCCACGACAACCGACTCCGTCCCAGGTACTCCCGCCGCAACTGGCGTGGAGATCTGGCAGGTTGATGACCCTAACATCCATCTTACGCTTGCGCCCAACGGCCTCGCCTTTCTCAACGATCTGCTCCGCGATACTCGTGAATCGCCTGAGGCATTGATCCGCAAAGCGCTCGGCCTCTACCGGCTCGCGATCGATGCGCAGCATGAGGGCAAAGCGATCGGTGCAGCGTCGCGCCCTGAAAACCTTGACGAACAATTCGTTCTTTAAGAGAGCATGATGGCCGAGCCGTCCAAGAAGAGGAGGGTTGAAGACCAGTATCCGGACAAATCTCTGACGACCTCCGGCGACTTTCATTTCGGGCCTCCCGAAACACCGTCCGAACGTGCTTCACGTCTGCGCCGAGAGGAGGCCGACGCGGCGCATCGACGTTCGAAGGAAACCACGGTCGTTCGAGCGATTGTGATTGCGACGGCGGTCGTATTGGTTGTCTGCATCGGGGTTGTCTTGGTTCCTGGTTCGCCGCCAGAAAACTCCAAGTGGGCGACGACCCTGCTCACAAGCGTGGTTTCCCTTGGGCTGGGCTACCTATTGCGTCGTGATGAGAAGTAAGCACAAACCCTCCAACTCCATGGTCTCATCGACAGCAGTGAAGCTCTCCGAGGTCACAATAGGAGTGAAGTGGTCTCAAAAGTCGAGACGGGATCCAAGATCGTGTGTTGGAAATCACGGCTGTCTGAACCGTCCCCGACTTTGAACAACTTCACGTTGAAAGTCGGCCCAGCAATCGCGCCGTCTGGGCCGCGCGAGGGTCATGAATGCTCTCGCGCAGCGCAAGCGCATCCTTGAGGGCCTTGCGGGCCTCGTCCTTGCGCCAAAGTGCGATGAGCGCGTGGCCCCGCAAGTGGCTGGCTTCGCCAGCGCCCCAGCGGAACAGGCAGTCATCGGACCAGGCGAGCTCGAGCGCCTCGCTCGCCGAACGTTCGGCGGTTTCGGGGTCGGTACTATGCAGTAGCTCCGCACGAGCATTGAGCAAAAGGATGTGATAGAGGCCCATGCCGGTTTGCCGCGCCAGGTGAACACCCTCGTCGACTGCGCACAGGGCGGCGCGATGGTCGCCGGCGTCGCGCTCGGCACGGCACCGGATGAGGTGCCAGAGGGCAAGGTGTTCGACGGACCCGGAATGCAGCACCCAGCGCTCCGCGTCGCCGAGTTGGCCTCGGAGCGTTTCGGTGTCGTTCTGGCGCCGGGCAACCTCGGCCATGAGGAGTTGAAGGCGAGCGCGATCCCCTTCCCAGCCAATCGAGCCGTAGAGCCGGTCAAGCCGAGGTGTTTGCCATGCCTGGCGCAGGCGGCCGAGAAAGAGAAGCAACTGGATCCGAGGGATCGCCAGACCCAGCAAGTCAGGGGGAAGTACCGAGGTCTCGGCCCCCATGAGAAACGACGCGATCGCCGTGCGTGCGGAATCCCCTTCGGCCGCGACGCTCGGCAGCCGGCCTTGCAGTAGCCGGACGTCGGCTCGAAAGTAAGGCAACGGGTTGGCACGATAAGCCTCGTCGAACTCGCCGAGCGCTCGCAGGAACCATCCGAGCGCCGCTCGATCGGGGCACTCGGGGAACCCGCGCAGCACCCGGAGCCCGCGCGACATCTCGCCAAGCTTCCAGCCGAGGTGCCGGATCCCCCCCAGCCCACCTTCATACAGCACCTTCGCCTCGTCCACGCGATGGGCCTGAAGTGCGTGGTGAATGGCTTCTTCGATCAGGTCGAGGGTCGCCTTGTCGTCGGGCAGGCCGCGACCGGGGCGCCGGGTGAGGCTGACCAGTTGCTCGCGGATCAGGTCGTGCCAGTTCCCTCGGCCCGACTCTTCGCCCAGGCGTGCGAAGTGATCGCGCACCGCCGGGTGGACCCCGATGCCGCCGTCCGACTCGCGGAGCACCAGATGCCGCTCGAGGAGCGTTCCGATCGTGCACCGGAGTGCTGTGGCGTCGAGCGACGCAAGCGGGCCGGCGAGCGACCACTTTTGCTGGCGGAGCCGGCAGAATTCACGCACGCGGGCCAGCACGGCGTGTTTCAGGGCGAGCCGGCGCAGTCGGCGCCGGATCCGGTGAATCCGTTCGAGGTCGGCTTCCGTGGTCATGTCTTCGGCGGGACCTTGGGGATTCTCCCAGCCTTGTTTCAAGAACGCTTGCAGGAGTGCGGCGTCGGGCTTCCCTTGCAGTACGGAGGAGACGCGGCCAAGGAGCTCGTGATAGATTTCGCCGAGCGCGCACACCGTGGCCTGATCGGAGATCGGCAGCGGTCGGCGTTCC
>DAIDJG010000550.1 GCA_027451445.1 Singulisphaera sp.
CCACACCTGGTGCCGGAGATCATCCGTGAACATCGAGGTCCTCCTGACGAAAAACGCCTTTGGTACAACGTTTTATGTCAGGAAGGACCTCGATGTTTCAAGAGAAGCTTAGTGCCATTGGGACGGAGCCTCGCCCTCCCGACTGAGCGCAACGTCGAATGAGTGCGCCTCAGTCCTCTGGTAGCGCGAGGACGCCGCTTACTCGGTCTTGGCTGCGGCGGCTTCGGCCTTCGCCTTCTTGGCGGCGACGCGCGTAGCGCGCTTCTCGGCCTTGGCGGCCTTGGCTTCGGCGGCGGTGGCCTTTCCTCCGGCAAAGCGCTCCTTGAGGCGGACGGCCTTGCCCGAGCGCTCGCGCAGGTAGTAGAGCTTGGCGCGGCGGACCTTGCCAGACCGCTTCACGACGATGTCGGCGATGCGCGGAGAGTGCACCGGGAATTTACGCTCCACGCCTTCGCCTTGCACGATCCGGCGCACCACGAACATCTCGCGCGTCTTCGTGCCCGACTTCGCGATCACGACGCCGTTGAAGACCTGAATGCGCTCTTTTTCGCCTTCCAGAATTCGCACGTGCACGTCGACGGTGTCGCCGACTTCAAACTTCGGAATCGAGGCTTTCATGCTGGACTGTTCGACCAGCTCAAGTAAGTGGTTTTGCATGGTTCAACCCATCCTTTCTCGGGGCGAGCCCGGCTCACCCTTTCCGATTGTGTTTGGTTGTGACTTCTCAACTCAGCGTCGGTGCTCGCGTCGCCAGCGAGCGATGGCGGCGTGATTGCCGCTCAGCAAGATTTCCGGTATGTCACGTCCACGATAGGTTCGAGGACGGGTGTATTGCGGGTATTCGAGACCTCCGTCCGGCCCGAACGACTCATCGACTGCGCTCTCGGCGTCGCCGAGGACCCCCGGCAAGAGCCGCATGACGGCGTCGACGACGGCCATCGCCGCGACCTCGCCGCCCGAGAGGATATAGTCGCCGATCGAAAGAGTCTCCGGTTCCAGGGTCTCGAAAATGCGCTCGTCAAACCCCTCATAACGTCCGCAGAGCAACACGATACGCGATTCCTGGGCGAGCTCCTGAACCAGGTTCTGGTCAAGTCGGCGCCCCTGGGGCGTCAGCACGATCAGACGGCCTGGCCGTTCTCCGAGAGCCTGCACCGCTTCGACGGCTGAAACCACTGGCGGGGCCATGAGCACCATGCCGGGGCCGCCGCCAAACGGGCGATCGTCCACCTGCTTGTGCTTGCCCTGGGCCCAGTCGCGGATGTCCCAACGGTTCACTTCGACCAATGCCTTCTCGATCGCCCGGCTCAGAATGCTCTCGGTCAGAAAGCCGTCGAAGAGCGAGGGAAAGAGGGTGAGGAGATCGAAGCGAAGCGCGGCCATTGTCGTTGCTCAGCGCCCGAGGCGCGCTCAGGACGTCGCGGGGGGGGTCGGAGGCGCAGCGGCGGGTGCCGCAGCGGGCGGTTCCGGAAGTTGCCAGGGTTCGCCCGGAGCAGGCTTCTTCACGCCTTGTTTGTTCAACAGCGCCTGGACCTTTTCGCTGGGCTGGGCACCTACCGACAACCAGTAGCGAATTCGGTTGACATTGAGAACCGTGCGTGCGTCCTTGTTACGGACCTTCGGGTCGTAGTGCCCCAGTTCCTCGATCGCGGTCCCGTCGCGCCCGGTGCGCGAGTCCATGGCGCAAATGCGGAAAAAGGGACGATGGCGTCGACCGAACGATTTCATGCGAATGCGAACCACTCGTACTCTCCTCAAAAAAACAACGGCTCGGAGGCATGGCAAGTCCAGCGGGAACCCTCCAGCGGTTCTGGATGACAAAGCCGGTCCCGAGCCCTCGGCGGCTTCGCGCGTCCTTCGAGGACGCATTCCCTATCGTCGGAAACGTGCTTCGTGGGGCTGGCAAGGATACAGCAACGTGCTCGGCTCGTCTCAACGAAGAGCCTCGCACCGAGCGCCGCGATCCGCCACCCGCTCGCTTACCTCATCTTGGTCTGTCGGGTGGTGACGGCCCGTTGTCTCCGTCCTGGTTTTTCCTCTCACGACGGCGCCGTCGCTCTTCTTTTTCGCGCTCCTTCTGAAGTTTGGCACGCTCCTTCGGCGTCAATCGCTTCCCGGTCCCCTGTTTGGGTGCGAGCAGCTTGGCGCCCGGATTGAACGCACCCGCCTTGCCGAGTCCGGTCATGGCGCGGATCTTGTCAAACATCGTCATTTGAGACATCTGCTTGACAAAGGCCCGCATTCCATCGAACTGCTTGACCAGACTCGAAACGTCAGCCGGATCGACACCGGCACCGGTCGCGATGCGACGGCGGCGGGAGATGTCGATGATATCGGGGTTCTTGCGCTCGGCGGGGGTCATGCTGTCGATGATCCCCGAAATCCTCTGAACCTCGCCGTCGGCGTCGAGCCCTTCCAGATCGAGCGGCATCTGATTCAGGCCGGGGATCATCTTGACGAGGTCGCGGACCGACCCCATCTGCTTCATCTGACCGATCTGCTTGCGGAAGTCGTTGAGATCGAACTTCCCTTGCGAGAGCTTCTCTTGTTGCCGCAGCGCTTCTTCTTGATCCTGGACAGACTGCGCGGCCTCGACAAGCCCGACGATGTCACCCATCCCGAGGATCTGACCGACGATACGCTCTGGGTCGAAGGCGTCGAGTTTGTCGAGCTTTTCACCCCGCCCGACAAATTTAACCGGGACGCCGGTGACCTTTCGCACCGAAAGTGCGGCACCGCCACGAGCGTCGCCGTCGAGCTTCGTCATGATGACGCCGTTGAGCTCGAGCGCTTCGTTGAATGCGGCGGCGGAGGCGACGGCATCCTGACCGGTCAATGCGTCGCAGACGAAAAAGACCTGGTGCGGCCGAACCTTTTTCTCGATCTGCGAGAGCTCGTTCATGAGCTCGTCGTCGATGTGCAGCCGGCCGGCCGTGTCGAGAATGATCGTGTCGCGAGCCTGCCGATTCGCCTCGGCGAGGGCGTTCTGGCAGACTTTGACGGGGTTCGAGTCCGCTTCGCTGTAGACGGGGATCTGAAGCTGTCCGCCGATGACCTTGAGCTGTTCGATGGCCGCTGGGCGCTGAAGGTCGGCGGCGACGAGCAGCGGCTTGCGGCCCTGCTGGGCCAGCAGCTTCGCGAGCTTGCCGCAAGTGGTTGTTTTGCCCGACCCCTGGAGGCCGCAGAGCATCAAGATCGTCGGGCCGACCTTCTCGAAGCGGATCGAAGGATCCGCGGGACCCATCAGCGCAACGAGCTCGTCGTGCACGATCTTGACGATCTGCTGTTCGGGCCGGACGCTCTTGATCAAAAGCGTCCCGACGGCCTGTTCGGAGACCCGCGCCATGAACTCCTGAACGACGTTGTAGTTGACGTCAGCTTCAAGGAGGGCCGTGCGCACCTCGCGCAGGCCATCCTGGATGTTGGCCTCGGTCAACGTTCCGCGTGCGCGGAAACGCCCGAACGCTGTGGAGAGTCGTTTTTGGAGATCGTCAAACATACGAAGAACCGTCAGTCATGCCCCGGGGATGCCGAATCAGCGAGTGTAATCCCTGGCGCAAAACATGGCAACGCCAACCGTGTCCCTCAGACGAGGATTTCACGCCGGAATTGCTTGATCCAGGAGAGCACCGGCTTCGCCGACTGGTTGTGCCGGTAGAGGCCGCCGTTCGGATAGAGGTGAGGCAAGGCGTCGGTGGTTTGAAGCCACGTGACCGATCGGACAAAGGGTTTCGCCACCGCCAGCGACAGCCAGCGCGAGGCCCAGGCGGCCTGGCTCGCCTCGCTCGGCGGTGCGGGCCATTGCCATTCTTCCACGCGGACCGAAGGGTCGGCCTGCGGATCATGCGCGACCGACGACGGGAACGTCATCCAGATGTGGAGGGGAAGGTTGAGAAGGGCATAGAGGTCGAGAACCTTCGAAAAATCGAACAGGTCCCGCAGGTGACTCCCCGGCGTCGAATACCCCGGGGCGATCTCGATCGCCAGGCCCGCGAGGCCTAGGTCGGCTCGAACCAGGTAATCGGTCAGGTGGAGCGGCCCGAGTTGGAACGGACTCGAGCCCAGCCATTCCGCCCAGGGACGCTCGACGCCGATCGTGAATTGCGCCGATGGGTCGGTTTGACGCGCGACTTGAATCGCGCGGGCTGTAATGCGGATCTGCTCCTCTTCGGTCAGGCCCAAGAAGTCGGTGCAAGCCGGGCGGTGGACCAGGTGCCAGAGGGGGATCTTGCCTCGGAAACGGAGCGTCGCCTGGCGCACGAAGTCGGTCACAAGGCCGAGAAGCGTGTCAAAGTCGCCTTCCCAAAGCCAGATCCAGTGTGGCAGCGCATTCGGTCGAAACTCGATCAAGGGGCCGGCCTGGACATTGAGGTGGTTCCGCTTCGCCCAGGCGAGCTGCGCGTCGAACTCGTCCCAGCGAAATTGCCCTTCATTCGGACTTATCGTTCTCCAGTTGCACGCGATCTGCGCCGTGTTCACAGCCGTCACCAGATCGGTGGACCAGGGCTGGAGCTTTGGATCGCCTTCCAGGGCGCACGCGAGTGCCGTCGGCAGCTTGGGCGTGCTCTGCAAGCGCGTCTGGAGGACCTGGCTCGTGTATGATTCGATCAGGACGTTCCCGGCGTTCCAGCTCGAAGCCAGGCTGGCCTGCGCCGCGGCAAATGTCTCTTCGGGCGAGCTTCCGGTCGTGACGGCCTTGATGAATGCGCGATGTGACTCGGCAAGGAACCCCTCCAGCTCCGGCGTCGTACGCAGACCCATCTGACGCCAGTCGGCAAGCTGGTTCCGTACTTCATTAAGCTTGCCCCGCGCGAGCTCGACCGCGAGGTCGTAAGGCCGGGCACGTTCGGCAAGTGTCGGCGTTCCAACATACGGCGTACCATGCCCTTCGACCGGCCACGGGACGAACAAGCGGCCGCTTTCGTTCGTCTCGCGGTGGCAAGACATGATGCCCTGTCGCAATTCGACGCTTAATCGACCCGGAGTGCGATCCAAGCCCGTAAGGTAGGCCTTGCGAAGCTCGTTATGCCGGTTCGCTATGTCGGGGGACGTTAAATGGAACCGCAGCGCACCCATGCAAGCTAATCCGAGGCGGTTAGATGAAGTTGTGTCTCAATCCAAGATCGGCGAACGGAGTCACCTTCTCAAGGGGATATACCCGACGTTTCTTGGGAACATGCAGAATTCTTTCAGACCTCGGGGTTCACGAGATTAGGCGGCCTTTGGCCGCGCAGTGCCGCGCAGAGGTTTTCCGCGGCCATTCGTGACATTGCCGCGCGCGTCGCGTGGGTCGCGCTGCCGAGGTGGGGCAGGAGAAGGGCGTTGGAACATTCGGCCAATCCGGGCGCCATGCGCGGTTCGTCTTCGTAAACATCGAGCCCGGCACCGGCGATTCGTCCCGCACGCAAGGCGTCGACGAGAGCAGCCTCGTCGACGACGGGACCACGGGCGGTGTTAATCAGATAAGCGGTTGGTTTCATCAGGGTGAGCGCGCGGGCGTCGATGAGGTGGCGCGTTTCCGCATTCAGGGGCGTGTGGAGGCTCACGAAGTCGCTGGAGGAGAGCAGCTCGTCGAGCGGCACCATCCGGGCTCCGAGTGCGTCGAGCGCTGGACTGGGGCGCCGGCCGGTGTAGAGGATGGGCATCCGAAATCCCACCGCGCGTTCCGCAACGGCGACTGCGATTCGGCCCGGACCGATGAGTCCGAGCGTCCGGCCTGTGACATCGCCGCCGAGCATGTAGAGCGGTCCCCAGCCGGGAAAACGCCCGTTCCGCATCTCCTGATCGCCTTCGACCACACGCCGGGCAATTCCGAGGATCAACGTCCAGGTGAGGTCGGCCGTCGCTTCCGTCAGCACGCCGGGCGTGTTCGTGACCATGATCCCGAGTCGCGTCGCCGCCGCGACATCGACGTTGTTGTAGCCAACCGCCATGTTGGCGAAAATCCGGCATCCCTTCGCCGCTTCGAGCACCGATGCGTCGACGCGATCGGTCAGTAGACAAAGGACGGCGTCGCACCCCTCGACCTTCGCTCGGAGTTCTTCCACCGGTAGAACCCGGTCTTCTCGATTGTGCTCCACCCTCTCGGCGCACCCGGCGACAATGCTGGGGCCTGGTTCCGGAATGGGTTGAGTGATGAAGACACGAACCGGCATATCCCGACCCTCTCGTAGCAAGCTTCAGCGAATGAAATGTTGGGGGAATCCTTAAGATACCCTCGACTCAAACCCTTGAATAGAGCCGGCCTCCGGAGCGACGACTGACCGCGCATGAACGATTCGACCGGCTCGGTCAGGCGCATTGTTGAAAAAAGTTTGCGACCTGCTCGGTCGAATCGGGTAGCCTTGGTCGTGTGTGACGGGGGCGTCGGGAGTGCCCCTGGCCGATTCTCCATTCCTTGAGAGAACCAAAGGCTTCGCCTCGACCGACCATGCCGACTATCTTGATTGGGCCGGGGACCCTTCGCAATCAACCCGGCCTCTTTCGCGACTTGCTTGTCGACGCGGGATACCGCTGTATCGACCTACCCGGCGGACACGCCCTGACCGCAGACGAGCTGCGCGAGGTGCTTCCCGAGGTTGACGCCATGCTCGCCGGCGGCGAGCAAATGACGGCGGAACTGATGGACCTCGCGCCTCGTCTTCGCGTCATCGCACGGACGGGCGTTGGCTACGACCTCATCGACGTTGCCGCGGCAACCGCGCGTCGCATCGCCGTTGTCATCACCCCGGGTACAAACCACGGGAGCGTGGCCGAACAAACGTTCGCGTTGTTGCTTGCATTGACGCGCAGCATCGTGAGCAACGATCGCCTACTCCACAGCGGCGGTTGGAGCCGAAAGCTCGTCGCGCCAATCCGCGGCAAAACGATGGGGCTGGTGGGCCTGGGGCGCATCGGTCGCGCCGTTGCGAGCCGGGCACTGGCCTTCGAAATGAAACTTGCCGCGTATGACCCCGTGAGCGACACGTCGTTCGACGCTCAATACGGAATTCGCCGGATGGGCCTCGATCAACTGCTCGCCGAGTCGGACGTGATCAGCCTCCACTTGCCGCTGATGCCGGAGACCAAGGGGCTCGTGAATCGCGACTTCCTGGCCAAGATGCGCCCGGGGTCTTACTTCATCAATACATCGCGCGGCGGGCTCGTCGTCGAGTCGGACCTGCGCGACGCCCTGGTTTCGGGGCACCTCGCGGGCGCGGGGCTCGACGTGCTCAATGTCGAGCCCATCGAGCCAAATTGCGTGCTCCTCGGACTGCCGAACGTGGTGCTCAGCCCCCATCTCGGCGGCATCGACACGAAGGGCATGGCCGATATGGCGGAGCTGGCAACGCGCTGCGTGCTTTCGCTGCAAAAAAATGAATGGCCGGCGGGCTGCGTCGTGAACGACGAGCTGGCGCAAGGGTGGCGCTGGGCTTCCCCGCGGACGCAATGACGCGGCAAAAACCGTGAGGCAGAAGTGCGATTGACTCTTCGTAGTGCGGCTCAGTTCCGCCTACGAAGAGTCAACTTGCCGAACCGGGAAGGTCTCTACGGAGAGATTGCGCGCTCAGACCTGGAAAGAGCTGCCGCAGCCGCAGGACTTGACGACGTTGGGATTGTTGAAGACGAACCCGCGCTTCTCGAGTCCGTCGTAGAAATCGACCACGGTCCCGTCGAGATAGGGGTCGAACTTCTTGTCGACCGCCATTTTCACGCCGAAGAACTCGGCGACGCGGTCGCGTTCGGTGGTGGTGGTGTCAAAGCCGAGGCTATAGGCGAAGCCGCTGCAGCCGCCCCCCTGAACGCCGACGCGTAGGACGACGTCCTCGGGCATATTCTGCTCGGTGATCACCTTCTTCACTTCGTTGGCGGCTTTTTCGGTCAGGGTCACGCTCATGGATCTCATCTCCTCATAGAGAACGATCGTCCCGGAACCACGGGGGCTCTCGTTCCTCTTACACTATCATACTTGCGAGTCAATTCCCACGCCTTCCTAATCGCGACGCACCCAGGCAGGGCTCAGGGAGCGCAGGCGAGCCACCGCGGCCGCCACACAGTCGATCGCGAAGTCGATCTCCTCCGCCGTGGTGAACCGGCCCAGTCCGAACCGGAGACTGGCCCTGGCGAGGTCTTCGTCGACGCCCATGGCGCGCAACACGTGGCTCGGCTCCGGGTTAGCGGCTGAGCAGGCCGAGCCTGAGCTCACGGCGATATCGCGCATCGCCATCATCAAGGCCTCGCCGTCGACATACGCGAAACTCAGATTAAGGTTTCCGGGCAGCCGCTTCGTCGGATGTCCATTCAACCTGATGTCCGGGATGCGCTCGACGAGTCCTGCGTGCAACCGTTCGCGCAGCCCCAGGATTCGCTCGCTCTCTTCGTCGCGTTCGCTCGTTGCCAGTTCGATCGCAGAACCCAATCCGACAATCAGCGGGACCGGTAGCGTCCCGCTCCGGAACCCGCGTTCGTGGCCTCCGCCGTCGAACAGCGGTTCCAAACGAACCTGGGGATCTCGCCGGCGGATATAGAGCGCCCCGATCCCCTTGGGCCCGTAAAGCTTATGAGC
>DAIDJG010000551.1 GCA_027451445.1 Singulisphaera sp.
GGCTCCGGACGTCTTCGGACGGTGCCTGTCCCCATTTCCACGCTTCTCGCTCCGCCGGAAAAGGGGGACAGGCACCTCGAAGACTCGGAGCCAGTCCCCCTTTTCCGGCTCCGCCCCACTTGCTTTATAGACTCTTACGTATTACCAATCACTGATGTCAATGTTCAGCGTCACATCCTCGCGGACCAGGACCTCGTCGTCATCGGCGTCGAGCACCTCGATGGAGAGCGGCGTTCCATACGCAACCTCGGGCCTGGGCTCGGTGACTTGCAACTGGACCGTAACCGGTGCGCCTTCCGGCTCAATCGTAACCGCTTCACCGTGTCGAAACACGAGCTTGCCCGCCGTGTCGAATACCCGCACCACGACCCGACGCGCGAGCAAGTTGGCGTCGGGATTGAAAAGCTGCCCGGTCGCTGCCGCCTGAACCTGCACACGAGGTGCCTCGCTCGTGATGCGTCCCACGGGCTTCAAAACTACCTGGGTCTTCCGGGCCTTCACTGGCCAGACGGCGACCAGGACGGGTATGATCACCTCTTGCAGGGTCGCCCCGCCATGAAAAAACCCAAGCGCCCCGTATGTGCGGAAGGCACTCATCCCGCGCGGAACCATCACTTCCAACCCCGACTGCGGAACCTCCAGCGCAAGTGCGCTCGGATGCGACAGGTGGTGCCCGACCATCGCCCGTCGGTGCTTCCAGAGCACATCCCCGGCCGGCAAGTCAGCGACGATCTCGTGATCGTCCGGCTGCCAGTGGAAGAAGCCGTGATCGGAGAGCACGATAACCCGGCAGTAGCCCGCGTCGCGCAGCTTGCGGATCGCGCGGGCATAACGCTCCAGGTGCTGATCGGCGCCGGTGATCTTCAACTGCCCGTCGTGGCTGTCGAGCTCGTCGCCGTGCACGGCGATCAGGCGACGGCTTCGGCCAGCCTTCTTCAGGCTCTCACCGTCGAGGACCGCGTCGATTTCGAGCCAGTCCTTCACATCGAGAGTCTGTTTGAGCCACTTCCGGCGCTGGTCCGCCCACTTCAGGTCGCCATCGAACCCATCGACGAACACACGAAACAACTTGTGGTCCTCGGCCAGTTCGACGCGCAGGCGGTCGCGCTTCACCGGCAGGGCGAACGACATCCCCAGGGGGGTGATGCTGGGAACCGGCGCGACCGCAGCCGACACCGTCGCGCGCACGGCCGGCTCCCCCTCATTCAACAAGTGGGCCAGCCGTTGTCCCAGGTCGAACCGGCAGGCGTCGAGGAACACCAGAGCCGTCGGCACGTTATCGCGCGGCAGCACCTCCAGCGCGACCTCGCCCGCAGTGGGCAGATCATAGAGGTTACCCTTCCGCCGGGCCAGAAGATCGGAAAACATCCGGCCGATCCGGTCCAGCGTGCGGACGTACCCGCGGCACAATCGGGCGCGAATGCGGTGCAACCGGGTCGGCAGAGCGGCCGACTCCTTGAAGAGTTGCTCGCCGGCCTCGTCGAGCTTCCAGCCGCGCGAACAGTACCAGTCAATCGCGTCTCCGACCGTCTTCCAATTCGCTTCGACGGCTCGGTTCTCCGCGAGCAGCGCAGCGGCGTCCGCCATCTCGACCAGGTAGCGCCAGCCGACCGGGGCGACGGCCTCTTTGCCCCAGAAACGGCTTTCGCGGTCCTTGAAGGTTTGCACGTCGCGCCCCAGTTCGTCGGCCAGGACATCGACGTCCTCGAGCCGGTCGAGCCGGTCCGCAGTCTGAGCGAAGAGGGTCTCCTCGACCGCGCGCGAGCTCCAGGACCGCGGCATCGCCGACAGGTTGCGCGCCCAGTAGGCCAGACCGGTCGTCGCGTCAGCCTGGGGGATGAGCCGTTCGAAGGTGGCGATGTAACTCACGTCGCGCTGCCATTGCTTCAGCAGGCGCACGGCATATGTTCTGGGCAGGCCCGGGGGAATGATCTTGTCCGCCTCTCGGGGCAGCTCTCGGGGCGAGCCCTCGGCGGCCTCGGTGCAAAGCAACCGCGCGGTGGCGGCCACGCGCCAGGCTGCCTCGTCGAGTGCGCTCGGATCCGGCAGGCCGAAGTCCTCGGTCGAGCGACGGGCGAAGATCCCGAATCGTCCCTCCGCGCGCAGAGCGTCGAACTCACCGGCGGAGCCGGCCAGAGCCTGCAACATGCGCTGGTCGTCGACCAGCGTCCCCTTGGCGTTGCCCGGCGTCAGCTCCTTCCAGGTCTCGCGGGGTTTGTCGAACCACTCGCGCGCGTGTGCGGGGAGTAAGCCGGCCAGCTCGTCCTCGTGGTCACGCGAAACCTCCACGCCGTACTCGCGGAGCGCCTGGAGCAGGCTCTTTTCCCAGACATCATCCGCCTCGAGCTCGAACGGTTTGAACCAGGTGATCGCGTCTCGAGCGCACGGCAGCCACACCACCCTGGGGGCACGGGGCGTTGCATAAAACCGGTCGCGCACGAGCAGCTCATGGATCAGCTCCTGGCCGGCCGGCGGCGCCCACAGCTCGAAGCCACTCGCCTTCGCGGCTGCGCGCAAGAGGTCCAGCCATGACCGGTCCGGGTCGCACCACAGTAGAAACGGGGGTGGAGTCGCCTGGCGGCCGAGCACGTCACGGACCTGGGTGGTCAACCAACTTTGGAAAGACGAGCTCATGATAGTCCGCGAGGGTAGTTACCCTGTCATCCGGATTGAACCGGGGCCGTACCACACGTTTTCGCACGTACCTTCATCCGAGAATTCCGCGCCAATCCAGCACTTGAACGCGTCACTGGCATCCAGGGCCCTTCCCGTGATTCCGCCGGCAAAAGGCACCGCGAGGGGCCGTGGACGAATCTCCTGCTGGCATTCGGCACGAGTTGTCTCGCACGGGGCGTCGGCCTGGCGATCGTGTCTTACTGGCAAGCCGGTTAAATACAGGCAGCTCACGTGATTCAGCAATTGATGAATGCCCTGGCCATCCTCCATTCGGGGGAGTCGCCGACCTTTGCTGTAGGGTGTAACGACCCAGAACCGAGAGTTTGAGCCCTCGAGGAATGACGTATGCAAAGCACCCTCTGAGCCGGCCGATGCGTGCGAGGCATGGTGTGGCACCTTCATGGCCGCGTGATCGCGAAGGCCAGGGAACTCGCGGGCGATCTCTTCCCAGTGGGGATTCTCCACGTCCGCGCCCAGGAGTATGCGAACCTCCTTCCAGCGCAGCAAGAGCGCGGAGGAGAGTACGTTGGGATCAGCATCGGGATTTTGCTGTGCAAAGGCTTCCGCCGGATGCAACGAGGTAAGCACAGCGTCTCCCACGGTTTGCTGGCTATGGCGCCAGGTTCGCCAACGTGCCTCCTTGCTGGCCGACCACCGCGTTTGAATCGCGGCCATGATGTCTTCGAGCTCATTGCGCCGATGGACTTCAGGGTTCTGAGCCTGGACTGAATCCGCCGGCAGCCTCAAATCCGCGCAGCCGATCACGTCCCAATCGTCGTGGGCGAGAACTTGTGAGAAGCCGGGATAATGATCTCGGTGCCGATGTGTCAGAACCGCGCAGGCACACACACCGTCGAAGCGCGTGAGAAACTCCAAGGCAGCCGCGCGCTCGCCGGGCTTGCAACTATCAACAACCAGCCAGTGCGCGGGGGGTACGCGCACAATGATGCTCTCGCCGAACCCAGGGCCGACGACAAACACATAGAGACGGTCGTTTTGGAGTATGGCGGGCATCATGAGCCGATCCCCGCTATTCTCAAGTAGCGCCTGGGGTCAGGATCGAGTGCCGGCAAACCGAGTGCTTGCCACAGAGTTTCGGGATGAGTCCGGATGTGCAAGGCTTCCTGAGCGCCATAGAACGCCAACTCGAGAAATCGGCCCGCCTGAAGCCGTTCGGAAGGCTCGTCCATGGAAGCGCGATCAAACTGCTCCCGCGGTAGCTCCACCTGGGCGTACGTGACCTTGCCGTCATCGCGGTCCCTTTTCGCCATGATCAGATGCACGATTGCGTCGTCGACTTCGTCAACCTGGGCGGGAAACCATTGCTCGAGGCGACCTTCCGGAGTTTCCCGGGGAAAATCCAGGTGGGGACCGTTCCACCAATCCGCGAAGGGGACGCTCAACGGAAAGACCGCACGCGCGCGTTCCGTTTCCCGCAGCACCGCCAGAAGATCAGTCAGGGCGCGGAATCGTGAGTCGTTCTGTCGAAGCGCGCTGGGCGTCTCGGTGAGCACGGTCTCGGCGAAATCCAGTTGCATCCGGTGAACGAGAAGCCGGGCCACCGGGAGATGCAAGGATTGATACACAGTGTCGGGCGGCTCACCGCTGGTCACACCCAGGGCGCTGACCGCCTCGCGCCACTGCGCGCGTGCGTCGCGCGGTCGGCCAACGGTAATCAGGAAGTTGATCCAACGCGACCACCACCACGGGTGCTCTGGGTTCAAGTCAATGGCACGCTCGTATTCCTGTTCAGCCAAACCAGGGTCAGTCGCTAGCCAATCAACGTTGTAGGCGAGATAGTGGTGCGCGTAATCATTGTCGTCGTCCCACTCGATCGCCTTCCGGAACACATCCGCGGCTGCGGCAAAGTCGCGGGCATCCTTGGACAGGGCCCTTCCGAGTTGATTCAACTGGTCAACGAACAACGGTCGAAACCGCTGTAGCGCACCCGCATCGGCTGCTTCGGACGCGTGGTGAAACGCCTCGAGCTCGCGAGACAGCGACGCGGCTTGTGGCTGAATTCGTTCCATCAGCGCCCCGTAGTAATCGGCAAGCCGCCGATGTGCCGCAAGCCGGCCCTCGACGTCGAGCCACGACGCAACGCGCTCCTGGAAACGGAGGACATGGCTCATCTCATATCCCGGCGCCCGCCAGTGGAGCAAGCCGTTGTAGAGCACCGCGCGCGCTTTGGGGTTGAGGGTTTCCGCCCCCATCCCTCGGAGCAAGTCGGGACTGATGGATCCTCGGCAAAGTGCCAACTGTGACCACAACGTACGCAAGGCTGCAAATTCGTCATGCGCCTCCATGGCGGTCGCCAGACGGAGCGCGATGGCCTGCGATTCGGGCCATTCGGCCCGATAGTAGCTGTCCACTTGAGAGACGGTTGTGACGGCCGCAAGCGCCACGAGCAGCCGGATCTCCAGGGGCGTGGCAACTGCGAGCTTCGCGCCCAAACGTTTGTGGACATCATGCGCGACGTCGGCCAGGTCACCCCATTGCTCGCTGCTGTCGAGCAGCCAGCTCGGATGGGTATCCTTCGGTAAGTCATAGGGGCGCGAGTCGCCACTCCGCAGCCCGGACGGATGCGTGAGTACGCGCTTACAATCAACCCCATGAAGGATCTGCTCCACAACTTGCTCGATATGCCGGTTGTTATAAGGGGAAAACGTTTCTTTGGCCGTGGGAGGCACCTTCCATTTGCCCGGTTCATCGCACAGGAGTACCACATCGCCGCGATGCTTCTGGATCCCGAGCATTGTGGCAGAAAGCTTCTTGGACCACGGCTCCGCAGGGTCTTGCAGGCGCTCGAGCTCGCCATTGAGGAATCCCTGTTCGTGGAGCGCCTCGGCAATTTGCAGCAACGCCGCCGGGCCGGTGTCCATATCCCGGGGTGGCGGCGCAACCACGATCGGCAAGAGCCCGCGCTGGAGCAGATGAGGCTGCAAGGCGCGCAGTAAGGAACTCTTGCCACTTCCCCAGCGACCGTTGATCACCCAGGTTTGCGACGCGGATTGATGCTCGATATCAGCGGCCAGCTCGCCGGCTCGTTGATCGAGATCGTCCGCGAATGTCTTGGGCATCGTTCCACTCGTTCTTGCAACTTACTTCGCGATCCGCTTCTGACGGTCAAGGGAAAGCGAAGGTTTCGCGCTGCGTGCACCGATGAGTTCTTTACGATTCCATATTAAACGGACACGGTCCGCCTGAGCTACGGTTCGGGCCACCAGCCGGGCTGCGGCAGCTTCCCTTCGCGGACCCAGCGGCGCTCGTCGGCCCGCCACTCGGCGCGGTCGGCGATGGCCTTGTCGAGATCCTTGGCGGCCAGCACGTCGGCGGCCAGAAGGCCGGCTTTTTGCAACGGGGCGATATTCACGCGCACCCCGTCGTTGATGTCCGGGGCGTACAGCGA
>DAIDJG010000552.1 GCA_027451445.1 Singulisphaera sp.
GGTCGATCCTTCGTTCCAATGTAAGGTCCAGCCCACACCCTTGAAAGCACCTGACTGGCTCCCACTCGCCGAAACCCACTCATTTCGCTCTGGTGCCCGACTCGCCGAAAAAGTGGTACCCACTCAGACCGTTACTGACACCCTTACGGCTGTTTGGGTCGATCAAGCCCGCGAGCACGGACGTCAGCGGCCTCACGTTCCCGCTCCGCTTCGATCAGCGCCAGGTTGTTCGCGACGAAATCGAGCGCCTCGCGCACCGCTTCGAGCGGCACGCCATAGTCGTCCGCGAACTCTTCGGGCGTAAAGGCGTCGGGGCCGTGCACCGCCTCATAAACGACCGCGGCGCGAATGCGGCGGTCTTTCAGGAAGAGTTGTCGATAATTGGAACCGGGGCGCGATTCCAGATGCAGGTACTGGGTCAAGGTTGAGGCGGCCATTTGTGGATTCTCCGACGTCGCATTCATTCTATCCCACGGCCGTCAGGTCAAAAAGCCCCGAATGCATGCTCCGCGAGTGGCCGCAGAAGCGTTTCCAGCAAAAATGCCCCTCACCTCTTACCCGAGAGGTGAGGGGCGGTGGTGTGTCCGTTCGCACACCCTTGGTTTCCGTATAACCCGATCGCGAGGAGCCCTCTCCCCCTGGCGCCGCCGGCTGAACCGCCGGCCGGCCGGCGCCAGTCGAGGGGAGGAACCCTGGCAAGCTCAACGCCTTCGGGGCTTGACACCACCGTACCGGGAGGATGCATCCTGGGCAAGAAGCGGGTGGGATCACGCTCGGGACGCGCGTGTGGTGTGGCGAACGCCGGCGGTTGGGTGGCGTGCCGATCGACGGAACCTCTGCTTGGTCAGGAGCTTGAATCGTTAGCGCCGCTCTTGGACCTGAGGATGCAGCTTGTGCTTGAATCAAGCAATGATTCCAAAGCGTACCCAAGAACTCAGCCAGGCGCTCGCCAGACAGCCGGAACAGCCTCTCACCGTCGAGGATCCCGTCACGCAGACTCGTTACATTCTCGTCCCATTGAACGTCTATGAGCAAATGCAGCAAGCGTTGGACTACGACGCGAGCGAGCCCGATCCACGCGCCTTCTGCCCCACCGATGCCGAGACCGTGAACGACAAGGTTGATGCACCATCCGCTCGTGTGAGTTGGAATCGTGACGCCCGGCCAAGTCCTCTTCGATCGACGTCGACGAACAAACCGAAATTGCCGGCTTCGGGCCGATTCTGGACTGGGTAGGTGGGATTGGCAGAACGGTGGTAGAATGAGGAGCGTGTTGACTTCGAGAGGAGGATCCCCATGACCGATTCCTTCACCAATGAACCAATCTCTGTCAGTACCAGCGGAAATTCGGGCCCTTACATCGCGGTTCAGCTTGACCAACTTGCCCTGGTGAGGCGGATTCTTGATGAGGCCGGACAGCGGTACTACGTGGAAGAGTATGCCATTTCGTTAGATGAGCGTCCGGTGACGGCGGTCATCGACCTCGAGGTCGACGCCGATATCGAAGGTATCCAGCGGTGTCTCGACCGTACGGAGGACCCGCGCATGAGTCGCGAGGGGAGCCGCCGGAATGGCCATCACGGATGACATCATCAACCTGGCCGCCCGGACCAAGGAAGACCTCGACAAACTCTCCGATTACCAGGCCGATACTCAACTCGTCTGGGGTGTATTAAGGCTCTGGGATCGGGTAGGCAAAACAGTAAAATCTGTAAACATTGCCACCGGGACGGCCGGGGATCAGAAAGACCTGCTTCAGAGGTATCAGGATTACTATGAGTCGGAGTATCTTCTAAAATTACCATTTCAGCACGTCGTAACCCTCTTCGAGGCTTTTCTCTTCGATCTCCTGCGGTTGCTATTGACCGACGACCCTCGGCGTCTGACCAGACAGGGGAAGAAGATCGACGTCAGCGAGGTGATTCAGACGACGGACCGCGGAGCGCTCATCGCCCTGATCGTCGACCGAGAACTGAACGAGATACAGTATGATAAGATTAGCCATTGGTTTGTTTACTTGAAGGGCATCGTGAAGATCGGCAGCCCCACGGATGCCCAGGTCGAACAATTCGCGGAGATCAAGGCCTCACGGGATCTTCTCATCCACAATTCGGGCATCGTGAACGCGATCTATCTGGAAAAGGCGGGAAAGCGAGCCAGAAGGCGGCTCAATGAGAGAATCGACATTTCTCCGGAGTACTTTCAGACGAGCTGGTCGCTCGCCAGGGCTCTCGTTGATACCATCTCGTCCGACGTGGTGAATCGTTTGTCAAAATGACGGTGCGATAGCGCGGCACAAAGAGCCAAGGGACGGACGAATCATCGACGAGCGCAGGCATTCGATCCGTCCCTTCGTTTCGTTCAAACGGAAACGGTCTCCAGAATCTCATCGAGCCTTTCGTAACCCGCGGACAATCCCTTGTCCATCCCGCCGGCGAGCGCCCCGTCGCGGGCTTCCTTCGACGGATAGAGCACCGTCAGGGTGAGCCGGGTTCGTTCGCCCCCCTGGTCGGTGAGGACGAGCGTCGCGATCTGCTCGCCCATCGGCGGGAAGCAGCCGCTCTCGAAGCGCTCGGTGCGGACGCAACGTTCGGGCGGAGTGAGCTCTCGGTAGACGCCCGACATCATCATCCCCATTCCGTCGGGCCCTTTCCACTCCCAACGAAACCCTCCGCCAACGCGCTGTTCGTCCTCGCAGACGGTCATCTCCCAGCCCGGAGGGCCGAACAGCCAGCGCTTGAGGAGTTCTGGCTTCGACATCGCGTCCCACACCAAGGTCCGTGGGGCGTTGAATTCGCGGGTGATGACGATCTCGCGGTCACCGGCCGCCGTGACGTTCAGCGCGTTCTTCATCGCCATGTTCCTCAAATTAGGGTTTCTGCTGTTTGAGCTCATCGAGCAGATCGTCCAGCCGCGCGAAGTTGGCCTCCCAGAGCTTCCGGTAGCTCTCCAGCCACTGGTTGGCCTCGGCGAGCGGCTGTGGTTCGATCCGGCAAGGACGCTTCTGTTTGTCGCGTCCACGAGTGATCAGGCCCGCCCGCTCCAGGATCTTCAAATGCTTGGAAATCGCGGGCTGGCTCAGCTTGAACGGGGCGACCAGCTCCATGACCGTCGCTTCTCCCTGCGCCAAACGCGCCAGGATGGCACGTCGCGTCGGGTCAGCCAACGCCATGAACGTGGCGTCCAGATGGGCGGTCGTCATCGGTCCATAACCTCGAGGTTGTATAACCGATGGGAAATATACGAGCGCAGCCCGCCGCTGTCAGCAGTTCCGTTAGTCTGTTGCGCGTTCCGGGTCGATCGACCACATGAAGGGTTGGATTCGCGACCGGTTCTACGAGGCCTTATCGCGCCGCACGAACCACGGCCGTGTTGTGGCGTCGGTCTTGAAGAACTGGAGCAGGAGGCCGCCGACCTTGAGCTGACCGGCAGGGGACTCGTGCATGCGGTCGTTCTCGCGGAAGTCGTCGATCGAGAACCGCACTCCGTCCGCGCGAGGGGCGGTGCCGTTGGCCCAGAGATAGGCGGACCAGCTCAACCAAGGGGCGCGCACGGGTCCCTTGGCGGGGTCGAAGTTGAGCGCGGGATCTCCGTCGACCTGGCGCTCGATGAGCCACTTGACGGCGAAACCTGACTCGTACGAGAACGGTTCCGAATTGCCCGGCGGCGTACCGTTGGGCCGGGGCTTGGCCCAGCCGCCGTAGGTGCGGCTGGAGAAGTAGGCGAGGCGGACGTTCGGGAACCGCTCGGACACGATCCGGACGATGTTGCCAAGCTGGCTCTCGAGGGCTTTCACGTAGCCGGGGAAGGTGCCCGAGTGGGGGCCGGGATTTGTTTCCTTGATCCAGACGACCTGGACCTGCTCACGGGTGACGCCGGTGGCCTTGAGCCGCTCGTCCACGGTGGCCCAGTACTGGGCTCCCCTGCCCTTCTCCGCATCCTGGATCATCTCGGCCGACATGCCGCCAACCGCACCGTTGACGAGGAGCAGTTTGGGGTTGAGCTCCTCATCCCTGGCCGCGACTTTCATCAGGCCGTCGAAAGCCTGGACGGTGTTGCTGAACCCGATGCCAAGCAAGACGATCTTTCCTTGATCGCTGGGTTTACCATGCCCGTCGAGCGGGCAGATGGTCGCGGCGAGGGCGCGGCCGGCGGCTTCGTGGGCGTCGGGGCGGGTGTTCTTGCCGCCGGAGTAGAGGCCGCCGGGGAACCCCTGGTAGGTGCGCTCGGCGAGCTCGGGGATTGGTATGAGGTACCGGGTGTCCTGCTGGGCGACGGCTTGAGCCGGCGCCGAGGGTGGGGCAGGCTTGCTCAGTCGGAGGGCGCGGATGACCGGGCGGTTGTCCACGCGCTCGATGCTGAGCGTGACGACGGCGCCTGCGCCCAACTGCTTCGACCGCAGGCCGTCGGCGAGGTTGACCCGTCGGCATCTTTGAGGGTCGCGCCCTCGCCGAGTGTGGCTGAGCGCGGAACGCCTCCCGAGGTGAAGGCGACCCGGCCGTTCTCGGCGTCAACCTGTCGAATGGTGGCTTCGACTTCGAAGGCGAGCAGACCGGTCGTCAGTCCGAGAAGAAGGGAGAGGATGCCGTGCGCCATGGATGGGCCTCCGCGTTGACGATTCCCTCACGGATCACACACGTGTTCAGGAAACCGCGGCGGAGAGACAACGTCAAGCGGCTGGTGTTGACGTTGGCCCTGTCGGTGCGCGTTGGCGGGCTGCTCCCGAAACGAAAGCAACCCGCCTTGCGGACGATCGGCCTTAGCCCGGCATCGCGACGAAGCCATGGGCGATGCCATTCGCGTCCGTGTAGAACCCGGTAATTTCGCCCGAGTTGGTGATGCCCGTGAGTTGAGTCACCTCCACGCCGTTGTTGAACGCCTCGCTCGGGTCGTCGAGGAACGTGTACTGGCCGGTGTGGGTGTTGTAGATGAAGCCGTGCTGGCTCAGGGTCGAGTCGCCGTAGTAGCCGACGGCGATGCCGCGGTCGTTGACGCTGAGGATCTGCGAGAACACGAACGTTGCACCCGGCTCGCCGTTGACGGTGGGGATGGTCGGATCCGCGATCGCGGTGCCGGTGATCGGCCCCTTGTTCTTGCGAGGCTGCTGCGCCATGAAGCCGTGGACCTGGCCGTCGTTGCCCTCGTAGAAGCCGACGACCTGGCCCTTGTTGTTGATGCTCTGCGCGTTGACGATGTTCGGGCCCGAGGGGGCGTTGATCGTGATGACTGTCTTCGGGTTGACCCGGATAAAGCCCGGCGTGATGTTGCCGGTCGTGTACTGGCCGACGATCGTGCCGTGGTCGTTGATCCCGATGGCGACGGCCGATGACCCGCCGTTGGGAATGAAGGTTTGCACTCGGCCCTTGTTGTCGATGAAGGCGTTCCCGTTGCCGTCGGTGCCGACTACGATCCCTCTCGAGTTGACGCCCAAGGCCATGGCGTTCATCGAACCGTTGATGTTCAAGGGCGTGACCGTCCTGGATTTCAGCGGGTTGACCGTGAAGTTGTCGAGGTTGCCGTTGTTGTCGATATCGAACCCGACGGACGTGCCCTTGTTCGAGATCCCGTTCATGTTCGTCCCGGCGGCGGCGTTGGTGCCCGCGTTCGGTCCGTTGAAGTTGAGGAACGTGTAGCCGCCGTTGTTGACCTCGCCGACCACGGTGATCTGAGGTCCCTGGGGCATCGGATGCTTGTGGTGATTGTGCGCCCTCACGTGTGCGGCAGGCTGAACGACGTGCGGCATTGCGGCGTTGAGCAGGTTGCGGTCTTCCAGCGAGTCAACGACGGGGCGAAGGCGAGTGCGGCGCTTGAGGAAGCTCATGGGGTTCTCTCCTGGCGAAAAAGCGGGTGTGGAACGATCGTGCGCCGGCATGGCCGGACCATGCGAGCGGACGGAACTACCTGGTGCATCAGAGACTTCCGCAGCTTTACCGTCTCGGGGGGACGTATTGGTGAAAGCCGCTCCGGACCGGGGAAACCTCGCGTTGTTCGGTTAAGGATCGGTCCGGGTCTACGGGGATATGGCTAACGGAAGGGTCGGTCAGACACAGAGGGCGAAAAATCCGAACGGACCGCGGGGTTCGCGTTCGAGTCGCGCACGTCTGACACTAACCCGAAGTACGATCGAGAGATAATTATATAGAGAACTCGCTTGCGTTTTGGGTTAGTGTAAGCGGCTGGAGCACCGAGATAAGGCGTGACCGATACTAAGAGTCTGTCCCGGAAGTGAAGCGGAGCTGGAAAAGGGGGACTGGCTCCGAGTCTTCGAGGTGCCTGTCCCCCTTTTCTGGCGGAGCGGGAGCGTGGAAATGGGGACAGGCACCGTCCGAAGACGGCCGGAGCCAGTCCCCATTTCCACGCTCCCGGGACTTGTGGGACAGACTCTAACCCGAAGCGCGAGCGAGGGATACTTATATAACGTCATCGCTTGCGCTTCGGGTTAGTATATGAAGCTTCGCTAGTGCGATCGGCACTGGGTGGATGGATTGCCGTTCAGGCCGACGTCGACCGCCGTTCCACGATGAGTGCATTCAAGAACTGATGTTGATCGTTGAAGAGCCGCCGGTAGCTGAGCAGGACGACCGACACCGTCCCGAG
>DAIDJG010000553.1 GCA_027451445.1 Singulisphaera sp.
GACTGGCTCCGGACGTCTTCGGACGGTGCCTGTCCCCATTTCTCGCTTCCCGCTCCGCCGGAAAACGGGGACAGGCACCTCGAAGACTCGGAGCCAGTCCCCGTTTTCCGGCTCCGCTCCACTTCCGGGACAGACTCTTAGACGCAAGGCGGCAATGGCAACATCTCGGCTTCCACGGATCTGCTCCTTCAGCGAGCCGCTCTTGCCGAATCTGCGGGTGCAACTTGCGCCGGCTTGGGCGCTCGCCATGTTTGCGCGAGAGTCCGGGCCTGTCGCATCAGTCGATGCAGAAGGAATATCCACGCGCATGATAACATGAGGATCGAAACCGCCAATAGCACGAGCCCGTTCGTTGTGATGAGGGGCCTCGAGACGAATCCGGTCCGAACCGAGGGTGGCACGAGTGACGAAACACCGAACCATACGAAGAACCCCAGTGCCACGCTCACGCTGTAGAGAGCGAGCCCGAGGACGAAGACGTCCTTCCGTGGCCCGTCGCGGAGAATGAGCAGAGCAATCAAGCTCCAGGCGGAGGGGATCGCCAACGATTCGAATCCGAAGATCATGCCAGGCGGTAAGGGGAGAACGTCCGAGAACTCCAATATCGGCACCACGCACGCGCACGCCACTCCGACGAAGACGACGAGCTTCATCATTTGCGCGATGGTCATGCCCGAGTTTCCGCAGTTTCTCGAAGCGTGCCGCAACGTGCGCCCGGCTTTCGTTGCCCGGGTGCTCCCTCAAACGCTCAGCCCCTTCTGAGGTTTTCCAGTCGCGAGACGCGCACCGAGGTACGCCGCAGGCAGAACCAGGCCTACTCCCGGTATCCATACCCAGATCGGATAGGGGAGGGTCATCAGGTTGTTCAAGGTAGCGAGAAAAAACAACACACCGACCGTCATACCGTGCCGAAGCTTTGCGAAGCCTGCCAGACGCGCGGCAGTCCATGCGCCGCCGAATGGGCCGACAGCCCACCCGATGAGCGTGATGACGAACGCAGTATTGGGAAGACGTTTGATGTAGCTCGGCAGCGCCGCTGGATCAGTCAGCTTCATCCCCGGCAGCGGTGGGTAACGTTGTGCATTGATCGCCTCCGAGCAAGTCACAAGAATCGCGCCAACGATCAAGCCGGCGGTCAACGCGAAGATGCTACGCAGGACCTTACCCATGCCATCGCCTCGTCGCTTCGCGGGTCGGGGTTGTCGGAGTCACTGAGGTTCCCGTGAGATCGTCGGCGCACTCGGCGCCCGGATGGAAAACGGGTCGAAACACGAGACATCGTCCTTACGAATCGTAGTTTACGCTACGCGAACACCAAGAAGGATGGCATTCTCATCCCACGCGGTCATTTCCGGCTTTTCACATCCGGATCGCGTGGAAGTCCCGTATTCTTCTTGAGCCACGCCGCGATCGCTTCCTTGAATTCCGGCTTGAGAATACAACTGATGTGGTCTGCGTCCTTGATGTCGACGACGGGCCAATCGGGGCGTACCCGGCGAAGCGGGTCCAGGTACAGCCTCCGTATCACATTATCCCTGTCTCCCACCAAAACCATCATGGGAAGTCGAATCGACTTGATTTGTTCCCGCGTGAGCGCCAGCTTGGCCAGGCTGCGCCCGCAAAGGGCGAGCGCGTCAGCGTTGGGATCGTTCTTTTTGATGCGGGCAAAAGCGAATTGTCCAAAGCCTCCCTCCTGCAGCCAGCCCATTCCGGCGAGCGTGCCCGAGAGTACCCGCTCCGGATGCTTCACAATGAAGTTTGCGGCGACAATCCCTCCCATCGAGTAGCCGACGATATGCGCTTTCTTGATCTTGAGGCGGTCGAGCAGTCGCACGACGGCTTCGACGAGTTCCGGTCCATAGTCGTCGACGCTTCTCGACTTATCGGATACGCCGTGACCTCGCATATCGAGGGCGATCACCTGGAAGTCCTTCGCGACGAGTTCGCTGGTTCCAGGGAACGCCCAGTTGATCCTCGCGGAGGAGAGCCAGCCGTGAATCAGGATCACCGGCTCTCCCCGGCCCTGAACGAAGTAGCAAAGCTTCACACCGTGGGAATCGAAATTCCGGACGCGCGGAGAATCGGCGGGAGCCCGCGCCGCAGTGGGATGCGGATCGACAACCAGCGAGGCGCCAATCATTGCCAACACATTGCGTCGGGTCATGATTGCCTCGGAGTCATCGCGGTTTGTGCGTCTCGGAGAGGTTTTAATGTGTGTTCGGAACTGCGAGCGGAATATGGTCCTTGAATTCCAGAGAACGATGGAATCGCGCCGCGCGACGACGTCGGGTTTCTTCCGAGAGACGGCTCGACCAGCATAACTTATCCAAAAGCCGCGGCCTGGGAACGCCCTCACGCCTCGAATGCCGTATGATGAGTGATCTTTTCGACCCCCCTTCCTCGAATGGAGACGCATCGGATGGCAACGCTGTTGACCACAAAGCGCGGCGGATGGCTTGGACTTGTTGTGTTGCTCGTGGCCACGACGGTCGCGTTGGCGCAACTCGGCGGTGAGAAGGCGGGAGGGAAGGGCGCGGATGCCGCCCCGGTCCTCATGGAATATACACAGCAAGAGGTGCAGGCCAACGCCGTCGTCCAGACGCTCAACGATCTCGCAAAACAGCGCTGGGAGGTCTTTCAGATCGTCCCGTACTGGACGCTCCGGAACCAGAACGGCGAAAATGAGCTCGCGCCCAAGAACTACGAGGTCTTCGCGCGCCGGCCGATCGCGCCGAAGTGAGCGTGTGGAGCGAAATTGGCAACGGGAAGCCGAAGGCTCAACGTGAGTATTGAACCTCGCGGCTTCCGTTCGCTCTCGGCCGGCAACTTGCGAAGTCGCGTCAGCCGACAACGAAGTTGATCAGCTTCCCCGGTACCACGACGACCTTGCGGACCGTCTTGCCTTCCAGCATCGCCGCCACCTTGTCGTCGGCCCGTGCAGCGGCCTCGATCTGAGCGCTGTCGGCGCCGGCGGGAACCACGACACGACCGCGGAGCTTGCCGTTGACCTGGACGGGGATCTCGACCTCGTCGTCCTTGAGCAACGCGGGGTCGAACTCGGGCCAGGGGGCATACGCAAGGCTCTCGGCGTGGCCCAGCACCTGCCAGAGTTCTTCGGCAATGTGTGGGGCCAACGGCGCAAGCAACAACGTGAACGTTTCGAGCGCGGATTTCGGCCGCACCTCCATCGCCGTGAAGGCGTTGGTGAACTCCATCAAACGGCTGATCGAGGTGTTGAAGCTCATTCGTTCCAGGTCGTCGGTCACCGCGGCCACTGTGCGCGCGACGAGCTTGGCCTGCTCGGGCGTCGGCGCAATGTCCTGGACGCGAGGATCGCCCCGGATCTCGTCGGCGTCGGCATCGACGATCATGCGCCAGGCGCGGCCGAGGAACCGGTAGACCCCCTCGACGCCTTTCATGCTCCAGGGCTTGACGGCTTCGAGAGGTCCCATGAACATTTCATAGAGCCGCAGACTGTCGGCGCCGTATTCCTCGACCACGACGTCGGGGTTGATCACGTTGCCGCGCGCCTTCGACATCTTGTGGGCGCGCGCATCGACGCGGACCTCAGGACGATCGGCAAGGACGAAGGCATCCCCCTTTTTGGTGACGTGTTCGGCTTCGAGTTTGACGCTCTCAACTTTGCTCGCGGACCGGCTCCCTTTGACGGCAGACCCCTCGTCGGTCTCTTCGACGTCCGACGCTGACAGCCATTCCCCGTCAGCGGTCTTGTAACCGGTGTATTCGGTCTCCCCCAGGATCATCCCCTGGTTGACAAGCCTCTGGAACGGTTCGGGCGTACTGACATGCCCGTGATCGAAAAGCACCTTATGCCAGAAGCGGCTGTAAAGCAGATGCAACACGGCGTGCTCGGCACCGCCGACATAAAGGTCAACCGGCATCCATGCCTTTTCCAACTCTGGGTCGCAGAAGCGCTCGGTGTTCTTCGGATCGATGTAGCGCAGGTAGTACCAGCACGAGCCGGCCCATTGCGGCATCGTGTTGGTCTCCCGGCGCAATTTGTCCGAGTAGTGAATCCACTCCGTGGCCTTGCCCAGGGGCGGTTCGGGTTTCCCCGAAGGGCGGAAGTCCGCCAGGTCGGGGAGCAGGATGGGCAGTTCGGACTCGGGCAGCGCGTGGGCGCGATCGTGCTCGTCGAGCACGATCGGGAACGGCTCGCCCCAGTAGCGCTGGCGGCTAAAGAGCCAATCGCGCAGCTTGTAGTTGACGGTCTTAAGTCCGAGTCCCTTCGACTCCAGCCAACCGGTAATCGCCGACTTGGCCATTGCCGTGGGCAGGCCGTTGAGGCTGATCTCGTCGTTCGCTGAGTTGACGGCGACTCCCGGCTCGCACTCGGCCTTTTCCAGCGACGAGCTCGACTGGTCCAGGCTCGTCGCGACGACGCGGACGATCGGGAGACTGAAGGTGCGCGCGAACTCGAAGTCGCGCTCGTCGTGACCCGGCACGGCCATGATTGCACCGGTGCCGTAGCCCATCAGGACGTAGTCGGCGATCCAGACGGGGATTTCCAGGCCGTTCACCGGATTGATCGCCTTGCCGCCCGTGAAGACACCGGTCTTGGTTTTGGCCAGCTCGGTGCGGTCGAGGTCGCTCTTGCGGCTGGCGGCATCGCGGTAAGCGCGCACGGCATCGCGGTGTTCGGGCGTCGTCAGTTCATCGACGAGCGGGTGCTCCGGAGCAAGGACCATGTAGGTTGCGCCGAAGAGCGTGTCGGGGCGCGTCGTGAAGACCCGTATGGAGTAATCTGAGCTCGCATCCGGTTTTGTGCCGGCGATTTCGAAGACGACTTCGGCCCCTTCGCTCCGCCCGATCCAGTTGCGCTGCATTTCCTTGATGGCGGGGGACCACTGGACCAGCTCCAGGTCTTCGGCCAGCCGGTCGGCGTACGCGGTGATGCGCAGCATCCACTGTTTCAGCGGCATGCGGACGACCGGATGGCCGCCGCGTTCGCTCTTGCCGTCGATCACTTCCTCGTTGGCCAGGACTGTTCCCAGGGCCGAGCACCAGTTGACTGGCACCTCGGCACGGTAGGCCAGGCGCTTGCTGTCGCGGTAGGCGTCGGGGTCGGTTGTGCCTGCGGGGATGGGCAGCTCGGCGATCGGACGGCCTTTGCCTTTGTGCTCGCGGCCCGAGGCGTCGGTCCAGGTGTGGTCAGCGTCGTACCAGGTGTGGAACAGTTGGAGGAAGATCCACTGAGTCCAACGGTAATAGGCGGGGTCCGTCGTATCGATCTCGCGGTCCCAGTCGTAGCAGAAGCCCAGCGACTTGATCTGCCGGCGGAAGTTGTCGACGTTCTTCTGGGTTGTGATGCGGGGGTGAATATTGCGCTCGACTGCGAACTGCTCGGCGGGCAGACCAAAGGCGTCCCAGCCCATGGGGTGCAGGACGTTGAATCCGCGCATTCGCTTGTAGCGGCAGACGATGTCGGTGGCCGTGTAGCCCTCGGGATGGCCGACGTGCAGACCTGCGCCGCTGGGGTAGGGGAACATGTCGAGAACGTAGAGCTTGGGCTTGCCGGGAACGAGGTCGCGGGTGCGAAACGTCTTGTTCGCCTCCCAGTAGGACTGCCACTTGGGCTCGATGCGCTGAGGATGATACGACGGCATGACAAAACGCTCCCGGCGGACTCGTGGTACGACCCCGGAATTTCCCGAGGGCCGGCTCCGGTCCCTGACAAAAAAAGCCCGTCGCGGGTTCATTCCCCTCGCGCGGGACTTCGAGACCCCACAGGATAACGACTGCGCGGCGTGATTGTCAGCGCAGTCGCCGGTTCACGTGTGGGTTGTCGGATCGTCGACGGTCAGCCCCTCGGCCGTGGCGGCCGCGTTGAGTTCACGGTCGGCTGAGAGGAGGACAACTCCGCCTTGACCGAACTGACTTAACGCGACCGCGGCGGCAAGTTGAACTGCGTCATACGCACGCAATTCATGCTTGTCTGCCAGTTTCATGGCGTTGTTGAGTAGGTCCGGGGACAGTTCCAGGATCGTATACCGCCCCGCGAGATGTTTCCGAAACCGCGAAAGGATCGAAGTTGCCTGACGGCGCGAACAGGTTCCCCCTCTGCGCCGGCGAGCCACTGCGGCGGTTACCTCAACCGAGGTAATGCGAGCAAGAAAGACTGGGTGTCCCGCATTACGACGTGTGAGGCGGCGAACCCACGTGGTACCAACCTCTTGTACGTAGCGTTTGACAAGGGCGCTCGAATCGAAGAAGTACGCGGGCAAGTCATCCCCGCTCGCGGATGATGGTTTCCGAGAGGGGTTCCCCCTCGATCTCGATTGGTGGAACGTCGTCGTCGTCGACGTCCTTTGACGGATCCGGCAGCCGAGTGACCAAACCCGCTGCGAGCAACCGCTGGTGCAGTTCCTCGGACGTGAGCGGCTGCGCGGGTTGCGCTAATTTCGAGCGCTTGACTCGCTTGGAAGACGACTCGGCTACGACGGTTTCGTCGAAGATGGATTTCTGAAGCCTGGTCAGAGCATCGCGGATGACGTCATCGTCGCGAGCGTATCGCCCACTGCGGACAGCACCCTGAACGAACCGTTCTAGCTCTTTGGGCAGATGAATCGTCATCAGACGCGTAGTCCTCCCTCGCCAAGCCTATCACAATCGCGTTCCATCCCACAAGGCAACATGTACTGAAGAACACTGTAAGGGCCGCGGAGTTCCGTGCCGCAGTCGTCTCGACGCACCTCCACGACACGATAAACGCTCTCAGAGCTCAGGAGGACCGATTGCATTGATGAAGTCTGCGCGATCCTGCTCGATTCGCCAACCCTTATAGCTTTCGGTTGCAACGGCCGCTACAAATTCGCTGGCTGTCAAGGTCATTTTTACAAAGTGATGCGTCGCAGCTCGACGCCGATTTCTTGAGGAAAAATCGCAATTTTTTTGCTCCGGAAACGCCTCTCGGCCAATCGGCGTGTAGACTTGAGGCGAACCCAAGTTTTTTGGGAGGGAGTGTCATTGGAGGTCTCGTAATCGTTCGGCATCGCGCTTGCGATTGAGGTATCGACGTTGTCGGCCTTGTCGAGCGATGAATCGAAACCTTGCCTTGGAGATGTGTTATGGACCAGCTTGCGCCGGCCTCGTTCGTTTTGCGCGCTTCGCGGCGGGGGATCTTCACGATCTCCGCGCTGGTCGTCGTGGCGCTCTTCACCGCAGGCTGTGGGTCACACCGCCGTTCGTCGATGCGGCCCGTGATTGTTTCACCCGCGCGTTCCGCCGCTCCGTGTACCAACTGCGGCACACAGGGGACGACGACAATCACCCCATCGGTGGAACCGGCGCTCACGTCACCCTCGGTCAGCGCAACCCCCTCGGTTCCGTTGATCGACGATGCGACGACCCCCGCGGGCGGGTCGCCGCCGCGCCCGGCCTCGCCCAGTGATGAACCGATCCTCGAGAAGGCGCCGAGCGCCGATCCCGCCCCGACTTCGCGTTCCAGCCCCAGCGGCGGCACGAACAACGGGACTTCGCCGGGACTCGGAACCGGGCCCACGCTTCAAGGACCCAAATCGTCCTCGTCGTTGCAAGACGGCCAGCGCACCCCCTCAGGGCGGGTGCGCCAGGCCAGCCTTCGCAGCCGGCTGGAACCGCTCGTCAATGATCCCGACGACCTGTTCACGCCCCCCAAGGCGGACAAGCCATGGAAGTACATCGTACTGCACCACAGCGCCCGCAACTCCGGCAACCTCGACGACATCGACCACGAGCATCGCGCGGCCCACCGTTGGGACGGCTGCGGCTATCACTTTGTGATCGGCAACGGCACAGGCAGCCCCGATGGCAAGATCGAAGTCGCTGCGCGTTGGGCCGAGCAGAAGCATGGGATCCACTGCCGCAACGGCAAGCACCCCGAGATGAGCGAGTACGGCATCGGCATCTGTCTCGTCGGCGACTTCGATCAGTCGCCTCCCACCCGTAAGCAAATCGCCTCGGCGCAGACGCTCATCGCCTACCTGAGCGCACGCTATCATATTCCCGCGACACGGATCGACTCACACGAACACCTCGCCGCGACCCCGACCGCCTGCCCCGGCAAGCATTTTCCCTCTCAGGCCATCCTTGGCGCTGGGGCGACGAACCTCGTTCGTCAGTGAGACACATCG
>DAIDJG010000554.1 GCA_027451445.1 Singulisphaera sp.
GAAACGCCAGGCCTATGGGTTCCGGGACCATGAATTCTTCAAACTGAAGATCTTGGCGCTACACGAAAGCAGATACGAGCTCGTCGGATAAATTAACGCTCATGACACTTTCCGCGGCGCGCGCTTGAGCCGGAAGAACCAAGATTTGTCGTGAACTCCTGCTCGGCGTGAACGAGCACGTATCGGGCCTCCGGTCGCAAGACGACGTGCCTCATCACCTCACGCACCAGCACGCCTTCCCAGCGATTGTTCAAGACGCTCCAATGGGTCACGCAATGCATGTCGGCCAGGACGCGGACGGAGGGCAATGCGCGAAATCCTATCCAACTCCAAACCTGCGGTTGCTCGACCAGGCCGAAGATGCGGAAATCCCAGTCTTCGAGCGTGACCTGGGGCACCGAGCCAGCGTGCAGCACGGGCCAGTAATTGGGAACACCCTGCCGAGGCGGGATGCGCTGAGGGCGGAGTGTGTCGGGGCTGATGACGACCGGTTTGTCGCTCATGGAGTGTCCGCCGAAGACGGTTCACACCGATTCGTGATCGGCTCAGTCCTTTCCCTGGTATCGCATCAACTGGGGCGGCACGGGTGGCGAGACGCCAGGAGGTGGCCCATGCCGGAAGCTCGGGTCGGGAGTGCCTCGCAGCAAGCGCGGGATAAAGGGGAAGTCGTCGGTCAGGACGTAGTAATACGTCCCGTCGGGGAATTCGGGTGTCGGGCCGAGGCGGCCGTTACATTCGTCGAGATCGCCGAGACCAGGAACGTATTCAAAGTCCTCGACAAACGTGCCGTCGAACCGCCCCTTGGGACCGTTCGGCCGGCGCCCCGAGCGCAGACGATAGCTCGAGCGGAGCCGTCGAGGCGGGCTCCTGAGGTCGTCCGAGGCTGACGTCGCGTCGGGGCCGTAGATCGGGAAGCCGTCCGACGCGTAACCCAGCAGGTTCATCGGCTTGTCCGGAGCGTCGCGCCGGACGTCCCAGAGCAGGCCGGTGGGAAGACCGTGATAGTGATACATCCCTCGGCCCTGCGTGTGCGCGTGGTTCACGTCGATGCCGAGCGCGACGGCGTTCGCGGGGCAGAGGACCTCGAACTGCCAGCCGCTATTGCCGTCGCGGTTCCAGAAGGGACCCGATGGGTCGAACGGTACGCCGTTGATGGCGACGCCAAAGTGCCACATGGCCAGGGGAGTCGGTTTCTCGGCGGCTTTCCCGTGAAGGGGCAGCTCATAACGGAGCTTCTGGGCGCGGAGTGGGACGGGGTCGTGTGGGTTTGGGAAGTCTCCGGTGGCATGTTCGGGCACCGCATTCGAAGTAACAAGCCGGCGTTCGCCTTCCACCGTAAACGTCACGTTCGAGGGGGCCTGCTCGCTCAAGCCTTGAGCCACGCGCCTGGCTCCGAGGACCAACGCGGGAGCCGCGACCGCCGTCGTTAACCAGACCCGCCTGGAGAGCGCCATGATTTGCTCCGGTCCGAAGAATGTGCCGTTTCGTCATATCGCTGCACCACTGAGCAGCATACGCCGGAAGAATTCAAGCGACAACGGTATCTATCTCACAAAGCCAGGCGTGGTGCATGCCCTCTTTCGTCGTTGTTGGCCGGCTCTCGATGCGATCCGTTCCGTCGCACGCCCACTTCCTGGGCACGCCGCTCGGTCTCTCGCCACCAACTGAGCGGCCGAGCTGAAGGAGCCCCTCCTTTTCGACGCCCTTCCTGACGAAGCAAATCAAGACTGCGCAAGGGCTTGCTGCAGACATGCCTGAAGCGCTTCGGCTTTGGCATCAGACGTGCATCCCATCCTGGGTCGTTCGATCTCACCGAAGATCAAGCGTTCAAGCGGACCAATTACGAAACCGAAAAGGCTGTGATTGTGAGAATGCTACAACCTTCACACTAAGCGGCAGAAACCCTCCCTTCTCCTCCTCCAAACGCCTCGTTCAGGCATGGATGCCGCGTAAGGACCTGGATCTCTCCGTCCTCGGTCCTCCCTCCGGATGGTTTAACGTCGGCATGAACTCGGCCCAGTCAGGCTGAGCCGTTCGTCGTGTTGTTGCGATGTACGGTCGTGCCGATTTCCAGGCGTTGCCCTCCGTACGAGCGCCCCTTCGCTCGCGGATCTGACTTTCTCGAACTCACGGTATCCTGGGAGTGAGTCTGATGATTCGAACGCGTCGAGGTTTCACCCTGATCGAGCTTTTGGTGGTCATTGCGATCATCGCGGTGCTGATCGCCCTGCTGCTGCCCGCGGTGCAAGCAGCGCGCGAAGCGGCAAGACGAGCCCAGTGCGTCAACAATCTCAAGCAGCTCGGACTTGCGGTCCACAACTATGTGTCGAGCAACAACACGTTGCCGCCTTCGACGATGTATCCCGCGTCGAGCAGCTTCAGCGGCGGCTGGAGTTTCGCCTGGCCGCTGACGTTGCTGTCCAACCTGGAGCAGGCGGCGCTGTTTTCGTCTTACAATTTCAGCGTGACCCCGTACGGCGCCCAGAATACGACGGTAGGTTACACGCAGATCGGCACGATGCTATGCCCATCGGATGGGACACTGCAAAGGCCGGTCGCCCCTTGGGGGACGCAGAATTACGTGGGCAATTTCGGCGGACCCGGCGTCATTCAGCTCGTGTCCGGGACCATGGTTCCCCTGTCTGCGGCGATCGCGGGCGGCGGGGCGATCGGCCTGGAGAGTCTGACGGATGGAACCTCGAACACTGCGCTGTTTAGTGAGCGGCTGCTCGGGATTCCTGGCGGTCCAACCGTGCTGCTGGGGTCGGTCGACGGCATTCGGGCCCTGTTCAAGAATACGTTGTCCGCCGGGGCGAACACGCCGGCACAGGCGCTTCCCTTTGTGACCGCCTGCAACTCCTTGCCTGGCACGACGACCAGCACGAACTCTGTCAGCAACGGCGACCACTGGGTTTACACGTATCCCTGGTACGTTTCGGAGCTTGGCTACAACCACTTCGGAGCACCGAACAGCACGTCGTGCTTGAACCCTGCCGACGGCTATGCCCACATCGGCCCGCTCGGCTCGGCGCCGCCGAGCAGCAACCACTCGGGCGGCGTCAACCTCGCCAACGCCGACGGCTCGGTCCGCTTTGTGAAGAACACCGTCAACCTGAACAACTGGTGGGCCCTGGGCACGCGCAGCGGCGGTGAGATCATCAGCAGCGATGGTCTTTGATTCTCTCCTGGAGCCGTTCACGATCGAGTTGCGCACGGCCAGGAGTTGAAACTAGGGTGGGTCGGACGCGCCTCACAGGGCGGAGAGGCCCACCGGGGCCGAGCGGTCATCCTCGCCGGTGGGCCTCGCGTCGCTGTGCGGCGGTCCGACCCACCACCCTACGACTTCAGTCGCGCTGCGCGCAATCGGTCGACCCAGTGTGCAATCCGACCCTTAGAGCGGTTTTCTCTCGCGTTGCGCACGCCCGAACCAACCGACATCATTTTATGTGTAGCGCTTGCATGTTTTTGGGAGGGCGAGGCTCCGTCCGAGCCAGCCTTGTTCAGAGGACGAGTCTTCGAGTCCTCTGAACATCGCGTGTGATGACGCGGTTCCCCGGGGCGGCACGTAATGATCCATCGGCTCGAAGACTCGCCAATAGATCAAGGCTGGCTCGGACGGAGCCTCGCCCTCCCGTGTGCCAACGCGACCGTAAACCGCTGTAATCGCTCAATGCGTCGACGCCACGGTCACTCCTCTGCCGCGACGAGATTCCATCCCTTCCCCAATGATTCGGAGTGCTTCCCATGAAGAGAGTTGCCTTTTTGCTTGTGGCAGTTTTTACCTTGATCGAGATCACGGGCTGCGGCGGCGGCATCGAGCCGGGGTTCGCCAGCCCTCCTGCCGGAGTGGTTGTCGTTCCTCCACCCGCCGAGAAGCCCGTGAACTATGGCATGCAGCCGCTGTCGGGTATGCGCCGTTGAGAATGGGCGCCATTGCCACGCCGCCAGATCACTTGGTGTTGGCGTGGCTGGCGATTCACGTTGGTGCGATTGAGCGCCCACCGTCAAACCGCGTAAGAATGCCCTCGATTCCGTCGGTATGAATCCGCCAGGATTCGGAGGAATAGCCACCTGAAAGAACCATCGCCACGGGAATGTCGCGTTCTCGAGCGATGGTGACGACCCTCAGATCCCGTTCGGCCACCTCGTTCGCCGACAGACGGAATCCTGCAAGCGGGTCTCCGACGAAGACGTCGGAGCCCGCATTGTAGATCAGCAGATCGGGGCGAACGGTGTCGAGTGCAACCGGTAAAGCGTCCTCAACGATTTGCAGGTACTCGGGTCCCCCCAGGCCCGTCGGGACGGGAAGCGGGTAAGCTTCCGGCTCTTTGTGTGTTGGAAAAAGGTTACGCTCGAAGAGGTCGAAGATCGTCGCCCAGGGCCAGGATTGAAAGACTGAGGCCGTGCCGTTTCCCTGATGGGCGTCGAGGTCGACGACCATCGCCTTTGCAACTCGCCCTTCATCGTGCAGCGTCTTGGCTGCGAGGGGAATATCGGCATAGACGCAGAATCCACCACCCCAGCCGCCTGCGGCGTGGTGATAACCGCCGCCGAGGTTGATGGCGAGGCCGTACTCGAGCGCTTGCCGGCACGCGAGAATCGTGCCCCCACATGCGAGACGCATTGGCCCCAGCACCCGCCAGTCGAGGAGCCACGCGGGCAATCGACGGACGATGGGTACCTCCAGAATTCGCGCAAGCACAGCAGGTTGCCGCAACGAGTCCAGGTATTGGGCCGTGTGCACTTTCAGGAGATCCGTGCGCGACACGGGTCTGGGTCGCAGAAAATCTCCTCGGCGGCGCAGACCTCGCGTGATAAGCGCATCGTGGATGCGCTGGTACTTTCGACTGTCGAACGGATGCAACCGTTCCAGCCCGAACGCCGTGATGTTGTAGCTCGGGTGATAGATGACAGGGATCATGGCACAGCGGCTCGCCCCCGAGAATTTCGACCTGGCCGCGAGAGGTCGCCGCGCGATGAATCGCGTCGTTGGTCCATTCTTTACCGGGTGACAGCCGGCCCCATCTGAACGACTTCGAGATCGCGTCCCTTGACCTGTTTGATCGCGTGCAACTCGTCGTCGTTCCAGCGCGGGTTGGGATCGCCGCTGATGAACCAGTCACCACCATTGTCCGCCAGGATCATGCCGTAGGTCTTGAGGCACTTCAAGATCACCTGGACGGAAGCCGGGTAGCGCGCGATGTCGTACGAGGCCTTGAGCCGGACGCGCATTCCCATTGGAGGCAAATCAGGGTCGGTCTTGTTGCTGGCGAAGTGCCGTGCCGGAGCGATGTACGCCCGTCGTGTCCGGACACACGTGAACCGCAGCGCGTGGTGGATGGCCCCCTGCTCCACCACTTCGTCATAGCGGACCAGACCAGGAAAGATTGGCAAGCCCGCGGCGTCGGCCGACGTCCAGCCTGCCGGTCGAAGGGCATTCGACTTGAGGTCGAAGACAGCACCTGAGCTCGCGCGCCAACCCTCGCCGTCGCGCACGGCGGCGAAAAGTTCGTAGAGCTTCCAGTTGTCGCGGTCGATCACCAGAACATGGCGGTCACCTTCGGTCGCCTTGGGTCCCCCTTCGATGGGGGCGTCGGGCGGAACGGGGTACGGGCCAGGGTCACTTTCATCCTTGTATTGGAATCTTACGCGAACCTTTGGCTGGTCCCCCGGAACAACGACATACGGAATGCCGGCCGGAGCGCCCTGGTACACGGTGCCGAAATCCGGATGCAACGGCTTTCCTTCACCGATGCTGCGGATCAGGATGTCCGAGCGCGGGTCGGCGGGTAGCTGAGAGATGTCCTGATTCCACGGATTGTCGTCGAGAAACGGCCGCCGTCCTCCCAGGCTTGCGCCCGGGCCCAGTCCCACTTTGCCCTCTTCAGCTACGGTCGACCGATAGCTCAGCAGAACACTGGAGGCGATTGCGGCGTGGCAAAATGTGCGACGATCGAGCTTGGAATGTAACACGGATACGTACCTCTCCTCGTGCATCATTCGGCCGTGCGGGAAGCGGCGAGCGGACGGATCATGATGTTGCGAAACCAGACTTCGTCCCCGTGATCTTGCAGTAAGATCGGTCCGGGTTTGCTGGCGGCGAAGTCGCCGATCGTCTTGAACTTGCTCTTGGCGATCCTGGCCTTCCAGTCGTCGCTCGCGGTATCGACCTCGAGCACTTTCTTGCCGTTCAGCCAGTGTTCGAGCTTCGAGCCTCGCGCGACGATACGCGACTCGTTGAACTCGCCAACCGGCCTGGGCTGCTTGGCCCCTTCGTCGGGTGCGTACAGGTCGTAGAGCGCGGCGAGGCGGGTTTTGGGGTTTTTGCCGTTCGAGTGGTTCGGGTCGTCGAGGAGCTGGTACTCGCAGCCGTACAGGCCCTTCGGTGTCATCGTCGTCCGATACTTCACACCACTGTTTCCACCGTGGGCGATCTTCCACTCGAACTGGAGCTCAAAGTCGGTGAATTGTTTCTCACTGATCAGGTGGCCCCCACGCCCCTTCCGGTGGTGAATCGCGCCATCGCTCACGTCCCATTCGTTGCCTGGGGGCTTGCCATTCGGCAGAAGCCAACCGTCGAGCGTTTTGCCGTCGAACAAAGGAACGAGCTCACTGCTACTGTCATCCGCTGCGGCGAGGGTGGTAACAGCAATCGTTATCACGCAAACGGCGGCAAGGCGTTGTCTTATGCTCATAGCTTACACTCCATCTCCGTGCGGAACGCAGAGTGCCAAACGCGTGCCCGAGAGGGGCTGGACCGTGTGCTTGGAGTGACGGATACTGGGAGTCTCGGAATCAAAATGAGCTCGCACGTATGTGAACGGTGCTGTGGTGGAGTGTACTCCTGATCGGCGCATTTCGCCAGGCGCTTGCGAGTTCGGTTCGCGAGCCGCTGTAACTCACGAGTCGGCGTGCGGTAAGTCGTTGACAAGGGCTCACCTGACGTTGAAGATTTCCCTTTGACGGTTGACCTGCCGCAAGTGTGTCAAGGTACGGATTCGAACACGCCTGACGGTTTCGATAATGAGCGCACTCTTCGCGCCGGGCGGCCGACCGGGATCGTTGCGTCAGCATTGAGCCCCTTCGGATCTCTTGATCGAGGCAGCTTCGTTATGAAAGCGCGGTTTCCGGCACTGCTCGTTGTCTTGACTTCCGTTTCTTACCTCGTTTGGGGTGCCGACGACTTGCCGACGGTTTCCGACCGGGCGAAGCAGATCCACGCGGCCGGGCTCTTGTTTGATGGGCATAACGACCTCCCCTGGCGGTTCCGGACGGAAGGGGACATGGCGTTCCAGCGGATCGACATCAGCAAGCGACTCTCGAAGGGGCAGACGGATATCCCTCGGATGCGCGAGGGAGGGCTCAAGGCGCAGTTTTGGTCGGTTTACATCCCGAGCGAGCACGTCCACCCGGCACGGACCGTGACCGAGCAGATCGACCTCGTTCATAGGATGATCGAGCGCTATCCCGACGACCTCGCACTCGCACTTTCGGCCGACGATGTCGAACGGATCGCCAAGAGCGGCAAGATTGCCTCACTGATTGGCATCGAGGGCGGAATCGCCATTGAGGACGACCTGGCTCAGCTCCGCGCATTTTACCAGCTCGGTGCGCGCTACATGACGCTGACGCATAACACCTCGCTCCCGTGGGCCGACGCCGCGACGGGGACCAATCGGCACGGTGGACTCACCCCCTGGGGCGAACGGGTCGTGCGCGAGATGAACCGGCTCGGGATGCTGGTGGATATTTCGCATGTCTCCGCCGAAACGATGGCGGATGCACTGCGCGTGTCGCAGGCTCCGGTCATTGCCAGTCACTCGAGCGCCTTCGCCCTCTGCAACTCACCGCGTAACGTGCCGGACGACATCCTCAAGCTGGTCGCGCAGAACGGCGGCGTGGTGATGGTCAACTTCTACTCCGGCTTCATCGTCCCGGGTGCGGGGCAGGCCACGGCCGAAGCACGTCGGGAGCTCAAGGCCAAGTACACGGATCCGGAGGAATACGCCCAGGCGTACGAGGCCTGGCACAAGTCGTACAAGATGCCGCGAGGGACGATTTCGGACGTCGCCGACCACATTGATCATATCATCAAGACCGCGGGCATCGATCACGTGGGGATCGGCTCCGACTTCGACGGCATCACGTCCTGGCCGGTCGGGTTGGAAGACGTGTCGTGCTACCCCCGCCTGACCGACGAATTGCTGCGCCGGGGACGCTCGGAGAGCGAGATCCACCAGATTCTCGGCGGGAACGTACTCCGTGCGTTCCGCGCGGCGGGCAAGGTTGCGGAGCAACTACGGCAGACGGCAAAGCCCGAAGTGGATCCACCGGCGCCGGAGCCCAAGCGCTGACGGTAAGAATGATTGGAACCGAGGCGGGCGCCCAGAGCCCGAGGAGATGTAGGGACGGGTTACCCGCCTCGGATTCCAAGGGCGAGCCAACACCCGTCACTTCTGGACGTAGAACGGTTCCTGGTGGTTGTCGTCGTTCACGGCGGCGAAGACGAGGGTCCGGATGCGCCCGCCACCGAACGCGATTCCGAACGCTCCGGGTGGTCTTGAGCGCGGATTCGTCAAAAACTTAGGAGTTACGCCGTTGAAGTTTTGGTGTGTCTTACGCGGAAATCCTCGTTCCCACGCAGGAGCGTGGGAACGAGGACACGCTGGTCGCGACGGCGTGTTGATTCCAACTGCGTAACTCCTAAACTTTGAAGCATTGAGTTTTCTCTTCAGCGCTTATCCGCACAGAGTCGTGGTTCCCGGAACATTTACTCGCGATTAAGGAGCATGCGCGTTGATGAGACGCCTCTCCATCGTTCTGCTCGTCCTTTCGTTCGCGACTCCGACCGACTCGGTGGCTGGACCCGCCGGAGCGCCGAGTGCTGCGGATGAACGGCACTTTCTCGAGCATGTACTGCCGGTCTTGCAATCGAAGTGCCTCGCCTGCCACGGCAAGGAGCCTGACGAGCTCAAGGGCGGTCTCGATCTGCGCACCTGGGCGGGGACGGCGAAGGGGGGCGATAGCGGCGAGCCGGCCGTCGTGGCGAGCAAACCGGAATCCAGCCCACTCTGGCTGGCGATCGAGCGCAGTTCGGCCGAGTGGAGCCCGATGCCGCCCAAGGAAAACGACAAGTTGACGCCGGAACAACGCGCCAACGTGCGGCGTTGGATCGAGTCGGGGGCGCCCTGGCCCTCGGAGCAACGCATGGCAGAGCTCAAGAAGTCGGCGGCCTGGGATCCTCAGTACGGGGTGACCTGGAAGACAAGCGGAGGGCTCTCGCCGGAGTGGACGGAGCGGAAGTACAAGCCCGAGGACCTTTGGGCGTTCCGGCCGATCAAGCCAACACCCGGGTCCGCCATCGACGACCTCGTGGATCAGCACTTACACAGATTGAATCTACGACCCGCACCGCCTGCGGACCGTCGCACGTTGATTCGCCGTGTGACCCTGGATTTGACGGGGCTGCCACCGACCCCGGCCGAAACCGCGGCATTCGTGGCGGATCCGAACCCGGAAGATGACGCCTTCGCCAAGGTCGTCGACCGTCTACTCGCATCGCCCCATTATGGGGAACGGATGGCGCAACACTGGCTCGACGTAACGCGATACGCCGATTCCTCGGGATTCGCAAATGACTACGAGCGTGGCACAGCGTGGCGTTACCGCGATTACGTCGTCCACAGCTTCAATGCCGATAAACCGTACGACCGTTTCATCAGAGAGCAACTCGCGGGGGATGAGATTGCGCCGGGCGATCCTGAGTGTCTGATCGCGGTCGGATTTTTGCGGATGGGCCCCTGGGAACTGACGGGGATGGAAGTGCCCAAGCTCGCCCGGCAGCGGTTTCTCGACGACGTCACCGATTCGGTGGGGCAGACCTTCCTCGGCCAACCTCTGCAATGCGCCCGGTGCCACGATCATAAGTTCGATCCGATTCCCACGCGGGATTACTACGCGATTCAAGCCGTGTTCGCCACGGTTCAATTTGCCGATCGTCCCGCAGCATTTCTCCCCTGGGAACAGCAACACGGCTTCGAGGAGAAGGCCTACCTGGAGAAGCGCCGCGCTCACTTTCAGACGGAGCTGAAACAACTCACTGCGGAGGAGGCGGTAGCGAAGGCGAAGTGGCTCGCTACGAACAGCGAAGCCGCCGACAAGAAGGTACAAAGAGAGAAATACCTCACACCCGCCCAACTGGGCCGCGAGCGCATCGCGCGCAAGGAACTCGAGCGGCTCGCGTGGCGATTGGAACGTTATGAGCCGGTCGCCATGTCGGTGTACTCCGGTCCGACGCCGGACGTCAAGGCGGTCACGGCCCCGCCTCGAATGCCACTGGACCCAAGCAAGGGTGAGCCGGAAGCCACTGCGATCCTCAAAGGAGGCGACCCATTCTCGCCTGCGGCGATGGTGTCTCCGGGCGTTCTGTCGGCCGCGAATGATGGGCGATCGGGGGCCATTCCCACGGTCATGCGCGGCCGGCGCACAGCGTTCGCGGAATGGGTTGCGTCTCCGACCAATCCGCTCACGGCACGGGTCATGGTAAACCGCCTATGGGCCTGGCACTTTGGTAAGCCGCTCGCCGGAAACCCCAACAACTTCGGTGCAACGGGCAAAAAACCAGCCAATCCGGAGTTGCTCGACTGGCTCGCAGGCGAGCTCGTCAGGCGGAAGTGGTCGATCAAGGAGATGCATCGGCTGATCCTTACATCTCAGGCCTATCGGCGCTCGGCCCGGCACCCGGATCCGCAAAGGCTGGCCGAGCTCGA
>DAIDJG010000555.1 GCA_027451445.1 Singulisphaera sp.
GTTCATCGACAACGCGCGTCTCTATCGCGAGATTCGCGAGGCCGATCGGCACAAGGGCGAGTTCCTCGCCATGCTCGCGCACGAGTTGCGCAACCCCCTGGCGCCGATCCTCAATTCCCTCCATGTGCTCCAGGGCGACGACGACGACGCTGTCACCGAGGCGCGCGCGGTCGCCGATCGGCAAGTGCGCCACCTGGCGCGATTAGTCGACGACCTGCTCGACGTTTCCCGGATCAGCAGTGGCAAGATTCAGCTCCGCAAGGAACGCGTCGACCTGCATGCCGCGGTGACACGGGCGATCGAAGGCGCTCGGCCCTTGATCGAAGCACGTAACCATTCGCTCACCGTCTCGCTCCCCGACGAGCCCGTGGTGCTCGAAGCGGACGAGGCACGACTGGTGCAGGTGCTCGCGAACTTGCTGAACAACGCCGCCAAGTACACTGAGCCCGGGGGATCGATCGAGCTCCAGGCCGCGGTCGAGAGCGATTCGATCATGCTACGAGTGCGCGACAACGGCATCGGGGTCACGCCCGAGTTGCTCCCGCGCGTGTTCGACCTCTTCACGCAGGCGGACCGCTCGCTCGACCGCAGCCAGGGGGGTCTCGGCATCGGCTTGACCCTGGTGCGACGGTTGGTCGAAATGCATGGCGGAAGCGTCGCGGCATCGAGCGCGGGGGCCGGCCAGGGGAGCGAGTTCACGATCCGGCTGCCCATCGGCTCGCCCGAATTGTACAGCAAACCGGCGGAACCACCCGTAACCCGCGCACCCTCCGAACCGATCAAGCGTCGCCCGAAGCGCGTGCTCGTCGTGGACGATAGCATCGACGGCGCCCGCATCCTGTCCCGGATGCTCCAGGCGAACGGACATAGTGTTTCCGTCGCGCACGACGGCCCGGTCGCGCTGGAGTTGGCCCGAGAGCATACGCCCGAGGTCGTGTTCCTCGACATCGGCCTACCCGGCATGAACGGCTATCAAGTCGCAGAGCACTTACGATGCATGGAGGGCATGGGCGACGCCCTGCTCGTCGCACTGACGGGCTACGGCCAGGAGTCCGACCGCCGCCGCGCCGAAGAAGCCGGGTTCGACCTGCACATGACCAAGCCGGTCGATCCGGACGTCATCTTGCGGCTGCTCGCCGATCACGAAGCGGTTCTCGCCCAAGCCATGCGACATTCGTGAGGCGAGGCCCCGTGACGAGACGTTCACGATTGCCGGAGTTATGATCGTGGGTCGGCGTTCAGCCTGACCCCGGTTCTCTCGCGATCGAAAGGGCCACCATGGCGTCTCTTGACCTGCTGATCTTTTACGGCTCCGTCCGTCGCGACCGTCAAGGCATCAAAGCCGCGCGCTTCATCGTCAGCGAGTGCGCGGCGCGAGGGCATCGCACGACCCTGGTCGATCCCGTTGAGGAACAGCTTCCTCTCCTGGATCGCATGTACAAGGAATACCCGAAGGGCGAGGCACCCGAGGTCCTGGAAAGGCTGGCGGGCAAGATCAAGGCGGCCGACGCGTTCATCATCGTCTCGGGGGAGTACAACCACAGCATCCCCCCTGCCCTGTCCAACCTGCTCGACCACTTCCTCGAGGAGTACTTCTGGCGCCCTTCGGCCATTGTCTGCTATTCCGCCGGAGCCTTCGGCGGCGTCCGCGCCGCGATGCAATTGCGCGCCATGCTCTGCGAGTTGGGAACGCCCAGCATCCCCTCGCTTCTCCCCATCCCGCGCGTACAAGACACCTTCGACGACGACGGCCGGCCGCGCGACGAATCCTATCACAAGCGGGCAGCGCGGTTCCTCGACGAGCTGGAGTGGTACGCAAACGCTTTGAAAACCGCGCGGCAGTCGGGTGTGCCTTACTGACGCACGGAAACGGCCGTTGATTTCTCGAACGGGAGGCGCGAATCGGTGCGCTCAGCCCCATCGCAACGGCGAATCATATAACTCCCCCCCTTGAGAACGGGAGGTCAGGGTAAGAAGTTGAAAAGTCCCGGCGGATGGCGCAGCGAGTTCCGCAATTTCTGTTGCGCGCGTGGTCCTGAAAGGGCCAAACAGGAAAGCCCAGGGCAACGCCCTGGGTATGCGTGACACACAAACATGATTCCGCCCTGAAGGGGCGGGACAGGCCGACGCGGCCCCTTCAGGGCGGGACAGAAATCAGGTAGCACCGATCCCCAGGGCGCTGCCCTGGGCTTTCCTGTCCGGCCCTTTCAGGGCCAAGAAGAATCCAACGTCGCGCAACGTTTTTCGCGCAGAAGAGGAGGAGAAAACCGTGACGCGAGGCCGACTTTTCAATTTTCGACCCCTGCCCCTCCTTCTGAAGGGTGAGTAATATGTTCTTTACTCGCGAAGCGGTTGGCCGGCGCCATCTCAACGCGGTGCGCTCGAACGGCCGCCCATCGCGCGGACCATCTCACGACATGTCTTCTCGCACTCCCGGCAGAGCCGGGCGCAGTCCTTCATGATCGGGGCGTTGGACTGGCCTTTCTCGCACTCCTCAGCGCAACGCCGGCACGCCTCGGCACAGGCGTTACACTGGGCGTCCATCAGTGGGCTTTGACGTGCCACGAGAGCTGCGGACACCGCGCACATGGCCGCGCAATCCGCGGTCATGTGGTGCGCATGGGCATGATGTTCCTTGTCCGTGCTCCCCTTTTCAAGCTGCATCCAGCAGTGATGGGACGCCTCATTGCACGCTGCCGCGCTGGCGGTGCAGGCGTCGAGGCAATCCACGTGCGTTTTGTCGAGCTGGCTGGAATACTTAAAGCGGTTCGCATCATCGGCCTCGGCGTTTCGGCCGGTCGCCAGCAGACCCGCGGCCCCGAGCCCGATCACGCCCAACATTTCGCGGCGCTCCATCACGGTCCTCCTCTGGGAACTGACTCCAGAAAGGGCGGCCCTCCCATCGGGGACCGCTTCTCTCTTCTTGCGTGCAACCGGCATGCCTCCGACCCACCCGCAATCGCAGATCGAATCCGACCACCGACGAACCTACGCGCCGGCGATCGTCCTGCGGCACCTGATTCGCCACTTTGCAGCAAGTCGACAACGGCATACGTCTTGCAACTTTGATGGCTCGTTGCGGCGTAGGCAACGTCAGATCCTCGGGTTGAATTCGATGTACGATTGGCTCGGACGAATCATCTCAAAAACCTCTGCGGCCTGGTTGGTCGGCTGGATCCTTCTCTGGGCAGGCACCTTGTGGGCCGCCCCTCGCTGGCATGAGATCGCGCGCGACGGCGAGTTCCAGTTCCTGCCGCGCAAGATCCCCAGCCTGCGCGGCGAGGAGTTGTTGCGACGCGCATTCCCGCACGGTCGCGCGGAGAGCAGCGTCGTGATCGTCGCCACGCGTGACGAGGGCGATCAGAAGCTGACCGACGACGACCGCCGGTTCATCACGAGCAAGCTCCTGCCGGCCCTCGAGCCGCTCGCCCACGATGAGAGCCCCGAGCCTTCGCACAAGGGACAACGCCTGGGCCGGATCATTACCCGCTTCCTCAGCCTGCAGGACAAAGAGGCCGGCCCGCTCCTCGTGAGCGAGGACAAACACGCCTCCCTGGTGGTCATCGAACTCACGACGGACTTCATGCTCCGGCGCAACCTCCCGCTCCTGAAGCAGATCGACCACATCCTCGCGCGGCTCAGGAGCGAGCGGGCCATCCCGGCCGGGTTGGAAATCGACCTGTCGGGCAGCGCCGAGATCGGCCGCGACATGATGAAGGCCGAGTCGAAAAGCGCCCACACGATCCAGGCCTGGACGATTGGGATTGTGATCATTCTGCTCCTGGTCTACTACCGGGCTCCGCTCATCGCCCTCGTCCCGTTGCTCACGCTCTACGTCGCGGTCGGTGTCGCGCTCCGGATCCTCGAGCTACTCGCGAAGGCGGGCTATGTCGAGGTCTTCCGCGGCCTGGACGTGTATACGACCGTCGTCGCGTACGCGGCGGGCGTGGACTACAACCTGTTCCTCATCTCGCGCTACCAGGAGGAGCTGGAGACGGAAGAGCACGTGGGACAGGCGGTGGCGCGTGCGCTCGGCAACATTGGGGGCGCCCTCACCGCGAGCGCAGCGACGGTGATCTGCGGAATTGGCACGTTGATGTTTGCCCATTTCGGCAAGTTCCGAGAGGCCGGGTTCGGCATCGCGTTGAGCCTCTTCGTGATGCTCTGTGCGACGATGACGTTGGCCCCCGCCCTGTTGCGCCTGGCGGGCCGCACCGCGTTTTGGCCCCGGGGCGTGCCCAGGCGCGTCGAGCATGAGGCGACCCAAGGTGCGTCCGCCGGAACGCACGGTCCTTTGGAGGCCCTCTGGGGCTGGGTCGGACAGGCGCTTCAAAAACGGCCGGGAACGATCTGGGTACTCACGGTGCTCGTCCTCAGCCCGTTCGCGGCGTATGCCGTGGTGAACTACAACAACCTCAACTTCGGGCTGATCCAGGGTCTGCCGAAAGGTGCGCCGAGCGTAAAGGGCACCAGGGCGCTCATGAAGCATTACCCCGCCGGTGATGCCGGACCGCTCACGCTGGTGATCCGCAACGATCGGGTCGACTTCTCCCACAAGGACGGAATCGACATGATCCGAACCCTGGCCGACCGGCTCGAGAAGCGCCGCAAGGAGCTCAAGATCGCCGACCTGCGGAGTGTCGCCGACCCGCTGGGGATCACCGAGACCGCCCGCGAAGTGCTCAACGGGCCCGGGGTCCTGTCGTCCGTCGTCGCCGAACCGCTGATCCTCGGCCACGCCATCGAGCACTACGTCAGCAAAACGAAGGAATTGGACCACCACGTTACCCGTCTCAGCCTGGTGCTCGATCTCGACCCTTACACTCGCGAGAGCATCCATCACCTCGACGTCCTCGAACCGGCGATCCGCGCCGAGCTGCCCAAGGGGCTTCAGGGAAGCGAGCTCTACCTCACCGGCGCGACGGCCAGCTTCCGCGACCTCAAGGTCGTGGCCGATCGGGATCGGAACCGGATCAACCTGTTCGTCACCTTCAGCGTCCTCGTCGTTTTGATCCTGCTCCTGCGCCGGCTCATTGTCCCGATTTACCTGGTCCTAAGCGTCATCTTCGGTTACCTCGTGACCCTGGGATCGGCCTTCGCCGTCTTCCGGCTCCTGGACGGACCGGCGTTCCCGGGGCTCGACTGGACGGTGCCGATCTTCCTGTTCACGCTCCTGATCGCCGTCGGCGAGGACTACAACATCATCCTCGTCACTCGGATTGACGAAGAACAGCGCAAGCACGGCCCTATCAACGGCGTGACCGAGGCGCTGGTGAAGACCGGCAGCATCATTTCCGGCTGCGGTTTCATCATGGCCGGGACGTTCTGCTCACTCGCCTTCGGCGGATCGCTCGCCCGGATGTACCAGCTTGGCTATGCGCTGACGTTTGGCGTCTTGCTCGACACCTTCGTCGTGCGACCCGTGCTCGTTCCCGCCTACCTGATCTTCGCGGCCCGCCTCCGGCACGGCCGTTCGGAAGCGCTCAGCGTTCCCAACCGCGAGACGATCGAAGCCCACCGCTGAGACGCACATGGGATCGGTGGGCTCGTCGCGGCGTCGGATGCGTTTGAGTCTGTCCCGGAACTGAAGCGGAGCCGGAAAAGGGGGACTGGCTCCGAGTCTTCGAGGTGCCTGTCCCCCTTTTCCGGCGGAGCGTGAAGCGTGGAAATGGGGACAGGCACCGTCCGAAGACGTCCGGAGCCAG
>DAIDJG010000556.1 GCA_027451445.1 Singulisphaera sp.
TTTCTTCAACCGATCCAGGTTGGGCCGTTTCTCGTGCCAGGTCGTCGCCGATTCAAAGGCCGCGCCAATGCGCAGAAGCCCGGCCTCCTCGAACGGCCGGCCGACGAGTTGAAGGCCAACCGGCAGCGCCTTGTTCGTAAATCCGCAGGGGATCGACAGCGCGGGCTGACCGGTCAGGTTGAAGGGAAGCGTGTGATCGAGGTAAACGCGGACGAGGGGCCGGTCCTCCCCTTTCAGTTTCACCGTCGTTGCGCCGATCGTCGTGGCGCCAATGGGACAGGTCGGCGCGACCAGAACGTCGAACGACTTCCACAACTTCCGGTAATCCGCGATCACCTTGGCCCGCGTCTGTTGCGCGGCCAGGTACTGCGGAGCGCTGAAGAAATGTCCGGCCTGAAGCAGCGGCAAGATGGACGGATCAAAGTCGGCTCCGCGATCCCGAACGAGGCTTTCGTGAGCCGCCGCCGACTCACTGAAGATGATCGCACGGTGTGCACCCACCACGGGATCGATGTCCGGGAAATCGACATCCCGCAGGGTCGCGCCCAACCCCTTCAGGATCTGCATGGCATCCTGGAGGGCAGCACCGACGTCAGGCTCAACAGCCTCGAAGAAATGGCGATGAGGGATCCCGATCCGAATCCCTTGCAGGTCCGCGCCCCGCGCGGCTTCGGCGTAATTGGGGACTGGCTTACGGCTCGTCGCCGGGTCTTTGGGGTCCGCGCCGGCCATTACCTGGAGCATGAGCGCGAGATCACCGACGTTGCGCGCCATCGGACCAACGGTGTCCATCGACCAGCTCAAGGGGACACCCCCATATCGGCTCACCCGCCCGTACGTAACCTTCAATCCGGCGACGCCGCATAGCGCAGCGGGCATCCGGATGGAGCCGCCCGTGTCACCACCGATCGCCCCCAAAGCCATCGAGCACGCCAGCGCCACCGCATTGCCGCCGCTACTGCCGCCGGGAATGCGCGAGGTGTCCCAGGGATTCTTGCAATCGCCGTGATGCCGATTCTGGTTCGTGAATCCGAACGCGAATTCGTGCAGCGAGGCTTTGCCGACCACGACGCAACCTGCCGCCTTCAGACGAGCGACTGCCGTCGCGTCTTCGGTGGCGACCTTGGCCATCACCTTTGACCCGGCCGTGGTGCGAACGCCCTTCACATCAAAGCTGTCTTTCACGGCCAGCGGCATCCCCGCCAGCGGGAGCGCCTTCCCGGCCGCGATGTCGCGATCGACCTGGGCGGCGTCTCGAAGCGCTTCATCACGGGTAACCGTGATGAACGCACGGACGAGCGGGTCAAACCGTTCGATGCGGTCGAGCGCGGATTGGGTCACTTCAACCGCACTGAGCTGGCGACTGCGCACCAGGGCGGCAATCGCGCGGGCGTTGGCCGAGGTCAGGTCAATCATTCGTCCATTCCTCAAGGGCGAACATCACGGCGGGCTCGTCAGCTCGCTGAGTCGCGCTGTACGACGAATGCGCCTCGGCCTGGAGGGCGTTAACGGTTTTCGTGAAGTCTTCAAGTGTGCTCTCGGGGATTATCAGCCCGGCTTGTTCGCGCGCCAGGCGCTGCACGGTTTCCTTCGTCAAGGACGGCACTCCGGGGCTCGCCATCGGTCGAAATCCCTTGGGTTGTTGACCGTTCGTATCACGGACGGTTGTTGGTCGTGCGTACGACTTGGTCTAGCCGATCAGCCAGACACGCACAAGCCCCGCCCACCGCGCACTGACCCGCATAACTCGCACGGGATTGACCGCGACAAAAAATCGATTTTTTCGGTAAGATCCCTCAAGTCACTCATTTCCCCGGCCGATAGAAGAAGGGAACGGTTCCCAAGTTCTCATCGCACACGACGAGAACTCGCCATTCAATGCAGCGAGGTTTCCGTTTTCTTCTCAAATTGCATGGATGCAAAGAGGCGATTCGTCGCCTCGGAAGAAAGCGATCGGCCGGGTCGGCAAGGAGGCCACGTGACGGACCACAAGCTTTTGGAAGTGATTGAAAAGGCGATCCGCGAGGAAAGTGAAAGCGCACGCGGCTTGAGGATCGGTGTGGATTCGCTTTTGGTGGAAGACCTGGGGCTCGACTCGCTCGACATGGTGGCGATCGTCCTGAAGCTGGAAGATCAACTCCAGGTCGATATCGGGGTGCACGAGATCAAGAACTTCCGGTCGGTCGCGGATCTGCTCGAATTGCTGGAGCGGCATTACGGCACCTCGGCAGCGGCCTGAGCGAACTCAACGGTGTTAGGCTGCGCCGTCAGAATGCGGCTTGTCCGCTCCCCCCATTTCCGGTATAGACCCTCTTCGAGGCCGCGCTGAGCGACCTGCGCGGTCGTTTTGACCGTTGCACCCTGGACGAGTGCCGTCCTCGAAGGAGTGCGGATTCATGGAGGAATCCCGCGCGGGGGTCGTCCCCGAGTACCAATCGCACGCGCCCCACGCTCGCTACCGACCGCAGAAAGCGAGTCCCGCATTGGCGGGACTCTCGTCCATCGCGACGGCTCTCGGGTCGGCTGAGCTTACGAACGAGTCGCTCGTCGAGGGTTTCCCGGGCAAGAACGCCCAGGCGATCCTTCAGCGCACGGGGATCGAAAGCCGTCGCCGGCTCGGTGCGGAGGAGTCGGTGCTCACGCTGGGCGTCGCGGCGGCGCGCAAACTGCTCGATCAGGAAGGCCTGACGCTCGCGGACGTCGACGCGGTCATCTGCTGCACGACCACGCCATTGACCATCATGCCGTCGACGGCCTGCCTCATCCTGAACGCGCTCGACCCGAACCGCGAGATCCCGGCTCACGACATTTTTGCCGCGTGCACCGGCTACCTCTATGCGCTCGCCGCCGCGTTCGATTACACGCGGACCTTTCCCGAAGCCAGGGTCCTCGTCGTTACGACAGAAACGATCAGCCGGGTGATCGACCCTACCGATTTCGGCACGGCGATTCTGTTCGGGGACGCCGCCTCGGCCACCTTCGTTACGGGGCAGGAGTGTCGGACGCCCCCGCGTTTTTGGACGCGCCGGCCGGTCGTTTCGGCGAAAGGCGACACGGGCCAGCTCCTCAATCTCCCTGCGCGCGATCCGGGTTACCTGACGATGGACGGCCTGCTCGTCTACTGCGAGGCCATTCCGCGCATGATCGCGATGCTTCAGCGGGCCTGTGACGACGCAGGGATAGCCCTCGGCGACCTGAGCTGGATTGTTCCGCATCAGGCCAACGGTCGGATCGTCCAGGACATCCGGAAGAAGCTCGGGCCAGCGGGAAACCGGGTCTTTTGCAACATCGCTCGCCTGGGGAATACGTCGTCTTCGAGCATCCCCCTGGCGCTCGCGGAACTGTCCGGCTCGCTCCAGCCCGGAGATACGCTCGGACTCACAGCCTTCGGCGGTGGGACGACGTTCGGGGCGGCGGTTCTCAGCGTCCCTTCGTAGAGTCAGCGTCGGCGACCGAACTCGAGGCGAGCGGCCTCGACCTTCTCCCGTCCGCGACGGAGCCCGCTAATGTGGCAGCGCTGGATGATCGTGCACAAAGTGGTATTGCAGGTTGTGCTCCCCGTCCTGCGCCTGTTGCCCTACCGGTTGTCCTACAAGTTGCTCGGTGTGATGGGACGCCTCGACCTCCTCGTTGTGCCGAACCAGACCAGGCTGTACGAAGACGCCGTAACGCAAGGTGGCAAGCGTTTGCGACGCGACTGGGACGTGCGGCAGGTGAGTCGTTCGCTGGCTCGCCAGACGTATCGCTGGCGGACGCGCGACCGGCTTCTGGACCGCTCCAACGCTCAGGTCGCCGCGCTGTTTGAGGTATCGGGACGAGAGGGGCTCGACGAGGCCCTGTCGCGAGGCAAAGGGGTTATCCTGCTCGCGAATCACTTTGGTTCCCACGTCCTCATTGCCCACTGGATGCTCCGCCAGGGCTATCCCGCGCGATGGTTCGGCGAGCGGCCGAGGAATATCTCGAACTTCCTGAGCCGCCAATTCGCGATCGACGACACGTTCGGCCAGTCCGGCCTGTTCCTCTCCCGGCGCGGGACGAGGGCGGACGCCACAGCCACCATCCTCCACGCAGCGCGTGCTCTGAACGCGGGGATGGTGCTCATGCTTGCGTCCGACGTCCGCTCATCCGACTCCAAGGCCGCACACGCGGAGTTTCTAGGCCAGACGATGGCGTTCAGTACCACATGGGTCAACCTCGCGGCGATGACCGGTGCCTCGGTGGTGCCCGCGTTCTGCCGGCTCGACGAGTCCGGAACGCACCACCTCGAGTTCCTCGAACCCTTCGAAGTGCCACCCAGCGCCCGGCGCTCAGACTGTGCCGGCGAATGGGTGCGTAAAGCTCTAGCGTCCGTCGAGGAACGCGTTCGCGACTATCCGGAGCAGAGCAACGACTACTTCTTCTGGGAACTCGCTGACGCGAGCTCGACTCCGCGGGTTCTTGCCGAGGCGGCGAAGCGTCCGTACAAATAGGGCGGTAGGATCACACGCACGATGGCAGATGGCAAATGCAAGATGGCAAATGGCAGAGGAAAAATGGCAGATGGTGGATGTAAGATCATTCCTCCGCGCCCATCGGTGGCCTGACAGTTGCCGCTACCTTCGGCGAGCGCACGTCGACTCGAGACGATCCCAAACAAAGCACCTGGATTACGAATCTGAGGAGCGATGCCCACGATGAAAAAGGCAACATTCGGAGCCGGCTGCTTCTGGGGCGTCGAAGCAACTTTCCGGCAGGTTCCCGGCGTCGTGGAGACGGCGGTCGGGTACTCCGGAGGCACGCTGCCCAACCCGACGTATCAGGATGTCTGCGGTCACGGAACAGGACACGCGGAGGTGGTGGAAGTCGAGTTCGACCCCGCGATCGTGTCTTACGAACAGCTTCTTGACGTCTTCTGGAACGTCCATAACCCAACGACACGAAACCGGCAGGGCTTCGACGTCGGGACGCAATATCGATCCGTCATTTTCTACCACGACGACGAACAGCGGGTTGCCGCGGAGGAATCGAAGTCAGCGCTCGATCACAGCGGCAGGTTCTCGCGCCCGATCGTCACCGAGATCGTTCCCGCAGCGACGTTCTACCGGGCGGAAGAGTATCACCAGCGTTACCACGAAAAGCACGGCGGGCACGGGTGCTCCTTGAAGTAGAGCACCCGTGCCCTGGCGTCTCGTCTCTGTCAACCGTTCCGAGAGAACCGACACACGCGACGTCCCCTCCGGCCGCTTACCCATCCGTGTCGAAGCGGCCGGGGGGGACGGCGCACCGCGCCGGCGGAACGCTCTATCGGACAGGCGGATAGTAGTAGCGTGCCATTCTCCCCCCGTAATACGATTCACTCATGTACGGCCAGGTCCAGAGGTCATAAGGGCGCCCATACACATTGCCGTAGAACGCAAAGCCATCGTTCGCCCCCCACCCCACATAACCCCGAGCCGGTGCCAACGGGTAAGCGCCCCAGTAGCTGTAAGGAATCACGTACGACTCCATCGAAAGCGCCGTAGGCGTCGCAACCACCTCTCCCACCGGCCACACTGCCGCGCCGCTGCGTATAAACACCTGGGCATCGGCAGGACGGGACAGGGAAAGCACGAGAATCGCGCCGAATGCGAGGCTCAAGTTTCTCATGGATGTCAGTCCCCGTTGCGGAATCACCCGCCGCGCTGTCGCGAAACGTGGCCCTCGCCACGGAGGGCCGCCGAACCAGCTCCGTTTTTCGCGCTCTCGCGGAACTCAAGATGCAGGGCGGCTTTCCTGGCCACCGATCCGATTGCTGCCCCTACTTCGCAAACCGCGGGCCAATGGTCATACAGTCGACCCGTTTTGAGCATTTTCTCCTTTTGGTGGAAGACCTCTCATGAATAAGCCAGACACGCATTGGTACATGGACGCGGTTTTCTACGAGGTCTATGTGCGCGGTTTTTTCGACGCCAACAACGACGGCAACGGCGACCTCGAGGGGTTGACCCTCAAGCTCGACTACCTCAAGGACCTCGGCGTCGACTGTCTCTGGCTGATGCCGATTTACGCATCACCGCTCAAGGACGACGGTTATGACATCGCCGATTTCCGAAAGATTCATCCCACGATCGGCACAGTGGAGGACTTCGAAGCCCTGACGAAAGCTGCGCACGCCCGGGGCATTCGGATCATTGCCGACCTCGTGGTCAACCACACCTCAGACCAGCATCCCTGGTTCCAGGAGGCCCGCCGGGACCCGGATTCCCCGAAGCGCGATTACTACGTCTGGAGCGACACCGACGAGAAGTACCGCAACGTGCGCATCATATTTCGCGACACTGAGCAATCCAACTGGACGTGGGATCCTGTTGCCCGTCAGTATTTCTGGCACCGATTCTTCAGCCATCAGCCCGACCTCAACTACGACAACCCCGCCGTTTGCCAGGAGATGCTCGACATCATGGCCTTCTGGCTGGACCGCGGCATCGACGGGTTCCGGGTCGACGCCGTGCCTTATCTGTTCGAGCGCGAGGGGACGACTTGCGAGAACTTGCCCGAGACCCATGGGTTCCTCAAGGAGATGCGGCGGTTCGTTGACGAGCGCTATCCCGGCACATTGCTGCTGGCCGAGGCAAACCAGTGGCCGAGCGATCTCCTGCCGTATTTCGGCAGCGGGGACGGCGACGGTGACGAGTTCCACATGGCGTTCAACTTCCCGCTCATGCCCCGTCTCTTCATGGCGATCCGGCGCGAGGATCAGCGGCCGATCATCGACATCATGAACCAGATGCCCGCAATCCCCACCACCTGCCAGTGGGCCTTGTTCCTCCGCAACCATGATGAGTTGACGCTCGAGATGGTCACGGACGAGGAACGCGACTACATGTACACTGAGTACGCAAAGGATCCGCGGATGCGTTTGAACCTGGGCATCCGCCGCCGGCTCGCTCCGCTGATGGACAATGGGCGCAGGCAGATGGAGTTGCTCTACAGCCTCCTGTTCACACTGCCCGGGAGCCCGGTGCTTTACTACGGCGACGAGATCCGCATGGGCGACAATATGTACGTGGGCGACCGTAACGGTGTCCGGACCCCCATGCACTGGACGGGCGATCGTAACGCCGGGTTCTCGCGCGCGGATCCGTCGGCCTTGTATCAGCAGGTGATCCTCGATCCCATTTATAATTACCAGTCCGTGAACGTCGAGGCCCAGCTCCGGGCTCCCACGTCGATGTTGACCTGGTTGAAACGCCTGATCCAGGTGCGCAAGGAACATCGCGTCTTCGGCCGCGGGAGTCTCGAGTTCGTCAATTGTCCGAACCACCGGATCGTCGCGTATTTGCGCAAGTACCAGGACCAAACGGTGTTGATCGTGAATAACCTGTCGCGCTTCGCACAGCCCGTGGAGCTGGATCTGTCGTCGTGCCAGGGTCTCACGCCGATCGAGATCCTCGGAAACACGCCCTTTCCGAAGATCGGGGAGCTTCCTTATTTCCTGACGCCGGGGCCGCACGGGTTTTACTGGTTCCGGCTGGAGAATCGCTGAGAGTCTGTCCCGGAAGTGGAGCGGAGCCGGAAAACGGGGACTGGCTCCGAGTGGGATGGTGAAAAGTGGCCTCAGACCGCGCTGCGCTCTTCCTTCCACTTTTTGTGCGCTTTCAGCGCGCATATTGGGTGATTTTACCTGGTGGCTCGTCAATGCGCTCAGGTCCCTCGTGCGGCTTCGTTTCACCCTTG
>DAIDJG010000557.1 GCA_027451445.1 Singulisphaera sp.
GAACGAACAAGGCTATGGTGGCTGAAAAACAGCCATTTTGGAGCGATCATCGCCTGTCGGATCATAAGTGCAAGCCTTGCAAGACGTTCCGCCGCGCAAAAAGTGTCGGGTGGCCAGCTTCCCAAGGGGGGGAGTTATGAAGTTCCCCTAAGTGCGAAGGCCGCAGTCCTCGTTGCCATGGCCGCGCTGTTGCTGCTAGGAGCCGGCGAACCCCCCTCAACGGTCCGCGACGATCGCGCCGAACGCGCTCGGTTTGAGCCACGCGTCCAGCCCAACGCGCCTCTCGCCGAGATCGTCACTCACGAACCTGCGCCGAAGCCCGCACCAGACACCGGGATTCTCGCATTCCTCGATTCGCCGGAAACCCGCCGCACGGCCCAGAACATTGCCCTGTTCGCTCTGATCTCGTTCGCGCCCGCGGCCATCCTGATGGTCACGGCGTTCGTTCGCATCAACATCGTACTTCTGCTATTGCGACAGGCCCTGGGGAGCCCGCAGGTCCCCGGCAACCAGGTGTTAACCGTCCTGGCGCTGCTCCTTACGGCCCTGGTCATGCGCCCGGTGGCCGAAACGGTCTACACGGAGGCGGTCGAACCGTTCGCCAGCCATAAGGCAACCGCCGCCGAGGCCTGGGCGGCCGGCTCGAAGCCGATCAAGGCGTTCATGATCGCGCAGATCGAACGCACGAATCATCAGGATTACGTCTGGACCTTGTATGAGCATACGGCAAAGTCGCCCGGGCAGACGGTGCCGAAATACGGCACCGATTTTCCGCTCAGCGTAGTGGCTCCGGCCTATCTCTTGAGCGAGCTGACGACGGCCCTGGTGATCGGGTTTTACCTCTACCTGCCGTTCCTGGTCATCGACCTGGTCGTCTCCGCCGTGCTGGCGTCGATGGGCCTGTTCATGCTGCCGCCGTCGTTGGTGTCGCTGCCGCTGAAGCTGATCCTGTTCGTACTGGCCGACGGCTGGCTGCGCGTGGCGACGATGTTGTTGCAAAGCTTTGGCCCGATCACCTGAGTCGGTTCGGTCGAAAGGAGCGCAAGGGCGATGGACATGGCCCCGATTCTCGATGACTCCCGCCAGGCGCTCCAGCTTGCGCTCGAGCTGGGTGGTCCTGTGCTCCTGGCGGCGCTGGTGGTGGGGCTGGTGGTGGGGATCGTGCAGACGCTGACCCAGTTGCACGAGCCGACCGTGGCCCTGGTCCCGCGTTTGATCGCCGTGGTGCTTGTTGTGCTCGCGCTCTTGCCGTGGATGGTCGGCCGCTGGGTCGACTATACAAGCGGCCTGCTCGATGCGCTTCCCGGGCTCCTGCTATCGGGAGGTTGACGCGATTGCCAGCAGACCCGATCACGCTGTTCTGGCTCTGGCAGCATGCCGCCGCCTCGGCCCTGATCCTGGGCCGGGTCGCCGGTTTGTGCTGGACTGCGCCCGCCCTGGCGACGCCCGGGCTCGACTGGCGTATCCGCGTCGTGCTCGCGGTCCTGCTGACGGGGATCCTCGCGCCGTTGCTCGCGCCGACGCTTGTGGCTCCTGCCGATGCGCTCGGTCTGGTGCGGGCGGGACTCGCCGAGGTGCTCATCGGAGCGGCACTGGGCTGGTCAGCAGCTCTGGTCATTGCGGGAGCGAGGCTAGCGGGCGAGTTAGTCGGAGCGCAGGCAGGGCTTGCACCGGCGGCGCTTTTCGATCCGGAGGCTGGCGGCGAGCTCACTCCCCTTGGGCATCTCTACGGCCTGATCGCACTGGCGACGTTTCTGGCGCTGGAGGGACCGCTCCGTCTGGTCCAGACCCTGGCGGAAAGTTACCGGGTGCTGCCCGGCGGTGGACCCTCGCTTTCGGACGAAACCGCTCGCCTGGCTTTCGGACGCGTCAGCGAGGCGCTCGAGCTCGCCCTTCGCGCCGCCGCGCCACCGGCTCTGGCCCTGGCGCTGGCGGGCGTGGCGCTCGGATTGCTCGGCCGCACGGCGCCGTCGCTGCCGTTGCTCGCCCTGTCGCTCCCGTTGCGTACGATGCTCGGGCTCGCATTCGCGATCGCCGGACTGGTGGCTGTCGCGGCGCTGTTCTCCACGGCCTGGATGGTCTTGTTGTGATGAGACTCGAGAGCGCTCCTCACTTTTGCGTTGCACAGACCCGGGAGGGCGAGGCTCCGTCCGAGCCAGCCTTGTTCGGACGACGAGTCTTCGAGTCCTACGAACATCGCGCGTCTTGGGACCTTCCCGCGTGGCGGCTCGCGATGATCCACCGACTCGAAGACTCGCCGGTGGATCAAGGCTGGCTCGGACGGAGCCTCGCCCTCCCGAATTGCGTGCGCGATAAGACCCTTAATCGCTCTAGATCATTATAAGGTTATCATGCATGTCCGAGGAACGGACCCAAGCACCCTCAAAACTGCGCCGGCAGCAGGCGCGCGAAAGCGGTCACGTCGCGCACAGCGCCGAGCTGACGGGGGCGGCAGGCCTTCTCGTCGTCGTGTTCCTGCTCGGGGTCTGGGGCGATGACCTGGCGGCGGGGTTGCTCAACGCGGTGCAGGCGCCGCTTCGGGAAGAGATGCCCGTTTTCGGCGACGCTGGCGTGGTCGTCGCGCACCTCAGAGCGGTAACGCTGAATGTCGCCTGGCCGCTACTCGCGATAACATTCGGGGGCGCCCTCGGCGCCTTCGCTGCACATCAAGTTCAGGTCGGCGGCCTGTGGACGCCGGGGCGACTCGCCCCCGACCCCACGCGACTGTGGGCCTTAGGGCGTGGGCCTAGCCTTGCTGCTCGTGGCGAGCGCGGCGCATGGAGCATTGTCAAAGCAATCATCATCGTTCTGGTGACCGCCGGGACGATCCGCTCCGGTTGGCGCGACTTCCAGCAACTCAGTGCGCTCGAAACGCCGCAACTGGCCCCAGCCCTCGGCGCGGCGTTCCGGCATGCGACGCTGATGCTCGCGGGGGCCGTGTTGGTGCTTGGCCTGGTCGACTTTGGTTTGCAGTATCAACGGTTCGAGGCCATGCTCCGCCTCACGCCCGAGGAAGAGCGCGAAGACCTCCGGACGATGGAAGGGGACCCCGCCTTGCGCGCGCGTCGGCGCCGGCTGGCTCGGAGCCGGAGCGGGGACGAACGCGAGCTCGTCGCTGGAGCCACGCTGGCACTGACCGGGCCCGCCGGGTTGATCGTACTTGTCGGAGGCGCACCGCCACCACGACGGTTCCGGGTGCTCGCCGCCGCCAAAGGAGCCACCGGCGCAAGCTTGCGACGCGCGGCGGAGTCCGTCGAGGTCCCTCTGCGTGACGCACCCGACCTGGCGCGTCGCCTGGCAGGACGGAGGACGCCCGCACTGCCGTTGGAACCGAAGCTCACACAGGAGATCGCCCGGCTCTGGCCGGTGGACGAAACATCGCCGCAAGGCCGTCGCGTCAGCGCCGCAATGTGACGAGCATGGGAACGAGGTCGAACATCCAGATCCCCAGCGGCAGCCCGATGATCGTCGAGCAGACCAGCGATGCCAGTGCCATCCAGAGAGCGCTCACCCACCAACCAAACAGCACGAAATAGACCGCCCGGACCAGAAACGGATACTGGGGCGCCTGGAAAGCCTCGTAGACCCAGAGGTTCTTGCCGACCTGCCGGGCTCTTACGCGCACTTCACTCGGGTCGCGCAACGCCACAACTTGCGGCACTCGGTTCAGCATCCAGAGGCCGATCGGCAGGCCGATGATCGTGACCAGGAAGATCCAGGCCACGCCGACCCAGATCTGCGTCACCCACCAGCCAATGAAGACGAACCAGAGAAGCTGGACCAGACATCCTGGTCCTCGAGGCGGTGCGATGATCGGTGTGCTCATTCGAATGACTCGATCGAAGGTGGCAATGCTCAGGCGGTTTTCCGATGGTACGGACGAGAGCGTCTCCTGGGTATTCGCTCGCCGGGATGAATCCTTCGTTCCTGATGGACAGGAGAAACTGTTTTGATGCGACGTGCGCGGTTACCCCGTTGACGACCTTGGGAGGCAAATTCGTTCAGCGGGCAAAGGGGGACTTCAGTCGTCCGCGAGCCACTCCGCCCAGCTTCGGACGTTGGGATCCAGGAGACGGCGACGCAACGAATCTAGCCGCTCCAGGCCCTGAATCGCATTCACAGTCGACGTAGTGGCCGCGTCGGCCTCACCAAAACGATCGATCCCCGTGAGAAGCGACCATTGGCGTCCGACTTCGAGACGTCCTTCAACCCATCCTCGCAGCCAGCTCTCTGCATAACCTTTGGCCCAATATTCTACCCAGATCTCCGACAAGCCCTCGATCCGGGCCTTTTCTCGGGCCTCTTCGCGGCCTTCCTGTAAGATCGCCTCGTAGGCCGGCGTTTCACGCATCGGCCGACTCCTGTACGTCTGGTGGACTGGTCGCGGGTTTATCACTCGCCCGCCAGCAAATCCGACCAGGTTCGGACGTTCGGATCGAAGATCCGACGGACCAATGAATCCAGCCGGTCCAGATCCTGAATTGCATCCAAGGCAGCCGACGTAGCGGTGTCGGGCTCACCAAAGCGATCGCTTCCGAGAAACAGCACGCACCGATGGGCGTGGTCGCGCTGTCCTTTATTCAGCCCTTCCTGCAGACCTTCCGCATGGCCCTTCTTCAGGATCGCCTGGTATGTCGTCGATTCTTGCATCGTCTGAACCCCTTCCAGAAGCTGACCCACCAGTTCCTCATTATAGCGAAGCCCCATCAGCAAGTATGCCGCCGTCCAGAGTTTCGAGGCCCGCGCACGAGGTTCACGGTTGATCCGATCGACCATCCTCCGGACCACGTTGGGTAATTCCTCCTCGCTGACATTGGTCAACGGCGCAAGGGGAACGAGATTGACCCCCGTGGTGAGGTAAGGCTCGATGTTCTCCTGCCAGAGGCGCACCACCTGATAATGATACGTGTTGGTGAGCCGCCCATCAGGCAGGTGACGCTCATACGTTCCCGTCAACGCGGGTGAGTTCGCCTCCTTGTGCAACAGGACCAATACCGTCAGCACTGGCTGGTCGTGCCGGTAATCCAGCGCCACCTGGCGATACCAGAGCGTCCGCATCAGCTCGGACTTGTGGGCCGATTGGAACTCAATGTTCACGAGAAACGGCTCCGATCCACCTACGCGTAGCACCTTGTCGGCCGCGGCGCTCAGGGTTGTGATGTCACTATCAACCACCTCGACCAGCCCGTGCGGCTCGATCCCCAACCGCTCCAGCCAACTGCCGGGATCATCCCAGACCAATTCCTTCATCGAGACGTCGAACGGATTCATACCCATGCCCGAATTCTCACCTCTCAGCCTCTCCTGAACTGGAACTGAAACGTCAATACGCCCCTTTCCGAGAATCGGCCAGAACCACGGTCCGGCCCACACTCGACATCCGAATCCCTGTTCGCGATCCAGATTTGGGCTCCCGACGCAGCCGTGATGACGATCCACAATAAAAATTTTGGTTAACCAAAAATCCAGATTGTGATTTGCGAATAATGACGATAGTATCTCCGCTAACGAGACTTTTCGATGACCGAAAGGAGTTTGCCATGAGAAGGCGCCGGAGAAGCGTTCTGCCCAACAGCCGGGGCTTCACGCTCATCGAGCTGCTGGTGGCGATCGCGATCATTGCAGTGCTGATCGCATTGTTGTTACCCGCCGTTCAAGCAGCGCGGGAGGCAGCGAGGAAGACCCAGTGCACCAACAACTTGAAGCAAATCGGCCTGGCGATCGCCAACTACGAGTCCGCCGTTGGTTGCATCGTCTCGGGGTACATCAGCTCAACGGTCCCGCTGGGACCCGTGGCCGTGCCGGGCTACAACCCGGATCCCCTGACGAATGACAACGGGCCGGGGTGGGGTTGGCTCGCCCTGGTCCTGCCCCAGGCCGAGCAGGCACCTTTGTACAACGCGATCAACGTGTCGCTGCCGACCTGGGTGGCCGACAACGGAACCGCTGTCACCACCGTCGTGGGCGTCTACCTCTGCCCCTCGGCCAACAACCCCGGCGCGACGTGCCCGATGGTCGACGCGAACCAGAAGTTACTGCCTGTCGCGAACACCCAGTTCGCCCGCGCCAACTACCAGTACAACATGGGCTGGAACGACACGAGCATCACGCCAGCCAACACCAACTACGACGACCCGGTCAAAGGCTACAATGGCCCGCTTTCCCGCAACAGCCGTATCACCTACGCGGCGGTGACCGACGGCTTGAGCAACACCGTGTTCGCAGGCGAGAAAACGCCGTACCTCGCCGACGCGAGCTGGGTGGGAATCATCCCCGGGTACCGGCACTTCGCGTACAACGCCTTCGCCAGCGCGGGCACAGGCGGCACTGGCGTGAACTACGATTACCCCGGCGCCCTCCTCGCGGCCCATAGTGGCCCGTCCCTTTACGAGAGCCCGGTGGTCATCCATCCTCCGAACAGTCCACTGGGACACACCGACGAGATGTACGCCCTCCACCCCGGCGGCGCGAACGTCCTCATGGGTGACGGCTCCGTCCGGTTCGTCAAGCAGTCCATCAACTTGCGGACCTGGCAGGCTCTCAGCAGCCGGAGCAATGGGGAGGTGATCGATGGCGGCTCGTATTGAAGAACGCGGACAGATCGTTGCGCTCCTCCTGTTGCTCGTGATCGGCTGCGCCGGCGAACCCTCGGAGCGCGAGGTCAAAAACGCCCGCGCGTTCGAGGCCCTCCTCTCAGCCGTCTCGCTCAGGAATGCGCAGGAGCTGGAACGAAACGCGCGCGCGATCGACAACCGGCACGCCGCGGGCGAACTCTCCAACGCGACATATACGAAGCTCCAAAAGGTCATTGAAAAGGCCCGAGCGCGCGATTGGAACGCCGCCGAGCTATGCGCATACGACTTCCGCGCGCAGTTCGGTGATGACGGTGCGTACTTCAAGTGACAGCCGCGCCAGATCGAGAAGCCCGTCAATTTGGCAGCGCAAATGCTTCACCACCATCCCCGCCATCAAACGTAACCGAATGCGTTTGTTGAATTTGGTCGGAGCCCCGCAATCGGCACACCGTTTGCGGTACCACGCGATTAATGGGTAGCGGAAGCTCCTTGGCCGACGGTGCTCGGACTCTTCCGCGGACATGCCGATCGATTTTTTAGCGGTTCTTTGCAGAGCCTGCGGGATGCGATTTTCTCTCGGTAGTGCCGCCGGAGTGCGTGCGATGAAGTACCTGATCAAGCTCTACGTCACCGGCCAGACGGCCCGCTCGCTACTGGCCATCGCCAACCTCCGGCGCATCTGTGAAGACGAGCTCAAGGGCCGCTACGAGCTCATCGTGATTGACGTCCTCGAACGCCCCCAACTCGCCGAGGATGAGAAGATTCTCGCCACACCCACAGTCGTGAAGGAGCTGCCTCACCCGATCCGGCGCATCATCGGCGACCTGTCCGATTCGGAGCGCGTGCTCCTTGGCCTGGACCTGAGGCCCTGCTCTGGTGAACCCGAGACCCTCTCAGGAGAGCGGCGGTGAAAGGCGCAGCAAACGGCAACGGCGGAATCACCAAGCTCAAGACCGAAATCGAAGGGTTTGACCTGATCGCCAACGGCGGTCTGCCCCGAAACCGTTCCACACTCGTCTCGGGGACCTCCGGCAGTGCCAAGACCGTGTTCGCCGCACAGTTCCTCGCGGCGGGTGTCGCCAAGGCCGGTGAGTCAGGAGTCTTCGTAACTTTCGAAGAATCGCCCGACGACATCCGGCGCAACATGCACGGCTTCGGCTGGGACATCCCGGCCTGGGAAAAAGCCAACCAGTGGGCCTTCGTCGACGCCTCCCCCGAGCCGGGCGAACCGCTGGTGGTCGCCGGCGGTTTCGACCTGGGACCCCTGCTTCTCCGCATCGAGCACGCGGTGCGTAAGGTGAATGCCACCCGCGTCGTGATCGACTCGCTCGGCGGCGTGTTCTCCCAGCTCGGTGATGACGCGCGGATCCGCCACGAGTTGTTCCGCGTCGGCCGTGCGCTGCGGAAGCTCAACGTCACGTCCGTGATCACCGCCGAGCGTACCGAGGATCATGGGCCGGTCTCGCGATTCGGCGTGGAAGAATTCGTCTCCGACAACGTCCTCGTTCTGCGCAACACACTCGAAGGCGAAGTGCGGCGGCGGACCGTCGAGATCCTGAAGTTCCGCGGAGCCATCCATCACAAGGGCGAATGGCCCTTCACGATCGTGCCCGGCGAGGGCATCATCGTGATCCCCCTGGCAGCGCTCGAGCTCAAACAAAAGTCGTCTGCGACCCGCATCAGCTCCGGAAACCCCGCGCTCGATCGGATGTGCGGGGGCGGCTTCTTCCGAGACTCGATCATCCTCGTCTCAGGCCCCACCGGCACGGGCAAGACGCTGGTGACGACCCAGTTCATGGCCCGCGGCGATGAACCGGGCGCACGGTGCCTACTCTTCGCGTTCGAGGAAAGCCGCGAACAACTCTTTCGAAACGCGCTGGGATGGGGCGTCGACTTCGCGCACATGGAGGCCGAGGGCCGACTCAAAGTCGTGTGCAACTATCCCGAGTCAGCCGCCCTCGAAGATCACCTGATCAGTATGAAAAAGGTGATCGAAGAGTTCCGGCCGCACCGCGTGGCGGTCGACAGCCTCTCAGCCCTCGAGCGTGTCGCGCCTTTGAAGGGTTTCCGAGAGTTTGTCATCGGCCTGACTTCGTACATCAAGCACCTGGAAATCCCGGGACTTTTTACTGCGACCACGACCGCGCTGCTCGGGGGCACCTCGATTACCGAATCGAACATCTCCACGACCACCGACTCGATCTTGTTGCTCCGCTACGTGGAGCTGCTCGGCGAAATGCGGCGAGGGGTCGCGGTCCTGAAGATGCGCGGGTCGGCGCACGAGAAGGAGATCCGCGAATACACGGTCGACGGTCAGGGCATGCACGTGGGTGAGCCGTTCCGAAACGTCGCTGGAATTCTCTCGGGCCAGTACATCTTCATCGGCCCGGAGGGAAAACCGCAAAATGCGACCGGGGACTCGATCGCCGTGATGGCGTCCGAGCGTCGCGAATGAGTCACGATGGGGCCGTCCGATGAACGCGGCGGGGGACCTGAGGCCCGACAGCCAAGAGACACTCCGTCTCGCCCTGAAGGCGAGTGAGGCACGCTTCCGAAATGTCATCGAGGCGAACGCCGACGGCGTGGTGGTCGTCCTGCGCGATGGCGTGATTGCCTACGCGAATCCGGCCGCCACAACGCTTCTGAATCGTCGGGCCGAAGACCTGATCGGCAGCGTGTTTGGAATTCCCGTCGTGGCGGGTGAGATCACCGAGATCGACGTCCCACGTCCCCCCAGCGAGTTCCGGGTGGCCGAATTACGGGTCGTCGAAACGGAATGGGAGGGTCGCCCGGCCTTGCTCGCCTCCCTGCGCGACGTGACCGAGCGCAAGCGTCTGGAAGAACACCTCCGTCGGCAGGCTGACGAGCTCGCAGAAGCGGCCCAACGCAAAGATGAATTCCTCGCGATGCTCGCCCACGAGCTGCGCAACCCACTCGCGCCCATCCTCAATGCCGCCCAAGTAATGCGCCTGCGCTACGACGACTCCGAGGTTCTGGCTCGGATGCGCGAGGTCGTCGAGCAACAGGTGCGCCACCTTTCCCGGCTCGTTGACGACCTACTCGACGTCTCACGAATCACCCGGGGTAAGATCCAGTTGCGCAAAGAGCCGGTCGACCTGGCGACGATCGTGTCCCACGCTGTCCAGGCGGCTCGACCCGTGATCGAGGCGCGCGGGCATTCGCTTTCAGTCTTGATCGCGCCCGAGCCGATGCGCCTGAATGCGGACCCCACGAGGCTGAGGCAAGTCCTGGCCAACCTCCTCGACAACGCCTCCAAGTACACCAACCCTGGCGGCACCATCGCGATTGACGCCCGGCCGGAGGGCGAGGAAGTCGTCGTCCGCGTGCGCGACAACGGGATTGGGATCGCCCCCGAAATGCTCCCCCGTGTCTTCGAGCTCTTCACCCAGGCGGACGTCTCACTCGACCGCTCGAGCGGCGGCCTCGGCATTGGCCTGACCCTGGTCAAGAGCCTCGTACTGATGCACGCCGGCCGCATTCATCTCAACAGCGACGGCCTGGGCCACGGTTGCGAGGTCGTCGTCCGCCTGCCCTTGCAGCCCATCACAGAACCGACTGGCGCGGCGAACCGGCGGGACTCCGACGCTCGGCCCGACGCGGCACCCCTCCACATCCTCGTCATCGACGACAACAAGTCGGCCGCGGACACCCTCTCGCTCCTCCTCCAACTCTCGGGCCACGTCACCCGCGTCGCCTACGCCGGCCCGGAGGCGCTCGACGCAGCCGCGGCGTTCCGCCCCGATGTCGCGCTGCTCGACATCGGCCTTCCTTCGATGGACGGCTTCGAGGTCGCACGCCGGCTCCGACATCGCCCGGAGACGCAAGACGTCGTTCTCGTAGCCATCACGGGCTACGGCCAGGAGGAGATCGTCCAAAGAGCGCGGGAGGCGGGCTTTGATCACCACCTTCTCAAGCCTTTGGACCTTGACAAGCTGCTCGCATTGCTCCGCGCTCCGGCGCGAGCGACGGGCTCGCCTGCGTCCGCGGGCCGGAAATCATCCTTTCAGTAAGGCGTACCCGACACCGCAAGCGTCCAGACTTACGAGAGCGCATGACCGTCGCGTTGTGCACCGTCAGGAGTCGGGTGGGTCGGACCCGCCCACCAGGGCGGGGAGGCTCACCGGGTTCGTGCCGGCGCCCACACTGGTGGGCCTCGCGCCGCCGCGCGGCGTTCCGACCCACCCTACAGCGGTTTACGACCGCGTTGCGCACAGCCTGGCGCCGGATACCAATACTAACCCGAAGCGAGAGCGAAGACATGATATAATTATCCCTCGCTTGCGCGTCGGGTTAGTGTAAGAGCTAGGGTATAGGCCGCAGTAAAGCCCACACGAGCCTGTGGCACGATCCGCCCGCTGAAGCCCGCCTGGTCGGTCGCGGCTGTGCGCAATGCGATCGTAAACCGCTCTACCACTTCAGTCTACGAGGCGCCAGCCGTCGAATCTGTCGGCAACCCGAACGTAAATCGCTCTCACGACCTTGCACCAGCAAGCGCCGACAGCACGTGATTCTCGCGCCCAGGAATGCCACGATTCTTCAATCGCTCCCCTTGACCTCCACCGGTCATTGCATATACAATGAATTTGGCTGACGAGGAGTGGCCGCGAACATGAGCCGCACGACGGACAAGAACATCGAGACAATTTCCCGCAACTGCATCGCCGTGCGCCTGCGGCTCCTGAACCGGGTCATCACCGGCTTCTACGACGACGCCCTGCGCCCCCTGGGGGTGAAGGTGAGCCAGTTGAACATCCTGGTCGTGACCGCCCGTCTCGGCCTGGCGCGGCCTGCGAAGGTTTGCGCGCTTCTGGAACTCGATGCGTCGACCCTCAGCCGCAACGTCGAGCGCATGCGGGCGAATGGTTGGCTCGAGGTCGTTCCCGACGACGACGGCCGCGCGCAACCCTTCCGCCTTACGGCGCAGGGCCGCCAATTGATCGAGAAGGCCTTCCCCGCCTGGGAAAAAGCCCAGCGCAAGGCAAGCGACCTCCTCGGGCCCGAAGGAATCGCCCTCCTGGACCGCGGCGCCACTTCGCTCCAACAAACCACCCCAACCGCTAACGCACCGAACCGATGAATAACCCACGATCCAATACTAACCCGAAGCGCGAGCGAGGACTTAATATCATGTTATCTCGTTTGCGCTTCGAACTCGTATTGGGTGGTCGGTCTCGCGTTGTGCCTTGTCCGTCACCTTTTTTTTGCCCTATACTTGCATATACAACGAAAGTCCCGTCATGAAACTCGCCGATCATCCGACCGTCCGGCACTTTCAAGAGCGCCTTGACGAACATCCCGACGCCGGCGCTCCACCCCAACCCCTGGACGCCGCATGGCTCCGCCAACTCTGCCGCGATTGCGGCGCCGACGACGCCGGCCTGGTCGAGTTGAACCGCCCGGCGCTCGACGATCAGCGCAACGACATCCTGCGCGATTTCCCATCGACCAAGACCCTCCTCAGCATCGTCTGCCGGATGAACCGGGAACCAGTGCGCAGCCCGGCTCGGTCGGCCTCGAACCTGGAATTCCACAGCGTGACCGAGCACGCCAACGACGTGGCCCGCAAGATCGTCGCTGCACTCGAGGCCCGAGGCATCCGCGCGATGAACCCCTCGGCGGGCTTCCCGATGGAGATGGAGCGCTTCCCCGGTAAAATCTGGGTCGTCTCGCACAAACCGGTCGCCATCGCGGCGGGTCTGGGACGCATGGGGATCCACCGCAACGTCATTCATCCGCGCTTCGGCAACTTCATTGTCCTCGACACGATCCTGATCGACGCCGAGGCCAACGCCTACGGCCAGCCGATTGATTACAACCCGTGTCTCGAATGCAAGCTCTGCGTCGCCGCGTGCCCTGTCGGGGCCATCTCGCCGGACGGGGACTTCCAGTTCTCCGCCTGCATGACCCATAATTACCGCGAGTTCATGAGCGGGTTCTCGAACTGGGTCGAACAGGTCGCCGACAGCAAGGACGGGCTCGACTACCGCACGAAGGTGACCGCGCAGGAGACCGTCTCGACGTGGCAGTCTCTCGCGTTCGGGCCGAACTACAAGGCCGCGTACTGCCTGGCGGTCTGTCCCGCGGGCGAGGACGTGATCGGCCCGTTCCTCGCCGACCGGCCCGCCTTCCTCAAGGAAACGCTGCGGCCGCTGACCGAGAAGGAAGAAACCGTCTACGTCATCAACGGCTCCGACGCCGAAACGTATGCACCCAAGCGATTCCCGAGGAAAACCGTCAAACGTGTCGGCAGCGGGATCCGAGCACGCTCGATCGATGGATTCCTGTTCGGCCTATCGCTGCTCTTCCAGCCTGGCCAGGCGGCCGGATTGAACGCCGTGTATCACTTCACGTTCCACGGCAAGGAACCGAAAGAGGCAACCGTCACCATCTCAGGCCAGCGGTTGCAGGTTCAGATGGGGCACGTTGGCAAACCGCACCTCCGCGTGTTCGCCGACAGCGACACCTGGCTCGGCTTTGTGGCGAAAGAGCGCAGCCTGGTATGGGCGTTGTTGCGCGGGAGGATCCGGCTCAAGGGGTCGCCAAGATTGCTGGTCGCCTTCGGCAAGTGTTTCCCGACGTGAGTTCGAGCCGTGCGGACAAGAAGCGTCTCATCAAACGGACCCCGTGGACCTGGGTTTCACCTCGAACAGCGAGCGCGACCGAAAGAAGCAGACATCGAATTCAAGGAAGAGGTTGACCTGCCCGAGAATCACTGGCACCGAGTTCGATTGCGTCCACGCAAAGGCCAATCGCACGGGTGGAAATTTCCCGACGGCCGCCGAGACCATGAGCACACGAGCTTCGGAAGCCGCGAGATTCCCGGTCAACTGTACGGGAATCGTTTGCTCCTCCCAGACCGCACCGAGCCGCAGACCAACGTCGTAGGGTAATACGTTAACCGCCGCCCCACTATCGAGAAGGCCGAAATCCGATACGGAGTTCCGTCCCAGAATGAGGTCAATCGGAAGAGAGGGCGAAAGACCGGCCGCACCGCTTGGGGGAGTTCTCGAAATATAGGGGAACTCCTCGCCGGGAACCGTCACTTTCCTGACTCCTCTTTCAACACCCTGAGCATCGTGTCTGCGGCGTCGAAAGCCTCATACGGCGACCAGACGGGATAACTTTCGTCCGCCTCAATCGTAAGCGCGTTCTCTTCACGGGCGAGATCCGCGAGCATGAGTTGGACGAGCCGCCATTTCTCAGAGCGCGGCAGCACGTGGATTTGAGGAAACAGTTCGGAAAGACTCATCGTCCCAAGCTCCGGCGAAAAGGCGACCGACGATTCCATACTCTGCTACAGCAACGCTGGGAAGATCCCCACGCGTCAATGATGGCCGAAATCACGCTGAGGACGCAACCACTCCCCGAAACTCGGGATGAACATCCTTAGCCAGTCGTGATGTGGCTTGTTGACTGTCTGAGTGGCCTGGCTCGCCGCCGGGTGTCAGGGCGCCGCTTGATCCTCTCGTTGCGCAGTCGCTCGAGCGTGTTCGGGCTCGAGGGAAACGTTTCACCAATGATGCGGGAATTGAGGGAATCGACTTGAGGCACAGCGACGTGAGGCGGCCTCTATGATGTTCATCATTTACCTCCCTGTCCAGACGCTGACGATCCTTCGGGCTCCTTGCGTTCGAAGACCGCAAAGAAATTGTCCTTGAGGCCGACCTGGGCCTTCGACTCTAACGGCCTGAATCCCGCCGCGCTGATCTCCCGAAAGTACACCTCCTTCGGCCCTCGCGCATGCTCGCGCACGAACGCACTGCTGTCCTTGCGCAAATCAAAGTCAATGACCACCAGCCGCCCCTCCCGGCGGAGTGCGCGGTGGATCGAAGCGAGCACGTTCTTCGGGTGCTCGAAGTGGTGATACGTGGCGCAGACAAACGCGAGGTCGATCGAGTTGGCGGCGAGGTTCGTTGAGTCCTGCGAGGCACGTACCGCCTTGATGTTCTCCAGTCGCCGCTCGCGCGCCTGCTTCTCGATGTAGCTCAGGAACGCCGGGGCGATTTCGACGGCATAAGCCTGACCCTTCGGCCCGACCTGTTCGGCGAACGAAAACGTGAAGAGGCCGGTTCCCGCACCGATGTCGGCCACCGCCATCCCCTGACGCAGGCCGACTGCGTCGACGATTTGCCGCCGCGCGACGAAGATGTCGCGCGAGTCGGACTCGAACCGCCGGATGAATTCGGCCACATCAAGGTCGGGCTTCGAGAACTGCCGGTTCATCTCCGCCGGCGAGTGGTGCTTCCCGTGTTCCTGGCACAAGCCAGCGCGGGCTGCGAACCACGAAGCGGCGACGGACAGGACCACCAACGTGAGGCAAGTGCGCATTCGACTCCTCGCTCCCTGGTTTATGACGCGAACTCAACCGCGTTGCGTTACTTCGTCGGACGTCGGAACACCAGTGCCACCGTCATGGCACCGCCGACGCCGGGATTCGCCGGGTACACGGGCACCACCTGGTACGTCTCCCAGCCTTTCCCTTCCCAGTCACCGATCACGTCGGCAATCCGGTTGTAGACGGCCTCCGTTTGACGGAACTCCATGCGAACCCGAGCGGTCCGATCCTCTTTCGACCCTCGCGACGACTGGGCCTCGAGAACCTTCGAACCGCCCAGCCAGCCAAGCAGACCGAGCGCGACAATACCGGCTGCGAGTCCTCGCCAGAAACGCAGTTCCTTCTCACCACGCGGCATTTCTTGTCCGGTAGGTCGACTCATCGAAGGCTCCTTGACTGATACGGTAAGCCTGGCCATTTCACGCTAACTGCAGCGCAGATCCAGGGCACGATCCGATTCGCGCCGAGGTCGAGCGACCAGTAAAGCGTGCTGGGTCAAGTGTCCATTGGCTTTTCCTGGTTTCCCTCCGGGCATTATCGTGGGCTGGGCGGTAATACGAAAGCCCGCGCTCCGGCGTTCGAGGCGGTCACAATTCGACCGTTCCACCAGAATTCCTTGAACCGGACCTCGTCGAGCTACGACTCATTGTCCGATGACACGGACTTCGCGACAGATTGAGGACGAGCGTTTAGCCCTCCGCTGCCGGCTCGGTGAGCCGGCGGCGTTCGCGGAGTTGGTTGCGACGATGGAGCGTCCCTTACTGTACTTTGCGCGGTCGATCGTCCGCGATGACGACGAGGCTCTTGACGTCTTGCAGGCGGTCTGGATGACGGCGTTTCGCGAGTTGCGGCGGTTGAACGACCCTTCGTCGCTCCGCGCATGGCTCTACCGGATCACGCGCGGCCACGCCATCGACCACGTCCGCCGCGACGTTTCGCGGTCCTCCGCCGAAAAGGCTCTGGTGGACGAGGCTGAAGACGCCACGACGTCCAACGAGGAGCCTCGGTTTGACGCCGAGGACGCGGCCGCGCTCCACAGCGCGCTCGCGACTCTCGACGTACGTCATCGTGAGGTGCTCGTCCTGCACTTTCTCGAAGACATGGCCATCGATCAGGTCGCCGCGGTCGTCGGCTGTCCGCCAGGGACCGTGAAGTCGCGGATCTTTCACGCCAAGCGAGCCCTTAAGGAGGCGCTCTTGCGCCGCGGATATGGCACCTGATTACAGACCCACATCTGAAGCCGACCGGCTCCGCGAGCGCCTGCTCAACCAGTGGGAGCCGCCGCGCACTTCGTACCTCTCTTACCGCAAGGAGATCGAGACCATGCTAGAAAACCAGGAAAAGGCGCTGCGGCGTGAACGTTGGATGACGACCATGATGTGGATCTACATCGTGATCCTCACCACCATCCTGCTGACGGGGAGCGGCCTGCTGATGTTCCACAAGGTCGAAGGGACGTTCATGGCCATCACCGCCGTGTTCTGGTTCCTGTTCGGAGCGGTGTTCCTTGGCATCCACATCGTCAACAAGAGTCGCTTCGAGATCATCAAGGAAATCAAGGGCGTCGAGCTGCGCCTGGCTGCCCTCGAGGAGCGCCTCGCAGGCCGGGCTGGCACCGCGGAAGGATCGAGCACATGAGTCCCGACGCGGTGATTCGTTAGTGCGCTCGCGGGCCCGTGTTGTTCGAGGATCCTGTTAAGCGCGACGATCGGAGGCGATCGCAAACCGCGCGGTCCTCGGCCAGGGTTTGTCGCCGGGACGAAT
>DAIDJG010000558.1 GCA_027451445.1 Singulisphaera sp.
GCCCAGGAGTTGTTCGCGCGCGATCGCTTCGGTCCGTTCGAGAAGTGCCCGGGCGCGTTCGTCCGTGGCGGCCATCGCCTGCTTTTCCTCGTCGGTGAGCGTGAGGATGCGGAGGGTGAGGATCTCGTCGATTTCGGTGGAATCGAACAGGTCGCCGGGACTCTCCGGGGCGATCTGCGGGTAGTCGTACAGAATGATGGGCGCCGCGAGCATTGTGTCGGTGTCCCCCGGCTCGCCGACGAGAACCGGCCAGCTCCCGATGTTCTCACAACTGGCGACGTGCTCGGCCCACGGTTCCGGGGGATCGGCGAGCGAAAGGAATGCACCGTTCCGGATCCCGAGGATGGCATGCGTCGATGCCATGGAGTGGAGCTGAATCTCCTCACGACTCCTCGGCATTGTCGGCTCCAGGGGCGTCAAATTCCGCACCCGGACCGTCGCTTTCGACAACCCCGCAGCAAGCGGCGTCGACGCGACGGTGACGAAGACGGTGAGCTCGCCTTGCTCGCGGAAGGCGAAGATTTCCTGGCCGGTCGACGGTTCCTCCACGCGACTCGCGGGGAAGTGGAACCGTCGCGTGACCGGCTGGCTCGTCAACGTGATGAGGGTGTATTCGCCCAGGTCGAGCGTTCGCTCGACGCCTTCCTGCCAAATGTTGTGCTCCTCACAGCGATTCTGGAGCTGGAGAAATCGGATCCGAACGCTCAAGGCGGCCTCTCCGTCGGTCCGCACGAGACACTCGGCCTGTACGAGCCACGGATCCGTTCCTCCCTCGGACTCGCAATACGACTCTGGGTAGAGCCCTCCGAACGTCCAGCGCTGGCGGTTCTTGACCGACGGCCGGTAGGGGTAGAGGAGATAGCCTTCGTACAGAACGGCGTTCGCGATCTGGTCCACGAGTGCCTGATTCATGGCGACAACACCTCCTCTCCGGTTTTGGCCAGCAGGCATTCGAGGGCATGCTCCCACGTCGGCAGTCCGCGTAACGTTCGGAAGCGCTCGACGCGTTCGAAGAGATCGCGACGCAGACAAATCCAGGCGGTGTTGGGATAGTAGGCATCCCTCATCTCGCGCCAGATTCGGACGGGAAACCGGTAGTCGGCTTCCTTCTCCCAGGAGATCAGAGCGACTTGCAGGGCACCGTCGTCTGCCTCGTGGAAGACGGTCCCGCTGAAGAGGAGCCTCAAGGGAATGTCGCCCTCCTCCAGCGCGGCGAAATACTTGGTCGCGGCGACGTTGAAATCGAAAGAGCAGGGGACCGGCAAATCGACCAACGTACTCCCCGTGAACGCAGGGACGGCGAGGCTAATGTGCGTCCAGAGCAGACCGCGCAACGTCTGACCCCAGCGCGAGCGTTCGCCGAACAGGTCGAGAAGCCCTTCGGCTTCGGCGTCCTCATAGCTCCGGCGCGTCGGCTCGATGCGGATCTGGCAGCGCAAGACGATGGCCGGGATCACGGTGTCCGGAGTGTCCGCGGTGATGCGGAGCTTGAACGCCAGTTGGGGTGTCGCGGCAAAGAGAATGGGCGCCGCCTCGTCCACCTGAAATTGAAGGTCAGGCATGCGCGCGGGCTCCCGAGGGATTGGAGCAAGCCCTCAAGCGATCGAAGTAGCTCGCGATTTCCGTCCAGACGGCTGAACCGCCAGACAATCCTCGCCAGTGCGTTCGCAGCAGACCGACCAGCTTGAAACATTCATCGATGGGGACGCGAAAATGCTCACGCGTCGCTCCCACTCGGTTCACCAGGAGCGCCTCGACGTCCGGCTCAAAATCACCCAGCACAGGGTTCTCCAATACGAGCCGATCCCAAGATTCCAATGGGAGGAGCGACTCCATCGGTCCGGCGGGACTGGGATAGTAGGCGAGCACCCGGCGATCCGGCGTGCTCCGAAAGAAAAACGCCAGGCTGATGGGTAAGTGCAACTCCTCCCACTGGGCATCGGACAGGCGGAAGTTGGCAAGCAACTCCACCCGTCGCGGCACCCGCCGGAACCGGCCGTCCGGTGCGTTCGTGAACAGGACCGCACACGGACCGCAGGCGCAAAGCAGCTTCCGCGTGGCCGGCTCCATCAGGTGTTCGTGCTCCGGCTCCAACCCCGCGCTGCAAAGCTCGCAGCGCTCTCGGGGCGCCTTCGGCTGGGCAAAGCGCCGCAAGGAGCCCCACGGATCGGTTCCGGGCGTTTGTGTCGGTGTCATCGCGTGACCTGTCCTCGGAACAACTGCTCCACCGGGATCAAGCCAGCCGGTACTGCCGCTTGCGGATCGGCGACCCCTTCCACGTCGATCGCAACGACATCGGGTGCCCTGGCGGCGATTGCTTCCTCGATCAAATGTTTCATCGTTACGGTCGACGAAGGACAGCCATGACAGTTCCCCTCCAGGCGCAGCCGGACGACCCCTTCATGGACGCTCAGCAGCGTGACCTCGCCGCCGTGGGAACGAAGCTGGGGCCGCACCGCATCGAGCGCTTGCCGCACGCGGGCTTCCAGGTCGAGCGGATGGAGCCCGTGCAGCGTGAGCAGGCTGCCGACGAGTTCATCGCTGGCAAGCGCATCGAGCAGAGGCCGACCGGCCGACTCAGCCTCGCAGATCTGTTCGAGCATTCGCGACAGTCCCGCGCCGTGCAGTTCGAGCACTGCCTGGACAAGCTCCTGTGCGTTGGCTTTCATCCGAGGATCGGACGATTGTTCCAGCGAGCTGATCAGGTCTTCGATCCGCGCGATCCGCTGGGCGAAACTCGGGTCCAGGGCGGTGCTCAAGGTCGGGCTCCCCAAAGGGGGTTAGGGTCGATACCGTTGAACTAACCCCTAAGCCGAATGAGGACGAAAGATTTAACTCCCTCCCCCCTTGTGGGGGAGGGAGTATTTATGCGTCTGATCTACCTCGAAACGCCAAACATCGGCACATGCCGCACATCGACCGTCTTCCCTCCGCCGACGTACATATGCACGCCGCACGGCAGGCAAGGGTCGAAGCTGCGGACGGCCCGCATGATGTCGATGCCTTTGAAGTTGCTGGGGCCGTTCTCCTCGAAGATCGGCGTGTTTTGCACGGCGTCCTCGTAGGGGCCCGGCGTCCCGTAGATATCGCGAGGGTTCGCGTTCCACGGGGTAGGGGGGTAGGGGTGATAGTTGGCGATCTTCCCCTTGCGGATCACAACGTGGTGCGAAAGCACTCCGCGAACGGCTTCGTGGAAGCCGCAGCCGATGGCTTCGTCGGGAACATTGACCTCGGTCCAGGTCTTCGTGTGGCCGGCGTTCAACTCTTTCAGGGCCTGATCGACGAAGTACAGGGCCGCCGCTGCGGCATAGGCCTGGAAGTAGGTCCGGGCGCGGTCGCGCTCGATGGCGTTGCTCCACCGGGGGATCTTCCACTCGAATTCCACCTCGGGGAGCATCGACGTCTTCGGAAGGTAAATCTTGACGCTTTGTCCAGTCGACTTGATATACCCGATATCCACCAGTCCGGCCAGCGCCGTGGTCCAGAGCCGCGCGATGGGTCCGCCGCCGGTATCGAGCGCCAGGTGCTCGCCGGTCCGCACATCATACCAGCGCGGGGACATCACCCACGTGTACTTGCCCTGGAAGTCGCGCTTCTGCGGCTTCGGCACCGTCGTCTGGTTCCATGGGTGCCGCTTGTGCACGGGGTTGCCGAGCGGGTCGTGCGTGACGAAAGTCTCGGCGTCCTCCCAGTCCTCGTAGAACGAGCTCCCCAGGAGGATGCGAATGTTGAGGTTGATGTCGACAAGGTCAGTCGTCACGAGCTGGCCGTCGACCACCACGCCGGGTGTGACGTACATCGCCCGGCCCCAGTCGGTCATGTTCTTGTACGTGTAATCGCAGAGTTCCGGGTTCTGGAATGAGCCCCAGCACCCCAGTAAGACGCGCCGACGGCCCACCTCTTCGTAGCCGGGCAACGCTTCGTAAAAGAAGTCGAAGAGGTCGTCGTGGAGGGGCACGACCTTCTTCATGAACTCGACGTACTTCATCAGCCGGACGAGGTAGTCGGTGAAGAGCTGAACCGTGGCAACCGTGCCCACGCCGCCGGGGTAGAGCGTCGAGGGGTGAACGTGCCGCCCTTCCATCAGGCAGAACATCTCGCGGGTCATGCGGCTCATCTGGAGCGCTTCGCGGTAGAACTCGCCCGTGAACGGGTTGAGCGCCCGCATGATGTCGGCGATCGTCTTGAAGCCGTGCACCCGAGCATGAGGCGCCTCGGTGTGCTCAGCCTGCTGGAACACGCCGGGGTTGGTCTCCTTGACCATCTGCTCGCAGAAGTCGACCCCCACCAGGTTGTCCTGGAAGATATTATGGTCGAACATATACTCGGCCGCCTCGCCGAGATTGACGATCCACTCCGCGAGGTTCGGCGGCCGAATGCCAAACGCCATGTTCTGGGCGTAGCATGCGCAGGTGGCGTGGTTATCGCCGCAGATGCCGCAGATCCGGCTGGTGATGAAGTGGGCGTCGCGCGGGTCTTTTCCCTTCATGAAGATGCTGTAGCCCCGAAAGATCGACGATGTGCTGTGGCACTCGGCAACCCGGCGGTTGGCAAAGTCGATCTTGGTGTAGATGCCCAGGCTGCCGACGATCCGGGTGATCGGATCCCAGGACATCTCGACGAGGTTGCCGGACTCGATCCGTTCGTCCGGCAGTGTCGCGGTCGCCATGCTCGCCGCTCCTTTCCTAGTGATGGTTGTAGGTCGTGGGGTGATAACCGGTCGTCAGTTCGCGTCCCGTGTGCCGCCACTTGGGCTCGTGGTTGGCCGAGTCCTGGGTGTAATGGCGCAGGGCGCGGATGATCCGGCCGTACATCCCGACGGCGGTCGACGACAGCTTCGAGCCCGGAGGCGCATCCATGAACGGCATGAACTTGTCGGGGAAGCCCGGCATCGTGCAGCCAATGCAGATCCCACCCACGTTCGGACAGCCGCCGATGCCGGCCATCCAGCCCCGCTTCGGCACGTTGCACTGCACCACCGGCCCCCAGCAACCGAGCTTCACCAGGCACTTGGGCGAACCGTACTCGTGTGCGAAATCCCCCTCCTCGTAATAGCCCGCGCGGTCGCATCCCTCGTGGACCGTCTTGCCGAACAGCCACGTCGGCCGGTGCGCTTCGTCCAGCGGGATCATCGGCGAGAGGCCCGCGACCTGGCACAACAAGTAGAGCACCGTCTCCATGAAATTGTCGGGCTGAACCGGGCAGCCGGGGACACAGACGATCGGGAGGCCGGCCTTCGTCTTCCAGTCCCAGCCCAGGTAGTCGAGCAGTCCCATACAGCCGGTAGGGTTCCCCTCCATCGCATGGATGCCCCCGTACGTCGCGCAGGTGCCGATGGCCACCACCGCCACGGCCTTCGGGGCGAGCCGATCGATCCATTCACACGTCGTGATCGGCTGGCCGGTTTGCTTGTTGACCCCAAGCGCGGCCCAGTAACCTTCCTCCTTGATTGCTTCGTTGGGGATCGAGCCCTCCACAACGAGCACGAACGGCCCCAGACGGTCCTCGGCCGCCTGGTACAGGAAATTCATGAACTCGTCGCCGTTTTCATAAGCGAGCACCGGGTTGTGCAGATGCACCCTGGGGAGCCCGGGGATCGCGCCGAGAATGACGTCCTCGATGCTCGGCTGAGTGGCCGCGGTGATCGAGACCGAGTCGCCGTCGCAACCCAGTCCGGCCGTGATCCAGACGATGTGAACTTCCTTGACGGCGGGGGCCCGCTGGGTTTTTCTCCCATAGGGAACTGCGGATTCGTTCATGGTTCAGCTCCTTTGTCCCGTGTCCGTCACATTCGAATGTAGACTCCTTCTGACGCTATGATTCTTCGGTCGGGAAAGCGCCGGCGCAGACCGACTCCGAGCCTTCGGCGAGGTGCGGCCGATGGCCAAACGCGGCCAGAAGAACGACCAACCGGGTGAATTTTTCCACAGGCTTACGATCTTGTAAGAGTCTGTCCCACAAGTCCCGGGAGCGTGGAAATGGGGACTGGCTCCGGCCGTCTTCGGATGGTGCCTGTCCTCGTTTCCACGCCCGCTCCGCCAGAAAAGGGGGGACAGGCACCTCGAAGACTCGGAGCCAGTCCCCATTTTCCGGCTCCGCTCCACTTCCGGGACAGACTCTCAGTCGGAACTCATCCCGGGCCATCCGATCGAGGGATCCCCTCATCATGGTTCAACAGATTCTCGGAAGTTGCTCTCCCGCAAGCAGGGTGACCACTCGCTCACCACCGACGACCGACCGCATCGTCACCATCCCTGGATGCTCCGCCACAACCTCGCCAATCAGCGCAGCGTTCCGCCCCAACGGGTGCGCACGCATGACCGCCAGGAGCTGATCGACCTCCTCGCAAGCAACGACGCCGACGACCTTGCCCTCGTTGGCGACGTAGAGCGGGTCGAGACCCAGCATTTCGCAAGCCCCCCGGACCTCCTCGCGCACGGGCAGGGCCTCCTCGATGATCCGGACGCCCACCCGAGACGCCGTCGCCAACTCATTCAAGGTGCCCGACACACCACCCCGCGTCGGGTCGCGCAACGCGCGGATCCCCGGGCAGGCTTTCAGCATCACGCGGATCAAGTCCGTGAGCGGCGCACAATCGCTCTTCAGTTCCGTTTCAAACTCGATCCCTTCGCGGACCGACATGATCGTGATGCCATGGTCGCCGATCGTCCCGGAAACCACGATGCAATCGCCGGGCCGCGCCGCACTGATCGACAACGAACGCCCCTCGGGAACCAGGCCGATCCCCGACGTCGTGATGAAAACCTGATCCCCTTTGCCCCGGTCGACGACCTTGGTGTCGCCCGTGACCAGGCTCACCCCCGCCTCGTCGCACGCCGCGCGCATCGACGCCACGATCCGCTTCAGGTCCGCCAGCGGCAAGCCTTCCTCGAGGATGAACGCCGCCGAGAGGTAAAGAGGATGAGCCCCGCCGACCGCCAGGTCGTTCACCGTACCGCATACCGCCAGGCGCCCGATGTCGCCCCCCGGGAAGAAGAGCGGTCGAACCACGTACGAATCCGTCGTGAACGCCACCCGCGTGCCCGTCGAATGCTGAGTTTGCCCGAGTCGAACGGTCGCCTGGTCCTCGAGCGCAGCGAGCACATCGTTGCCAAACGCCGGCACAAAATGCCGCTGGATCAGGTCGGCCGTCAGCCACCCGCCGCTGCCGTGACCCAGCACGATCTGATCGTACTGGCTCTTCGGAAGCGCACAGCTCCCCATTCTCAGACCGTCCATAACCGTCTCGGACAAAGGCTTCCTCGGCTCAGATGACATGAATGGAATCTCGCGGGACCGGACGGTGAAAGACGACGATTTCCTCGAGCGCTTCACAGTTGTGTCAGGCACAGCCGGGAGGGCGAGGCTCCGTCCGAGCCAGCCTTGATCCCTCGGCGAGTCTTCGAGTCGAGGGATCATCGCGAGTCGCCGCAAGGGACCGCGTCATCACACGCGGTGTTCGGAGGACTCGAAGACTCGTCCTCCGAACAAGGCTGGCTCGGACAGAGCCTCGCCCTCCCAAAGAACCGCCGCAACAAGCCTTCACTGGTACGGACCACACTAATTCAAAGCTATCCTCCCCCGATCCCCACACTAGCCGCGACTGGCGCATCAGCCTTCGTTTCCGTGCGAGCCGCCTCCTCCAGATGCCGCCCATAAGCGAAGTAAGCCGCACACGCACCTTCCGCCGAAACCATCGTGGCCCCCAGGGGACTCTGCGGCGTGCATTCCTTACCGAACGCCGGGCAATGGTGCGGCTTCTTGAGCCCCTTGAGGATCTCGCCGCTGATGCAGACCGACGACTCCTTCGTGGCAATGTCCGCAACCTCAAAGATCCGCTCGGCATCGAAGTCCCGGTACTCCGCACGCAAACGATAGCCGCTCTGCGGGATCGGCCCGATGCCGCGCCAGTTGCGGTCGCAAACTTCGAACACATCCTCGACCAACTTGCGAGACGCCGGGTTCCCTTCCGGCCGGACGGCCCTCGCATAGGGGTTCTCGACCTCGGCTCGCCCCGCCTCGAGCTGCCGCACCGCCAGCAAAACGCCTTCCAGCAGGTCCACCGGCTCAAACCCCGTGATCACGATCGGCACGCGATACTCACGCGCGATCGGCTCGTACTCCGACTGACCCATCACCGTACAAACATGCCCCGGCCCCAAAAACGCCTGCACCCGGTTATCGGGCGCATCGAGGAGCGTACGCATCGCGGGGGGCACCAGCACGTGCGACACCAGCACGCTGAAGTTCGTGATCCCCCGCTTGCGAGCCATCCAGACGGCCATCGCATTCGGAGGCGCGGTGGTCTCGAAGCCAATCGCGAAGAAGACCACTTTACGGTCGGGGTTCGCCGCCGCGACGTTCACGGCGTCGAGCGGCGAATAGACGACCCGGATATCGCTCCCCCGCGACTTGAGCTCCAACAGGTCCCCGCGCGACCCCGGCACGCGCAGCATGTCACCGAACGAGGTGAAGATGACGTCGCCCCGGCTGGCAATCGCATGGGCGCGATCGATCGTCTCCAGCGACGTCACGCAGACCGGGCAGCCAGGACCGTGCACCAGCTCCACCTCCGGCGGCAAGATCCGGTCGATCCCGTACCGCACGATGCTATGCGTTTGCCCGCCGCAGACCTCCATGAGCGTCCAGGGCCGCGTCACCGATTCCCGGAGCGCGGCCGCGAGCTTACGAGCCGCCGAGGCATCTCGGTATTCGTCGAGGAACTTCATGGCTCAGGGTCCTTCAGGTCGTCGAGCTGATTCATCTGCTCCAGAAGCTCGAACACCCGGCCGGCTTCGACCGCATCGATCCGAGAGAGCGCAAAGCCCACGTGGACCAGCACATAATCATCCTCGCGCGCTTCGGGCACGTGCTCGAGGCAGACTCGCTTCGTCACACCGCCGAACGCGACCTTGCCCATCCGCACGTCGTGCTCGACGTAGGTCTCAACCACCTTCCCCGGTATTCCCAGACACATCGGCAACTCCTTCGTGCCACCCCCTCGCCGCCGCCACCGCAAGCTGACCCAGACTCAGGCCGCCGTCATTCGGCGGCACCCGCCGCTGCCGGTAAACCCGAAAACCGTCCGCAGTCAGCCGCTCCCCCACCTCCGCCGTCAACAGCCCGTTCAAGAACACCCCGCCGCTCAGCACCACCCCGTCGAGCCCTGTACGTGCGCGTAAGCAGGCACAAATTTGCGCAATGATCTCTACGAGCATTCGATGGAATCGCCGAGCCAACACCCCCGGCCCAATCCCCCGCCGCCGATCCGCCGCCAGCGCTCGGATCATCGGCCGCACATCGATCTGAAGCGCATCTCCCTCAACAATCTCGAACGGATACGAGCCCTCGCCCGCCCACTCCGCCGCCAGGCCCTCCAGCTCCATCGCCGCCTGGCCCTCAAAGCTCACGACCCCGCGCACCCCGGCGATCGCCGCCACGGCGTCGAACAACCGCCCCGCGCTGCTCGTCCAGGGTGCATTGATCCGCCGCTCCAGCATCCGCTCGATCGTCGCGAGCGCCTGAGGCGACGCTTGCTCCGAGAGAAAGCTGCGATCCTCCCCCGCATCCGCCAAATACGACACCGCCATCCGCCAGGGTTCGCGGATCGCCCGCTCACCACCGGGCATCGCCACCGGTCGAAAATGGGCCGCACGCCGAAACCCCAGGTAATCCCCAACCAGAAACTCCCCACCCCAGATCGTGCCGTCGGTCCCGTACCCTGTGCCATCGAAGATGACCCCGATGAGCGGCTCGTTCAACCCGTGCTCGGCCATCCCGCTCGCCAGGTGCGCATGGTGGTGCTGAACCGCCAACCGAGGGCGATCCCCCGCATGCTCCCTGGCATAGCGCGTGGATGCATAATCCGGATGGAGATCGTGAACGAGCACCTCGGGCCGAAGCTGAAACAACCGCTCGAAATGGACGATCGCCTCCTCGTACGCCCGCAGCGCCTCGTAATGATCCAGATCGCCCAGGTGCTGGCTCAGGAACGCATGACGCCCCCGCCCGAGCGCAAAGGTCGATTTGAGCTGCCCCCCCAGCGCCAACACCGGCACGCGACATTCGACCGGCATTGTCAGTGGCTCGGGCGCGTACCCGCGCGCCCGCCTGACAGGCAGCTCGACCCCCGCGACCACCTGCACGACCGAATCATCGCAACGTAGGTGGATCGTCCGGTTGTGGTCGACGAAAAAGTCCGCTATCCCCGACAGCCGGGTCAGGGCGTCCCCGTCCTCAAAGGCGATCGGCTCATCCGAGAGATTGCCGCTCGTCATCACCAGGGGAACCCCCTCCAGCTTATGCAGGAGTAAATGATGCAGAGGGGTATACGGGAGCATCACCCCGACCCGGGGGTTTCGGGGAGCAATTCCTTCGCATAAGCAACTGCCATGCCGTCGCCGCAGGAGGACGATCGGCCGCCGGATCGACTCCAGGAGCGCCGCTTCGTCGTCCGAAACCCAGCACAACGCACGGACGACCTCCATGTCCGCCACCATGATGGCAAACGGCTTTTCGTCCCTCTGCTTCCGCCGGCGCAGCTCGCCGACCGCCCGATCGTCCGCCGCCGCACACGTCAGATGATAACCTCCGAGACTCTTCAACGCACCGATCTGCCCCCGCCGCAACGCCGACGCCGCATACGCGATCGGGTCAGCCGTCGCCACCGCTCGCCCGCCCGGCTCGCGGATCTCCAGCCGGGGACCACAAACCGGGCACGCCGTCGGCTGCGCATGGAACCGGCGATCGTTCGGGTCGTCGTACTCCGCGCGGCAGGCGGGACACATCGCGAACGTGGCCATCGTCGTCCGCTCGCGGTCATAAGGAGAGCCGGTGATGATCGTCAACCGAGGGCCACAGTTGGTGCAATTCAGAAACGGATAACGATACCGACGGTCTGAGGGATCAAACAACTCGGCCAGGCAATCCGCGCACGTCGCCACATCCGGAGACAGAAAGATCGGCCGCTCGGTATCCGCACCGCTGGCCTGGATATGGAATGAGGCGTCGCCCCGCGGTTGCAGAGTCGACCAGGTCACCGAATCGATGCGTGCCAGGGGAGGGGGGGCCGTTCGCAGGACGTGGAGGAATCGATCCAGGTCCGCCGCCTCCCCCTCAACCTCAATGAAAACCTCCCCACTCCGATTCTTGATAAAGCCCGACAGGTGGAACTGGCCCGCCAACCCATACACAAACGGGCGAAACCCGACACCCTGGACGATCCCACTCACGACGATCTCACGACGGTCCACAGACCGCCCAACACACGCACGGAGAACTTCATAACTCCCCCCCTTGGGAAGGGGGGGTAGGGGGGGTGGGCAGCGGCCGTCCGTTCCGTGCAAGTCCGCCAAGAATCACTCTCCTGCGATTAAACGATTGACGGGTACGCGACCAACTGCTTACGAACGCTGACTCCCCACCCCCCCAACCCCCCCTTCCCAAGGGGGGGAGTTATCTATGCTGGCATCGCAACGGAGTAGCGGCCGCCCGTTGCGCGCAGCCGCAACGCAAACAATACAAACCCGCCGTTGACTCCCCATCCTTGAGAACAAACCCCCGCGCCAACCGTCAAACCTCCCATAACCACCACAACGAGCGGCTTGTTGCATGGGCAAGTCTGTGTTATCGTTGACCTTACCGAATCCGTCATTCCCTTTCATCCGCTCGTGATTCGTCGAGCCAGCCCCCCTTTCCGGGACCGTACTCTTTTTGCTTGCGGATCAGGTAACCCCTCAACTACGCTTGCCTTTGCTGACGAGGCCTGGACTGCGCGCCGTGATGCGACGGCGGCCGCTCCCTGTCCCGTGAGCTCGCTTTTCAGGAGCCGCCCTCCCATGGCGAAGCAGCCCAAAGACTGGACCGAAATCCTCATCAAACGCGGTAAGATCGGTCCCGACCAGATCAACGAAGCCAAGCAAATGGGGAACGCCACCCTCGAGGAGGCCCTCGTCAAGCTCGGCTACGTCGAAGCCAAAGACGTCATGAAGGCCAAGGGCGAACAGTACGGCATGGATTTCGTCGAGCTCTCCGAGATCGAGATCCCCGCCTCCGTCGTCGAGCTCGTCCCCGAATCCCTCGCCCGCGAAAACGTCGTGATGCCCCTCTCTCAGCAGAATGGCCTCATCAAGGTCATCATGCACAACCCGATGGACTTCGAAACCATCGACAAGCTCCGCTTCGTCCTCAACCGCGAGATCGAAGTCGCGCTCGCCCCCAAGGAAGCCATCGTCGAAGCCATCAACCGATACTACGGCAGCTCTACCACCGAAACTGAGTCGGTCGACTCCATGCTCCAGGAGTTCACCGACACCGCCATGGACTTCTCCGAAGATGGCGCCCCCGGCGCAAAGGCCGGATCAGGCACCAACACCCTCGAAGAAGGCGACGCCCCCGTCATCCGCCTCGTCCACCTCATTATCCAGGAGGCCGTCAACATGCGCGCCTCCGACATCCACATCGAGCCGTTCCCCGACCGCGTGCGCATCCGCTACCGCGTGGACGGCGTCTGCCTCGAACGCGATTGCCCCCCGCGCCGGCTTCTCGGCTCCATCGTCAGCCGTATCAAGATCATGGGTTCGATCGACATTGCCGAGAAACGGCGCCCCCAGGACGGCCGAATCAAAATCTTCGTCGCCGGCAAGGACATCGACCTCCGCGTCAGCATCCTCCCCACCGCGCACGGCCAGTCCGTCGTCATGCGAATCCTCGACCGCGAGAACATCCGCGTCGGCCTCAAAGACCTCGGGTTCGGCGACGAGGACTTCAAACGATTCCAGGGCCTCATCAAACGACCCAACGGCATCCTCCTCGTCACCGGACCCACCGGCTCCGGTAAGACCACCACCCTCTACGCCGCCCTCAACGAACTCAACCGCCCCGACGTCAAGATCATCACCGCCGAAGACCCCGTCGAGTACTACCTCCCCGGCGTCAACCAGTGCGAGGTGAAATCCAAGATTGGGATGACGTTTGCACGCATTATTCGTGCCATGCTTCGGCAAAATCCGAACATTCTCCTCGTCGGGGAAATCCGCGACCAGGAGACCGCAGATACCGCAATTCAGGCCAGTCTGACAGGACACCTGGTTTTCAGTACGTTACATACGAACGATGCGCCCAGTGCTATTACAAGACTGGTCGATATCGGCGTCCAACCATTCCTGGTTGCAAGCTCGGTCATGGGCATCATGGCCCAGCGCTTGGTGCGCAAGGTCTGCACGAAATGCCGCCAGCGCTACGAGCCGCCAGCCCACCTCCTTCAAGGGCTCGGGCTCCGTCCGGAGATCGCCAAGAAGGCGAACTTCATGAAAGGGAAGGGGTGTTCCAACTGCAACAAGACCGGCTACCGGGGCCGCATGGGCATCTACGAGCTGATGAGCATGACGAGCTCGATCCGCGAGGCCACGTTCAAGGGTGAACCGACCCAGGTGATTCGTAAGATGGCCCGGAAACAGGGGATGCATACATTGTTCGAGGACGGCATGATCAAGGCGTTGAAGGGCCTGACCACCCTCGACGAGGTGATGCGCATCACCCAGCACGACAAGGCGCCGGAGACGCCAGCCCCGGCCACCGCAGGGGCCAAGAGCTGAGAGGACCGAGGCGGTCGTTCCCCAAAGGTGGACCGCGACCATCCATCGCTAAGCAGGCAGTGTACGGCACGAGTCCCACGGGGTTCGTGCCCGCAGTTGAGTCTTGCATCTACGGAAAACCCACCCGGCCACGCGCCTGGGAACACGCAAAAACAGGACCCATTGTTTGATCCCCAGGTGCATTTCTCCCATAATGAGACGGGCGGAGGAACAAGGGTGGCGACACCGTAACCTCAAGCCCCAGCGCTCCGTTTGGGTGGACACCTGGTGGATGGGACAAAGTCAACTCTCCGACGCAGGCAGCCGCGGCCTCTGGGGGTGCGCGGCGTGAGTGCTTTAATCCCAATACCGTTCAAGTAGTCGTAAACCTTGCGAAGACAGGAACATAAATACTCCCTCCCCCCTTGTGGGGGAGGGCCGGGGTGGGGGGTGTCGCACTACCTATGGCCGTTCGAACCCCCACCCCAACCCTCCCCCACAAGGGGGGAGGGAGTTAAATCCTTCGTCTGCCTCGGTTTAGGGTTAGTTGGGCGGTATCGGCCTTAACCCCAGCCCATCAGAGGACAACCAACACGGGGACGGATTGAAACATGGGAACGGTCCTGATCGATAAGCTGCTGCAGACCGTCGTGACCCAGAGGGCCAGCGACCTTCACATCACGGTGGGTAGTCCCCCCATGCTCCGCGTGGGTGGACGCATGCGGCCGCTGGCGACCAAGGTGCTCGAATCGTCCGACACCAACGCTCTGATGAAGAGCATCACGCCGGAACGCTGCCAGCAGGAGCTTCAGGAGGTCGGCGGGACCGACTTCGGGTTCGCCTTCGGCGAAATGGCCCGGTTCCGCGTCGCCGTGTTCAAACAGCGCGGCAATGTCGGCCTGGTGCTCCGCCGTATCCCAAACGAGTTCCTCACCTTCGAGCAGCTCGGCCTGCCGCCCGTCATCGAACAGTTGATTCAGCGCCCTCGTGGTTTGATCCTCGTGACCGGCCCGACCGGCTCGGGCAAAACCACCAGTCTTGCCTCGATGATCAACTGGATCAACGGCAACAAAGACCGGCACATCATCACGATCGAAGACCCGATCGAGTACTACCACAAGCACCTGAAGTCGCTTGTGAACCAGCGCGAGATCGGCATCGACGTCCCCGACTTCCCCGAAGCCATCCGCCGCGCCCTGCGTATGGACCCCGACATCATCCTCGTCGGCGAAATGCGCGACCTGGCCACGATTCAGGCCGCCGTCACCGCCGCCGAAACCGGCCACATCGTCTTCGGCACGTTGCACACGAACTCCGCGGAAGGGACCGTCAACCGCATCATCGACGTGTTCCCCAAGGAACAGCAGGACCAGATCCGCACCCAGCTCTCGGTCGCGATCATCGGCATCCTCGCCCAGGCCCTCTGCCCGCGCAAACCCAAGGGCCTTGTGGCCGCCTACGAGATGCTCGTCGTCACGCCCGCCATCTCGAACCTGATCCGCGAAAACAAGACGTACCGCATCAACTCGTCCATCCAGACCGGCCGCAAACACGGCATGATCCTCATGGACGACAGCCTCTTCAACCTCTGGCGGCAAGGACTCGTCGAAGAGGAAGACGCCCTCGAAAAGTCGCACAAGCCCAACGACCTGCGCGAACGCATCGAGCTGGCCAAGAAGGGTATCTTCGAGGACGAGGAAGAGGAGGACGAAGAAGAATGAGCGCGGGCGCGTGACGAGACGCTCGTTGCAACGTAATGTAATGGGACATTTTAGTTTGCTGAGCGTCTAAGAGTTCGCGAGGAAAGGTTTTCGTAGGGTGGGCACGGCCCGCCGTGGCCAAGTCGTAGGGTGGGCAGTGCCCACCGTTCAAACATGTCCCGTAGGGACAATTGACAATAGCCCAGCGTTTCAACGCTGGGTTCGCGTGTGGCAGACCAAATCAATGGTTAGTCCCGGAGGGACGGTCGGGTTGTGACCAGGTAGGGCGGCGCGGTTGCCCCTCTGGGGCGAGAAAACAGTCTGGCGACAACACCGTTCAATTCGTCGTAAACTTCGCAAACACAGGAATATAAATACTCCCTCCCCCCTTGTGGGGGAGGGCCGGGGTGGGGGGTATCGCATTACCCGTGGCCGTTCGAACCCCCCACCCCAACCCTCCCCCACAAGGGGGGAGGGAGTTAAATCTCTCTTCTGCTTCGGCTTAGGGTTAGTTGAACGATATTGAGTTTAGATTCCGAATGACGTTACCGCGGTTCCCGGCCGGCAATGGCTGGCCCTACGAACTCCAGTCCGCCGATTTCCGATGGGTCCGCATCAGGGCCTAGATTTCGAGAGAGTACCAATCCGATGGCGCGCCGACTCGGGACAATCATGGTCGACATGGGTTACCTCGACGAGGAAACCCTCTGGAAAGTCCTCGAGGAGCAAAAACGCTCGGACAACGAGCTGCTCGGCAAGGTCGCGGTGCGGATGGGCCTCGCCAAAGAGGACCAGGTGCTCAAGGCCCTGGGCGAACAGCTCGGCATGAAGGTGATGAAACTGGGGGAGGCGACGATCCCCGCAGAGCTCACCGAAGTGCTCAATGAATCGATGGCGCTCGCGTACAAGGTGGTGCCGGTCGCCCAGAACAAGAAGGACAAGAGCCTCACGGTCGCAATGGCCGAGCCCCAGAACCCCTCGACGCTCGACAGCCTGCGCATGTTCCTGGGCGTGGACGTCAAGGGGATGATCGCCGCCGAGTCCGAAGTGACCGCGGCGATCGAACGGCTGTACGCCGGCCATCAGGAGTCGATCGAGGACGTCGTCAAGCAGATCCAGGCCGACAAGGGATTACAACAGTTCGCAGCGCGGAACGACAACACGATCGACCTCGAAGCCATCGAGGAAATGGCCGAAGCCGCGCCCGTGCGCAAGCTCCTGAACATGGTCCTGCTCCTGGCGATCAAGGACAAGGCCTCGGACGTCCACTTCGAGCCGTTCGAGGACGAGTACAAGATGCGCTACCGCGTCGACGGCGTGCTCTACGAGCTCGTCCCACCCCCGCGCCACCTGGCGCCCGCGATCGCCAGCCGCATCAAGGTCATGGCCAACCTCGACATCGCCGAGCGCCGGCTGCCCCAGGACGGTCGTATTCAGCTCGCCATCGGCGGCAACAACGTCGATATCCGCGTGTCGACCCTGCCAACCCTCTTCGGCGAAAGCGTCGTGCTCCGGATCCTCGACCGTACGGTCGTCCAGCTCGACATCCGGAAGATCGGTATGCCCGGCGACACGTTGGGCACCTGGCTGGAGCTCATCCAGAAGCCCAACGGAATCATCCTGGTGACGGGGCCGACCTCGTCGGGCAAGACGACGACGCTCTACGCCACGCTCAACGAGCTGAACCACATCGAGGACAAGATCATCACGACCGAGGAGCCGGTCGAGTACGAGGTCGACGGCCTGATCCAGGTGCCGATCAACAGCGACATCGGCGTCACGTTCGCCGCCTGTCTCCGCGCCATCTTGCGGCAGGACCCCGACAAGATCCTGGTGGGTGAAACGCGCGACCTGGAGACGGCCGAGATCGCGATCCAGGCCTCGTTGACCGGCCACATCGTGTTTACCACGCTGCACACGAACGACGCCCCCTCGGCGATCACCCGCTTGCGCGACATGGGGCTCCCCACATTCTTGATCACCGCGACCGTCGAAGGCGTGCTCGCCCAGCGCCTCGTGCGCAAGATTTGCACGAACTGCCGGACCGAGTTCACCCCCACGCCCGAAGTCGCGATGGAACTGGGGATGACGCACGAGGATGCGACGAAGAAGAAGTTTTACTACGGCAAAGGCTGCGAGCGCTGCAACAACACCGGATACAAAGGCCGCATGGGCATCTATGAGCTTCTGCTCATGAACGATGTGCTTCGCGAGATGATCGTGGCCGAGGTTTCGCTCGACGACTTCCGCAACGCCTGCCGCAAGTTCGGCATGCGGACCCTGCGCGAGTCGGGTCTCGAAGCGATCCACGGCGGCCTCACCTCGGTCGAAGAAGTGATGCGCGAGACAATGATTGACGAGATGTGATCCTAATACCGTTCAAATAATCGTAATCCACGAGCAGACGGACGCATGAATACTTCCTCACTATTCGTGGGGGAGGGTTGGGTTGGGGGCAATCGGATGTACCATGATCTGGCCCGGGATCTCCGGAAGAACATGACCGACGCGGAGCGACGCTTGTGGAATCACTTGCGGCTCCGTCAAATCGGTCAGTGTCGTTTCCGTCGGCAGGCACCGATTGGCCCGTACATCGCCGATTTCGTCTGTTTCGAGAAGCGACTGATCATCGAGTTGGACGGTGGCCAGCATGCCCTTCACGTGGACGAGGATCATCAGCGAACGGGGTGGTTGAGTTCACAGGGTTTTCGTGTGCTCCGCTTCTGGAATAATCAGGTCTTTAAGGAATGGGAAGGTGTGCTGGAGGCCATTGGTATTGCGCTGAGCTCCCCATCCCACCCCGGGGGTGTTGAAAGCACGAGATCAGGCGGTCTTACTCCCTCCCCCCTTGTGGGGGAGGGCTGGGGTGGGGGGTCTTGGCCGGACGACGCCGCAAACTCCACCCCCCACCCTAACCCTCCCCCACAAGGGGGGAGGGGACCAGAGGGACCGGGCAACGGGCGCAACAAAACACGGCTCCAATAGCATCTGACATCCTGCACCCGACATCGTTTGACCGGAATTCTGCCGGAGGATCTTGGCGATGCCAACCTTTCAGTACGAGGCAATGGACCACACAGGTCGTGAGGTCAAGGACACGATCGACGCGTCCACGCAAGAGGAAGCGCAGCAACTGATTCGTCAGAAGGGTTTCTTCGTCACCAAGATCTCCGAGCGCGCCAAGGCGGGAGGCGCCGGCGGCAAGAAGGGCACGCGGGCTGCCGCGAAGAAGGGCGGCCGGCGCAAGAAGAAATCGTTCACGATCGGCAAGATCTCGACGAAGCAGCTCTGCACCTTCACGCGCCAGCTTTCGACGCTTCAGGACGCCGGCCTGCCCATTCTCCGCAGCCTCAAGATTCTGGAAGGCCAGTGCAAGCCGGGAGTCCTTAAGAACTCGCTCGGCGAGGTGGTCGAGGACATCGAGAGCGGCCAGACCCTGTCCGAGTCGTTCGCGAAGCATCCCAAGGCGTTCGACCGGCTCTATTGCAACATGATCAAGGCCGGTGAGGCCGGCGGTGCCCTCGAAGCGATCCTTCAGCGCCTGGCGGACTTCAAGGAGAAGTCTCAGTCGCTGAAACGGCGGATCAAGTCGGCCATGGTCTACCCGATCGTGGTCATCTTCGTGGCGTGCGTGATCGTCGGCTTCATCCTCTACTTCATTATCCCGAAGTTCGAGGCGATCTTCAAAGACTTCGGCGTGCCCCTTCCGGCGATGACGAAGTTCCTGATCGGCGCCAGCCACTTCGTGATCAAGTATTTCTACCTCGTGTTCCTGGCGCCCTTGTTTTTCTGGATCTTCCTCAAGCTGCTCTACCGCAACAAGACGGGCGCCTACGTGTGCGACCGCATCTTGCTGATGATCCCGGTCATGGGTGCGATCGTCGAGAAGTCGACCGTCGCGCGTACGACGCGGACCCTGGGCACCCTGGTGCAGTCGGGCGTGCCGATCCTGGAGTCGCTGAACATCGTCCGCGACACCGCGGGCAACGCCGTGTTCGAGCGTGCGTTCACGCGTATTTACGAGAGCATTCGCGAAGGCGAAACCATCGCCCAGCCTCTGCGCGAGGCACGGATCGTCGACGACATCGTGGTGAACATGATCGACGTCGGCGAGGAGACGGGCGACCTGGACACGATGCTCAACAAGATTGCGGACAACTACGATGAAGAGGTCGAGGCCCTGGTGGAAAGCCTCGTCAGCCTGCTCGAGCCGATCATGATCGTCGTGCTGGGTGGCATCATCGGGTTCATTGTTATTGCCTTGTTCTTGCCGTTGATCACGCTGATCACCAAGCTGTCGGGTTGATCGCGCGACCTCACGAAGTCACATACGCCACGAGGGGGGCGAGCTCCTCGGTTGCCATGGTTTCCGTGCGGATCGAGGCCCCGTGGTGGGGCTGCGTTCTCCGTCCA
>DAIDJG010000559.1 GCA_027451445.1 Singulisphaera sp.
CCCATCCAGGTCGCGCCCAGCGAGTTCTGCACGAGGAACTTGACCATGTAGTCCTCGGTGTAGAGCTGGGTGGCCGGGATGATGTCGGCGCCCGCGATCTTCGCCCCCTTTACTGTGCGGACCTTTTCGAAGACACGGTCCTTCTCTTCGGTGTTCCAGTACTGGTACGCCCAGCCCAGCGCATCAGGAGCGACGAACGGATTCGGCGGCTCACTTCCCGTAGCGGACGACTCGTCGTCCTTGAGGCGGATACGGTACTTGCGCAGGGTGTCGGGATTGAGGCTCAGGAGGCCGAAGCTATCCTTGAGGGCGGACGGCGAGGGGCGCAGCACGATGCCCGGGGCCTGTGGGTCGAACACCATCGGCAGCCGCCTGGCCTGCTCGCGGAAGACCTTGTCGAGCACGGCGAACAACCCGTCGTCGTCGCCGGTGCAGAGCTCCGGGTGTCGCTGCGCGAGCCGGTGGTGCTCCAGCGAGCGTCCGCCATAGGCGCTCTGCTGCAAGATGACCGAGTCGATCAAGTCGCGTGCTTCCATGCACCGCAGTGCCAGGAGACGGTTGGCCCAGGTGTATGCGGTCTCGCGCACGAAGTCGGCGACCGCTTCGTCCCGCGCGATGCCGGCCTCCTCGCGCAGCTTCAAGTAAGCGTCGACGACCTTGCGGGCTTGTCGGTCTTCCTCGACGAGGTGGGGCAGCTCAACGACCGGCACCGACGCGCGGTCCCGGCGCACGCCGATCGCGGCCAGCCGCTGCTCCAGGTCGCCCGGCTTCCATTGGCCGTCGCCGTTGTACCGGCCTTCGAGCAGGTGGCGCAGCTCGAGGGTGACGGATTTCAAGGTTTTCTTGAGTTCTGCGTCCATTAGAGCGCCTAACGGTTGGGTTGCACACGATGAGTCAACGACGCTCCGCGCTCTGCACCACCCCAAACTTTCGAACTCGCCTCAACGTTACGGGCGCTGGGAAAGCTTACTCCCTCCCCCCATCGTGGGGGAGGGCTGGGGTGGGGGGGCGGTCGCACGGCTACTGGCTGTCCGGAACCCCCCACCCCACCCCTCCCCCACAAGGGGGGAGGGAGTAATTATGTTCTTGCGTTCCCGTGGAGTACGACCAATTGAACGGTATTTCCCTCCCAGGATTTTGCAGAGCTCTCTAGCCGATTTCCACATCATAACCTTCGGCGAGGAGCTGTCGCACGTGCCGGTCGAGTTTTTCGTTCAGTTGTTCCCACTCCTTTGGCGTGGAGACACGCGTCACACTCGCGACTTCGGTCGCGCGCACGACGTGAACGGGCCGAGAGGCGGGTGGGGGTGCGGTTTTACCGTCGCTCTTGCCGTCGGGCCTTGGCTCCAGGCGCTGCTTCTTCGCGGCTTCGTCGGCGATACGCTGGCCGAGGTTGCGGACGAGCTGGCGGGCGCGGTCGGGGAACGCGGCGACCTGGGCCGGGACGTTGGTGGCGTCGAGGCTCTCGCCCATCTGGACGAGCGGCGCAGCGAGCGTTGATGCCAACGTTCCATCGAGGCCCCGCTCCGACAGGTCGCCGGAGAGCCGGTCGAGCGCCTGGTTGAGGGTCGCGCGGGCCTCCTCGCGCCAGGCGTCCAGGAGGGGCGTCAGCTCCAGCAGGGCCTGTTCCTTGTGGCTCTGGAGCGTGTTCCACACGGTCCTGTCGGCGAACGAGGCCGATGCCGTGGCGGCCCGGTAGTCGGCCAGGATCGAGGCGATCGCGCAGGGCGCGGTCACGAGGTGCTCGACGGCTTCCAGCCGTTTCACGAGGTCGGCGAGGTCCTTGAACAAGGGAGCGCTCTGCTTCTGGAAGGCGGCATGCTGCTCGATGGCCTCGAAGCCGTTCTGCAAGGCGCTCCCGGAAGCGTGGAGCTCATTGACCCGGTGCACGGGGTTGGTCAGGTCCCGGACGCCCCGCCACGCGTCGGCACCTTCGGTGAAGCGAGCGGGCAACGGCATGTCGGACCCACTGGCCCAGAGGGTCACGGCGTCCGCTTGCGCCAGGATCGCCGAGGCGAGGGCCTCGGCGGCCTCGCTGATGGCGGCGGGTGTTTCGTCGATATTCCGTTTCTTCGCGAGCTTCATGACGAACTTGCGGGTCTCGGTGAGGACCTGGGGATCGACCTCGGTCTCTTCCAGGATCAACTCGGCGCCGTTGAACCTGCGCGCGACGCGCAGGGCGTCGACGAGGTCGCGGTCGGAGGGGTTGGTGTATTCCTTCTGCCCCACGACGATCTTCACCGCCCCCGCGCGCACCAGGGCGGCAACGCCGACGCGGACTGCGTTCGGGTCCCAGCCGTAGCCGATCCCGCAGAGCGCGTCGAGGAGGTCCTCGCCGCGAACCTTTTTCTGGCGCCGGGTTTGCTCGGTGGCCAGGTAGATGCGGATGGAATCGACCAGCGGGCAGTGCAGGTCGATCTTGCCCGTCTTGTCGAAGAGCCGCAGCGCGGCCACGTCGGCGGTCGTGCTGGTCTCGCCGGCGAGCACATCCTGGATGGCTTTCTGCTCGTTGGTGATGCGGACGGGGACCTTCTCGAACTTGGGATAGAGCGTGGGCCAGTAGGCGGCCATCTCCGAGCGCAGGGCGATCCCCGACGTCTGGCCGGGTTTGAGGCCGACCTGGCGGCTGGAGCCTCGGAAGATGAGATGTCCGGTGCGGACGCCATCCTTGAGGCCTTCGAGGACCTTGCGTTCGAGCTTCGGCAGGTCGTCGTTCTCGCGATCCTGGGCCAGCTTGCGCGCGTCCTCCGACTTGTGTGGGTCGCCCTTCCAGTTGCCGATGATTTCCTTCATCGCCAGGTAGCGGGTGAGGTCCTGGTCGAAGGCGTTCACCCGGCCGCAGAGGAAGAACAGGGTGTTCTGCTCGTCGGCACGGAGGCTCTGGTTTTCCAGGTCGACGAGCGTGACGCGGCCGAGGCAGAGCGGCGTGAAGAGCTTGAGCGTGACGTCTCCCTTGGCGCCGGAGAGCGCGTACCCGTCGATCACGGGTTTGAAGAAGAACTCGTGGTCGCGATACGTGACAACGTCCCCGTCGAGCCAGTGGCGCCAGGGGTTCTTGCCGGCTTGCTGGACGAAGTTGTCTTTCAAGCCGCGTTCGCGGTCCTGCTGAAGGTGCTGGTGTTCGACGGTGGTGACTTCTTCCTCGAAGGTCCGCCGCTCGCCGGTGAGAAACTCATACTCCTCGCCGATCCGGGCCACGAGCCCGGCCGCCATCAAGCGCGTCAGCTCCGGCTCGATGCGGGCCAGAACAGTGGTCAGGTCGTCGTCGACCGACTCGACGAGCAGCCGGGCGACGTTGTCCCTGGTGCGGGGGATGAAGGGAATTTCGCGGATGAGGTAGAGCACCTCCGCGACCCGAGGAGTGAGTGCCGAGGCGCCGGGCACGGTGTCCTTGACGCGGGAGAGCTCCGTCCGGACGTCGGGGCTGATCTCACCTTCGCCGGCGAGGTTGTGGTAGAGCTCGTCGAAGGAAACGAGTGCGCCGAGGCCCTCGTCGAGGTACTTGCGACGGCCGGCGCGGAGGATGTCCTGCGTGATGGCGAGCAAGGTGCGCGTGGAGCCCGACATCTGTTCGCCGCGCCCCCCTTTGGAGCGGAGCGACTTGACGATCTCGGGAATGAGATGCACCTGATAGGGGAAGAAGGGGTAGTAGGTCGCGAACCGCTCCCTGGTGCACTCGGGCAATGTGCGGCTCGTGACGTTCGCCAGCTCGCCAAGCCCGCGCAGGAGGCCGCTGCCACGGGACTCGTACAGGTTTTCGATCTGAGTGCGGCCGGCAACGGTCTTCTTGAACAAGCGGTCTTCCAGAACGAGCTCGATATTTTCGGTCGTCAGCGCCGGCTTGAACCGGAAGCGCCCTTCGATCTTCTTCATATCGCCGTCAAGCGCGCGGGCTTCCTTGTAGATCGAGCCCATGTCGCCGTGCGTCGTGACGATGATCCAGATTTTGCCCTGGCCCTTGAGGGCGGCCTCCTCGACCAGTGCCTGAAGCTGAGAGAGCCGGCCCTGGTCGTCTTCGATCCACTGGCCGGATTCGTCCAGCACGAACAGGAGCCGTTGCGGCTTTTTTGCCGTGGCTTCTCGCTCCCTGAGGTCGGCAAGGATCGTGTCGACGAGAAAAGCGACGTTATAGAGCTCACCGCGTTCGGCTTCCTTGAGCGATCGATCGACATCCTGGGGAGTCTCGAAGTTCCCTCCCTGGGCGACCTCACAGGCGGCGTTATAGAGATGCGACCGGTAGAACGAGGGATTCTTTTGAATGTCGGCCCAGGGCTTGTTCGTCCGCCGCTCGACCGACGCGTGCAAAGCTTCGAGCTTGCCCTGCTTGTCCAGTTCGGCTTCAATCACGCGCGCGTAGATCAAGTTGCCGGTGTAGCCGCGCGACAGGTAATACTGCGAAAGCAGCAACGCCGGCAACGGCCGGCTGCGGCTATCGGCGAGCGTGTTGAGGTTGAAGGCGAGCACATTGGTCTCGCAACCGCCGACACGCGAAAGGCTGCGCAGAATGGACGCGCGGCGGGGCGCATCGTGCGGAACGCGGGCCTCGAACCGTTTGCCGGCCGGCACGTTTTCCAGGATGGGATTGCTGGCGAGGAGCGAGAAAATCTTCGCGAAATGCGACTTACCCGAGCCGAAATAACCGGAAATCCAGATCCCGATTTCCGTCATCTTGTTCAGAAGCGTATCGGTATAGTGTTCGAGCATATCATCGAGGAACCCCTCGATCATCGGCGTGACGACGTAGCTGCCGATCTCGCCGGCCAGCTTGTGTGCATCGCCCCGTTCGCCGACTTTGATGACGGGCTCGATTCTTTCTTCAACGCGTGTGTCAAAGAGGTCGGCTATCTTCATCGATTCACGTCCAGTCTTATCGTTCAGAGCAGGTCACCGCGATACATAAACTCATCTCGCTTGCCGACGAACGAATAGGTCCGCGAAGCGACGACATGCCCGGGAATCAGTGCGACGACCGGACCGTTCAGGACCGATTGGGAGCTGTCCCACAACCGTTGCATGACGTCGCGAGGGCCAGCCGCCGGATAGAGGGCGGCCAGCCGCTCCAGGCTCACGACCGGCTTTCCACCGTCCGCGTGGGATAGCCGGTTGGTGACGCTCTCCGCAATCGCGGACACCCATAATTCGCCGAGTTCGGCCTGTGGATCCGAGCCGGGCATCGGATCATCCATCGAGCCGACGATATTGTCGGCTCCGAGCTCCGTGACGATGCGCTGTGTGATTTCTAACACGTTCACAGGGCGAACATCGATGTCGGGATGTAACGTCGCGCACTGGGTTCGCCACTCCTTGAGAAAGGCCGACTCGACTTCCGAGGGGTAGACGACCGCAAGGAAAGGTGCTCCCGTCTTCCGGCCGATGAACTCGTAACGCGTGCGCAGCCGTTCGAGGGCTTCGCTGATTTTCCAACGCCAGTCGACGATGCTCACGAGGGCACCTCCCAGGATCTGGGAGTTTCGAGGACGACCGTCGAGCCGGCTTTCTCATAACGGATGGTGCCCTGCTGCGCCAACTTGGCGAGCGTTGCTGCAACGTCCGATTCCGAGAGCAGGAATAACCGCCATGTCGGGTCCTGCAGGACCTGACGTCCGCGAGACCCTTCGGCAACGAGCACTCGCAGCAGGGCTTCCGCGGTCGAAAGCGGTAGGATTGGCCGAACCAGGACCTTTTTTTGTTGGCCCTCCAGCACGCCAAAATCGCGGAGGGCCGTGAGGATACTGCCTGCAAGCTTGACGCGAGTGCTCTCGGACCATCGCTTGATTTGAGGCTCTTTACCGGCGGCGTCTTGCAGCAGATCGAGAACCTCGTTTCGAGAGACGACACGACGCGGTGAGTGCGCTGAGTCCATCAGGACAAGGGTTACGAAATCGAACGTCAGTCGATCTCGGAGCGCGTAAAGGAGGTAGAGCAGTGAAACAAACTCACGGCCATGCGAACCCAGGCGACACGTATCCATCAACAGCGATGTAAGCCATGGCATGCCAGGAATCAAGTAACGCTGTTGGATCGACGTCCAGATACGTTCGCGATTCTCACGCGATCGTTGAGTGAGCAAGGTACCCTGCAAAACGTGATCGCGTACCTTTTCCAGCGACGATCCACTCGCCAGGGCACTCAAGATACGGCCCGCTTCGTCGATGAGGGCGCCCTTGGAGCTGTTACGTGCGCTATAGGGCCCTGTGTCTCGCACGTCGATATCACGGACCGGGTGTGGCCCGCTAATCTCCCCAAATGAAAGTTGCGGCTTCTTCGTGCGTGGCGGGACCGTTTTCACTGGATTCTCGACTCCCGTTCTCCGCAGGGAGAAACTGGCCAGGCACTAATGTACGGGGTCCGTAGCGGGTCGGAAAGCGGAAAGCGTTGAGCGCGATCGCGAATCAATCACTCGTTGTCGGCTCCGAGCTCGGATCGAATTGACCGAACACGGGAAAACGAAAGGGAAAACCAAACGACATGCCCTGTCACGGCTTCAAAGGCAAAGAATCGCCGCGCCGTCGGCCCGACGAAAACGACGAAATCCTTGTCATCAAAAATGGTTGTAACTCAAGCGCGATTCGGCATTTATACCCCGAGAGATGGCGAAGAACTATCGAGTTACCAGGAGCATAATAGTAGGGGGACTGCGCCCTCGGAAGGGATGAGTGATGAAGAGAAGTCTCGCCCGGACACAGAGGGTCACGGGGCTGAGTTGAGGAATGGGGAGTAGGAGACAGTAAAACTGACCCCCCTGGCGACGAACCGGAACGACCGCGCCGGCGCAGTGCGTTACTCGGCGACTCGGAGCCCCAAGGCTGGCAAGGGGTTGCGATTCCGAGTTAGGGAATTGGCGTCGCCACTCGGAGCGTCCAGGGAGACAAGGGATTAGGACGAAACGGTGGCTCCCTCGCAATACGGGAACGTTAACTTAAACGTATTTATCGTCCTCTTTCACAAAGAAAATAAGCCACTTTGCTCTGCCAAGGAGAGCATTTATCGTATTTATCGTAAATATCGGGAGTATTTTTGCCCAAATCGACCGCCGGTCAAGGCGTGACCGAGGCGGCGAGTCAAGGACGGTGATCCTGTTTGGCTTTGGCTAAACATTGCACCGCGCCGCGTTTCCTCGGCTTACATGAAAGGCTAACGTGACGATTCGAGCCCAAAGGCGATGTCTCGCGAGCGAGCGTTACTGGTTTAGGGGCAATACCGTTCAGCTAACCGTAAACCAAAGCACACGAAGGATTTAGCTCCCTCCCTCCTTGTGGGGGAGGGTTGGGGTGGGGGGTTCGAACGGCCACAGGTAATGCGATACCCCCCACCCCGGCCCCCCCCACAAGGGGGGAGGGAGTATTGATGTTCCTGTGTTCGTAAGCGTTACGACTATTTGAACGGTATTGGGTTTAGGGGGAGACACAACCACAGAGCGATGCCGAAGCATGGAGAAGCGGACATGCACCTTGGCGGGCGTTCTCGATTGCTGGCAACCCGGGCGATCACCGTCTCGCACGAGAGGCCGATCCTCTCGTCCTTCCCAAAAACATTAGATATGACCTAGTGGCACCAATTCTCCTCCGCCTACTTGAGAAGTTCCTCCCGCAGCAAGATCGCGTACCCGAAACGTGTCGCCGACGAGTCCGGGAATAGCCAGATGTGCATTTCGCCGTGCCACTCCTGCTCGTTGTACATCAGCAGCGTCTGTGCCGGGAGCCCGGCGTATTTCGGGACCTGCGGTGGCCCATCCGTGAGCGTTCCCTCGCTGTGGTAGCGACCCTCGGTGAGCTTGGCCACGTATTTCTCGACGGCGCTCTGAACGGCGGCGCGCACGGTAGGGTCGTTGGGGACGGTAATCACGCCTCGCCACGACTTGGACGCGTATCCGCCGGGGATGTTGAACGTCGCGCCTCGCTCGATGCCCTGGACGGTCCAACCGGGCGCCTGGAGCACGCTCTTGGGGTCGAACTTATCCAGGACCGTGGAATAGGGACGGTGCGAGGGCCTCAGCCACCAGACCGCCACAGTCAGAAGCACGGCCGACACGGCGATCAGAAGAAGCAGCGAGCGGAGCCGGAATTGAGGGAGTTTCATGATCAGTCTCGATCGTTCTGAAGCGGTTCGTCCGCGTGGTTCGTACCGTTGGCGACGGAACGAGCCGGCGCTCCGGCCGGCGAGACGGGTCAAGAGCAGCGCCTGGCCAGGGATCAGTCCGGAGTTCCGGCGTCTTTCCAACCACTCGCGGAGTTCCATTTTCCGACCGTCGGCACTTTCGGCCCGAACTTGCCCGGGCGGTCGGCGACGACGTGGCGGCAGATCCCGTCGAGGGTCAGGACGATCAGGAGGGGGATTCCGAACAGACAGCCGAAGAAACACATCAGTACCCAAGGAGAGCCAGTGTGGACCTGGCCTCGTTGAGGAAACAGCGTGGCAAGCCACAGGATGAGGGGGACGAGCACGAAGTAGGCAAACACAACGACGAGCGTTCCCATCAAGAGCATTCTGGCCTGGTTGATTCCCTCGCCGATCCAGATGCGCATCCCGGAGCGGTAGGCCTTCGCTAACCCGGCGACCGCGAATACCGCCGATATCGTGCAACCGCCCAGCCAGAGCAGCATCGCCACAGCGAACGACAGCGGCATGTCGGGCCTGGGGTCGCCGGGGCTGTTGACAGAAGTGATCGGAAACAGTGAGACAAACGCGACCGAACCGAGTTTCCAGAGGCCCCACGCAGAGGCGAAAAGCGCACAAATCCGGCCCCCTGCCTTGTCGGGGATCGCTCGGGCGAGCTGCCGGCCGTTGGCGAGATCGCGGTACGAGAAGGACAAACAGGCCAGGACGACAGACAACGGCGGGGCCAGAAACCAGGTGGCGGCGATCAAGCCAGTCGCCGCCAGCCATCGCCCCCAGCGACGCTTGAGGATGGTTCCTCGCGACGCCTGGGGCGCGGGAACCGGGAAGAGCTCCCAAACCGGATCACCCACGAGACGATCGTCTGGTTCGTACATAGCTACTCACGGAATCGGAATCGCGTCATTCGCGCGGTGGTCCCTGGCGGGGAGTCGTGCCTTCACACGATGATCCAGGGCGAGGATTCGGCGTAGGATCACGGCTGGATCGGACGGAGCCATACCCCGGGAATCCAGCACGACCATTCAGGAGGACTCCAACCACGTTTGCCCTTGTCGATACATCAACGGATCCTCGGGGTTCCGCTTCCAGAACTCGAGAAGTTGCTTGTGCAAGGGGATCAAATCCGCAACCACGCGTTTGCTGATGGCGTCGTCGATCAGCCCGCGCGACTTCAGGAAGCGGAGCCAGGCGGGCATCGCCAGGAACAGGGCCGCGGCGCGGTGGTAGCGTCCGCTCATCAAGTCCATCAATCCGGCGAGGTGGGACTCGAGCGTAACACGCTCGGGACAGAGGGGATGGGCGGGGGGCGGCGGCTTCGGCAGTTGCCGACCGGGATGTTTTGCCGCCTCGAGCATGCTCGGACGCGGGTCGAGATCGCCGGAGTGCCGCCGCAAGAAATAACGGGGCAGCTCCTCGCGGGCGAGCTGAGCGCGCGGGTAGGGGACACCTTCCTCGCGCCGGAGGTAGCCGACAAATTCGCGGATGAGCCGGGCGAGGTTGTCGATGGCCGGGTCGCGCGCCGGTGGCTTGTCGTTGTCTTCGTCGTCCGAATCGTCGCTTTGCCGAGTCGGCTGGAGCACGAAGTCGTCGGCCTTCCACTCCCGAACGGACGTCCCCGTGAGGTTGCCGATCATCTCGCTTACAGCGTTCTCACGGGGCTCGGCGATGAAGAAACGGACGCGGTCCAGAAGGCTGGGATCGGCCGGATCGGGTGCGGGGTTGTGCTCGATATAGGCATAGATCTCGTACGAGGTTCCCCTCTCGGCGAACGCGGTGACGGCCCAGGCCATGACGTCCTTGGACGCCTTCACGAGGGGCCAGGCGATGCGTAAAGCCGGAACGATCGCGTCTAACTGACCGTGAAACGCCAAGGCATCCATTGTGCGAGTGAAAATCTCGAGATCGTTCCCCGCGGTGGCGGCGAGTTCACGCGCCAGCGGCGCGACACGGTCGGTCATGCCTTCTGCCAGCGAGTCTTCCAGGAGCCAGGAGAGAAGGAAGTGCGCTTCGTGGTCGAAAGTCTCGGGCTGGCGCTCGCGGAGCGCGTTGACGCACGTCGCAAAGAGCGCGCGGGTTCCGTTCGCGACGGCGTCGCGATGCAGCAGATCGAGCATCTCGAAGGCCATGTCGGGGGTCATGACCTCGGCGTCGCCGAGGGCTTTCAGAAACACCTCGGCCCGACGTTCGCCGTGTGCCTCCTCAAACGTCTCCCAGACGACGTCCGCGCGCTCGGCGGCCGGGCTACGGGGTCTGGGAGCGGGCGGAGCGGCCTGAATGCGCTGGGGTGCGGGTTCTCGCTGTGTAGCTGCCTCGGTCCGCGCTGGGGGCGCGGGTACCGCCGGTTTTCTGGCAGCGGCCTCCTGGTCCTTGGCCAGGCAACACTTCTTGTACTTCTTGCCGCTGCCGCACGGACAGGGATCGTTGCGTCCGGTCTTCATGGGCTCCATCCAGGGTCGTGGTGTCGCAGCGCGATCTTCACTATACCGGCCGAGAGCACTCAGAGTCTGTCTCAATAGTGCGGGAGGCGTGGAAATGGGGACTGGCTCCGGACGTCTTCGGACGGTGCCTGTCCCCATTTCCACGCCTCCCGCTCCGCCGAAAAAGGGGGACAGGCACCTCGAAGACTCGGAGCCAGTCCCCCTTTTTCGGCT
>DAIDJG010000560.1 GCA_027451445.1 Singulisphaera sp.
TACCGGACAGTTTGCCGAATTCAGGCGCGAAAGCCGACATCAATTCAGAACCGAGCCCCAAAACGGTCAAAAAATCTCAGAAATATTACATAATCATCTTTGAATCTCATTGCCGCCAAATCTGCGAAACCCGAACTAAGATGAGAGGAGTGAGAGACAAGGCGGTACGGAAGGTATTCCGGGCATGGCACGTTCCCGTTACATCGTCGGCATTGACCTGGGCACAACGAATTGCGCTGTCGCGTACGTCGACACGAAAGGGCGCGAGCGGCCGGCGGCGGATATCCGGCTGTTCGAGGTGCCCCAGCTTGTGGCGCCCGCGGAGACAGCGCCGCGGTCGATGCTCCCTTCGTTCCTCTACCTGCCCGGCACGCACGACCTCCCGCCTGGGGCCGCACAGCTCCCGTGGCGGGCGGACGCCGACCGGATCGTCGGCGAGTTCGCGCGGATCCAGGGTGCGAAGGTCCCCGCACATCTCGTGTCGAGCGCCAAGAGCTGGCTCTGCCACGGCGGGGTGGACCGTGAGGCCGATATCCTCCCCTGGGGAGCGCCGCCCGAGGCGCGCCGGGTGTCGCCGGTCGAGGCATCGGCCGACTACATGCGGCACATGCGCGACGCCTGGAATTTCAAGTTCGCCCAGGACAAACCCGAGTTCCGGCTCGAGACGCAGGAAGTCGTTCTGACGGTCCCCGCCTCGTTCGACGAGGCCGCTCGCGAACTGACGATTCTGGCGGCGAAGCGCGCCGGTCTGGAGTCGATCACGCTGCTGGAAGAGCCCCAGGCGGCGTTCTACTGCTGGATTGTCTCGCACCAGGACGGCTGGCAGCGCGAGGTGCGCGCCGGCGAGCTGATCCTTGTCTGCGACATCGGCGGCGGCACGACCGACTTCAGCCTCATCACCGTGGTTGAGACCCCCACCGGACCGGGCTTCCGGCGTGTGGCCGTGGGCGACCATTTGATGCTCGGGGGTGATAACATCGACCTGGCCCTAGCGCACCACGTGGAGCAAAAACTCGGCGGTGCCCGGCTCGATACCGAGCAGTGGAGCGCCCTGCGGTTCGCCTGCCGCACGGCCAAGGAGAAACTCCTCGGTGACGCGCCTGCCGAGCGCTGGCCAGTGACGATCGCCGGGCGTGGCTCGCGGATCATTGGCGGGAGCATCCAGTCGGAGCTCACGCGCGACGAGGTGCGTCAGATTGTGATCGACGGCTTCTTCCCGCGCGTCGGGCGGTCCGAGTCGCCGGGCAAGGGAGCGAAGCTCGGCCTCCAGGAGTTCGGGCTGCCTTTCGTCGCTGACCCGGCCATTCCACGCCACCTCGCCGGCTTCTTGCGCCGGCACAAAGCCGAAGCCGTCGAACCCGCCGGGTTCACCTCCGACGACCGCCCTGCCCGGCCCGACGCGATCCTCTTCAACGGCGGCGCGATGACGCCGGCCATCGTGCGCGACCGGTTGGTGGACGTGGTCGCGTCCTGGTTCCCCGACGATCCCGGCCCGCCTTACGCGCCTCGCGTTCTGACGAATCCCTCGCTGGACCTCGCCGTGGCATACGGCGCAGCCTATTACGGGGTCGTCCGCCGCGGCGGCGGCATCCGGATCGGCGGGGGAACCGCACGCTCATTCTACGTCGGCTTCCAGGCTGAGGTCACCGATAAGCCCTGGCTCTGCGTCGTCCCTCGCGACGCCCAGGAAGGGGATGAAATCGCCATCGAGAAACACGACTTCGACCTCCTGATGGGGCAAGCCGTATCATTCCCGCTGGCGAGCAGCTCGGTCCGCCCCGACGATAAGCCGGGCGACCTCGTGCCGTCGAACCCCGACTCGATTCTGGAGCTCCCCCCTTTGCAAACGCTTATGCGCGTGGGGCGAAAGGCCAAGGCCGAGCGCGTACCGGTCCGCCTCGCGGCGAGCGTCACCGAAGTGGGGACGATCGAGCTTTGGTGCCAGTCGCGCACCGACGACCGGCGCTGGCGTTTGCAAATCCAGCTCCGCGGCACGAGTGGCAGCACACCCCCACGCCTTCCGCTAGGCACCGCCGACGGCGATCGCGAATTCGTCGTGATCGAGCAATCGGAGCTCGACGCCGCAATCGCAGCGATTCGCGTTGCCTTCGGGCCCGTCGCTCCCGCGGAGGAACTTGGGCCGGCGCGGTTGATCAAGCGTCTGGAAGAGATGCTCGACGCCCCTCGCGACCAGTGGCCGCCGTCGGCCTTGCGGGCGCTCTGGGAACCCTTGCACGAGCTGGCCGACCAGCGGAACAAGAACGCTCGCCACGAGTCGCGCTGGTTCAACCTCGCCGGCTTCTGCCTGCGGCCGGGTATCGGCTTTCCGCTCGATGAGACACGGATCAAGTCCCTCTGGCCCGTGTTTCACCAGGGAGTTCGCTTCACCAAGGACCTGCAATGCTGGGCCGAGTGGTGGGTGCTCTGGCGGCGGGTCTCCGCGGGCTTGAATCGAGCCCACCACGAGGAGATCTATCGACGCCTCGCGCCCTTCCTGCTCCCGCCGAAAGGGGGCGGCGCCGCCAAAAAGCAAGGCCGCCCCAAGCCTGAGGCTCATGAGCTGGCCGAGATGTGGCGCTGCGCCGCGAGCCTGGAGCGGCTTGGGCTCGACGTCAAGGGGGCGCTGGGCGACTCGCTCATCAAGGAGCTCTCGAGGCCGAACTCTCCAGGCCATGCGCTCTGGTGCCTGGGCCGGCTGGGTGCGCGCGTGCCGCTCTACGGACCGGCGAACACTGTTGTCGCCGGAGAAATGGCCGAGCGCTGGCTGCTTGCGTTGGTGGATCGCCCGTTCGCCGATGGTCGCGAGACAACCGATGGCATCTTCGCTCTGGCACAACTCGCGCGCGTCTCTGGCGATCGCACTCGGGATATCGGCGAACCCGTGCGTAAGCGCGTTCTTGATCGACTTAAAGCCCTCGGCGCCGACGAGGCAGTGCTTACTCCGGTTCGCGAGTATCATGAGATCGAATCGGCGCAACAGAATCTGGCGCTCGGCGACTCGCTGCCGGTGGGTCTGAGGCTAAAAACTCAGGAGTAGAGGGACGCGAGAATCGTCTGCCTGTGCGCGATTCAAGAGTCGACTTTCGCTCCGCGAAAGAATTCTCTTTCGCGGAGCGAAAGTCGCCGATTCCTGCCCCTACGCTGGTAGGAATCAACGTTCACGCAGCAGAATCCGCCGCTTACTTCGTCTGCGCCTTGAGACTGACGCTATCCGCCCCCCTGTCGGCGAAGGCGATCGGCACCGTCCAGATGTAGTTCTTGACCTGGCAGAGATTCGTGTCCGCGTCACACACGAAGGCCGACACCGAAAGTTTCACCTCGAGAGATTGACCGGACGCAGGCACCTTGGTCAGCGGAATCTCTACGGAAAACTTATCCTCGGGTTTGCTGACGTGCTTGGTCTCCTCGGCGACACCCTTCTTGACGAGCCCGTCTTTGTCGACCGTCTCGATCACGTAGGTTATCGAGTCGGGCTCGGCGTTCACCTTTTGTTTCTCAGCCAGTGGCAGGGTCACGTTGAGGGTGACCGTGTCCGTCGGAGACACTTTCGCCTTACTCGCCTCCGTGAGCAAAGCGTTGTTGAACTTCGGTCGGGGTCTCGTGGGCGGTTTAAGGCCACTGAGATCGAGCGTCTTCACGGTGCCCGACTTCAGGTCGACCGCACGGATGGCGTGGTTATTCGTGTCGGCGACGTAGAGAATCATGTTCGCGACACTCAGGCCACCCGGCTGATAGAAGCGAGGGGGATCATCGCTATCGCCCGGTGTCTTGTTGCCGAGGATCGTCTTCACCTCGCGCTTGCTCGGATAGCAGACCTTGATCTTATTGTTGTACGTATCAGCAATGTAGAGCTTGTCGTCGTCGTACGCGACGCCAAGGCAGTGCTGGAGGCGAACCTCGTCCCCGACGCCGTCGATGTCGCCGAAACCGAAGAGGCCGACGCCGACGACGGTCTGGACCAGATGCTTGTTTTTCTCGAGGGAGACAGCTCGGATGCCGGAGACTTCGGAATCGGCGACGTAGAGGAATTTCCCGTCGGTCGCCAGTCCGCTCGGCTGCGCGAACGCAGCCTCTCCGGGAGGGCCATCGATGATGTTTTCCTGACCGGAACCGGCCCAAACTCCTACCATCTCGCTTTCCATCTCGAAGCGCCAGATTTGGTGATGACCGGCCATGGCGATCAACAGGGTCTTTGTCCCGGGGACCTGGATCACGTCCCAGGGACTGGTCAGGGGCGTCTTCAGCCCTGGCCCATGAGCATCAATCTTGTACGTCTGCTGACCGGTGCCTGCGACGGTCTTCACCGTCTTCGCCTTCAGATCGATCGCCCGGAGTGCGTGGTTCTCGGTGTCGGCGACATACAGCGTATTCTCGACGAGGCACATTCCCTGCTGACGGTTGAACTGGGCCTTGTCCGCCGGCCCATCGTTCAGGCCTTCAACGCCGTTCCCGAAAACCTGCTGCACCTTGCCGTCAAGGCTCGTGATGACAATCCGGCTGTGCCCCGTGTCCGAGATGAACAGCCGCTTGCCAGGCCCGTCGGCCAGGATTTTGCCCGGGAAGAGCAACGGCGTGTTGTCCGGCTTCTCGATCTCGGGGAAGAACTGGACCGGCGTCTCCTTCATCGCCCCTTTGGCCTTGAACTTCTGGATTTCCCTTCCGATGTACTTGTCAAGGATGTCAAACGGGACCTCGCCTCCCTGCTTGGCCAGGGGCTCGCCGTTGGGGCCGAGGACGACGATGGTTGGCCAGCTCTGAACGCCGAAGCGATCCCAGAGCGTCTGGTTCGCGTCGTTGATCACCGGGTGCTTGAGCTTGTACTCGCGCACCTTGCGCCGAATGTTCTCGGTATCCCGCTCCGCGAAGAACTTCGGGGTATGCACGCCGATCACGACGATGTCGTTCGGATACTTCTCCTCGAGCTTCGCGAGGACCGGGATGATGTGGTGGCAGTTGATGCAACAATAGGTCCAGAAGTCGAGGATCACGATCTTGCCGCGCAGGTCTTCCATCTTCAGCGGTGCGGTGTTGATCCATGCGACACCGCCGTCCAGCGTGAGCCGATCGAGTTGACGCTGAGCCGCGGTCTTCACGATCGTCCTCCGGCCCTCCCCGGATCCACCGCCGTCCCCAGCCCGGGCACCGTTCCAGAGCCACCCCGCGCACACCCCGGCGCACGCCAGGGCCAGACACAGGCCAATCACGAATCGCATTTGGGACTTCGGTGGGTGCATGCCAGCGACCTCGCGTCAGTAGGAGAGAGTGGTCCAGTAGGTTACGACGGATGTATTACGCTTTTATTCTAGGGAGCCGTCGAGCGCCCTTACAGTTTTTTTCAAAGCCATGGCCCAGCGTCCCTTGCGCCTTGGCAAGAGACGCGGCCTGGGGGGAGCCGTCGATGTCCTCGAGGAGCGGTTCGGGAGCTCGCGGAGGGCTCGCACTTCGAGCAGGAGGGATGGGCTCGAGGTCGCCCGGGGAGGGCTCGGTTCGGCTCAGGCGCGTGCCGATTCCAACTTCGTCTCGGTCGTCCCGCGCAGCACCGTCAAATAGTATAGCGACTGGAAGACGCAAATATAGACCACGGCGGCCACGCCCCCGCCGGTGATCGCGCCCGCGTTCGTATGGCCCGCGTTGTGAAGTAGCATCCCCGTCGTGAACCCGGCCGATGCACCGCCCAGCACAACCACCATCAGGTGCATGAGATAGAAAATTGATAGCGGATTGACACGTTCGACCCGCCGTGAGGGTAGCCCGAGAAGGGTGTTCATCTTCGTCACTTCGTAGATCAGGCCGATGCGGGCGCGGATCAGGAGCAGACTGATAAACACGCCGAGAACGGCGAGGGTGCCGAACGTGACGGGGAGGCACCAGAACTGAAGCGCGGCCACGGGGATAATGGGGACGACGTCGCCCTTCACATTCAGGAGGGCCGTCGAGGCGGCAAAGAGCAGCGAGGCGACGGCGAGGAAGATACCGACCGAGCGGTTGCGGTCGGTGATGAGCTGGTGGATCGTGCGAGAAACATGCAGGTAGCGCACTTCCGGCGAGAGAGGTTGGTGGGGCGCGGGTTTCCAGCCAGCGGCGACCTCTTCGCCCTCCATTTCGATCGTCGCGAGACGCTGATCCATCTGCTCTTCGCCGCCGATGTCGCTCTTCAGACCATCCGTGTGATCGCGGAGCGTTCCATCGAGCGTTGGGGCGGTGTTGTGAGGAGCGTCGGTCTGGGGTGGGGGGAGGGGTTCGCTCATCAGACGGGGCTCCGGCAGAGGGTTCCAACCAGCGGACGTTGGCCGTTATGATGAGGCCCGATCCGATGTGCTGCAAGAGCACTCGGGGCGGCCGGAGCGATTCGAAAATCGGTCGAGGCCGCGGTGATCTCTCAACTCTCGAA
>DAIDJG010000561.1 GCA_027451445.1 Singulisphaera sp.
AAATGGGGACTGGCTCCGGACGTCTTCGGACGGTGCCTGTCCCCATTTCCACGCCTCCCGCTCCGCCGAAAAAGGGGGACAGGCACCTCGAAGACTCGGAGCCAGTCCCCCTTTTTCGGCTCCGCTCCACTTCTGGGACAGGCCCTCGCATCGAGAGACGCTCGGTGGCTCAGCGCGTCGCGCAACCGGCATTTCGGGAGGGAAACATGTCACTCGAACTCTTGGGAGAGGGCATACGCGTTATCACAACGCGCGTGCCCTTCCTCTTCGCGAGGAAGGAACATATTAACTCCCCCCCTTGGGAAGGGGGGGGTGGGGGGTGGCCGTCCGATGAGTACAATTCAGCCGCGAACCGCTCGCCCTTGCTCAACGTTTGAGGGGCAGCCAGAACATCTGATTGCGGGCGCTGATTCCCCACCCCCCCTACCCCCTTACGCGTTAACTTAACGGAATGCGCACCCCCGCCGCAACGGCGAATCATATAACTCCCCCCCTTGGGAAAGGGGGGTAGGGGGGGTGGGCAGTGGCCTCCGCTCTCGGTTCTTCGCATCGCCGTCGCAAGCGCGTCCTTTGTCCGGGAATAACGTAGCCCCACGCGTATGCTCGAATCGAGGATGACGAAGGTTTCCGTCATGATGCCTGTCTGCCGTGACGTTTCGCCGTAAAGCGCGGCTTCATCTTTACCGGTAGTAGAACGGCGTCGGGAGCGCAACGAGGCGCCAGTGGGGGAGGTCAACCCCGTTCCTCTTCGAAATTAACCGCATGCGGCTCGTGGCGGAATGGCTCTCGTCGGACGGCCACTGCCCACCCCCCCTACCCCCAATACCGTTCAAATAGCCGTAAACCTGGCGAACACAGGAACATCAATACTCCCTCCCCCCTTGTGGGGGAGGGCCGGGGTGGGGGGGTGTCGCAGTACCTATGGCCGTTCGAACCCCCCACCCCAACCCTCCCCCACAAGGGGGGAGGGAGTTAAATCCTTCGTCTGCTTGGGCTTAGGGTTAGTTGAACGGTATTGCCCCTACCCCCCCTTCCCAAGGGGGGGAGTTATATGTTTGCCTCACGTAAGAGATTGGGCGTAGCGTTAAGTTAACGCGTAAGCCCCCTACCCCCCCCTTCCCAAGGGGGGGAGTTATATAGTGCTTTCTCTGAGAAGGTATGGATGAGCACACCATATCGAGCGGTCGTGCGCCATTCGGGTGTGAACCGCTCAAACAGCAACGGCCGGGGTCCGACGAAATGTCGGGCCTCGGCCGTGGGTGGAGGTTGTTTCAGGGAGCCCCGGGCCGTGAGGGGTGCTCACGGTCCGGGGACTCGGTTGCCGGCTCAATGATGCTTCTTCTTGGGCACGGTCACGCTGGCGAGGGCGTGGTCGTGGACCGTCAAGACCGACGCGCTGGGCTTCACCACGCTGGCGTGGTGCGTGTTCTTGGTCGGCTTGGTCGTGAAGCCGGCGGGCGGGTCGTTCGGGTGGGGGAACCCGACGACGGTGGCCGGCGGATTGATGATGTTGTGGAAATTGTTGAAGTTGGCGACGAAGTTGCCGCCCGGAATGCCGTTGCCGGAGGCCGAGAACGGCCCGTAGTATTCGCCGTCGAGGGCGTTGCCCGCGAGGTCCTGGATGCCGCTCGGGTCGACCACGCTGGCCGAGATGGCCGTGATCTGGAAGAACCCGCGGAGCACGCGGTTGGGCAAGGGTCGGCCGAGCGAGGTCGACTCGACCGTCAGGAATGCCGTCATCTCGCCGGGCTGCGGGCCCGGCGAAACGTTGATGGCGCCCACGATGTACTTGCCCAGAGGCCGGGCAAGCTGGTTGTTGAACGCGTAGTTCGCAGCGTCCGCAATGGTCTCCGGCAGAACGCCCGAGCCGCCCGCGTCGTCGAACGTGAACACGATCGTGCCGGTGGCCCGGTCGAACATCGTGTTGACGATCCGCGGACCTTTCGTGTCGATCGTGAGCAAGTTCGGACCACCGTTCGTGGCAACGATCACCGCCGACGCCTGCGGATTGACCGGCAGGTTGGCCTGATCCTGAGCCGTCGAGGTGATGAAGTACGTGCCGTCAGGCAGCGCCACGTTGCTCTGGATGTTCCACGAACCATCGCTGTCGGCCTGCACTGTGCCGAGGAGGATCGGACCTCCGCCGGGGCCGCCGATCGCATTGGCGTAAACCCGAACATGGGAGAACGGCGCCGACATGCCGAAGAAGTCCGGCTGGTTGTCGTTCGTAATCCCGTCGTTGTTGAACTTGCCCGTATCGCTGCTCGGGTTGAGGTGGCCCATCGCAACGATCGGCACCACGGTGACGTTCGCCGTGTTGGGCAGGACGACGACGCTGCCGCCGTCATCGCGCACGGTCGTGGTGATGGCGAACGAACCCGGACTGCCGTTGATGGTGTTACCCACATTCGCATAGAAGTGAGTGCCAACCACCTGGTACACGTTCGGGGTCGAGGTCGCCTGGACCGTGCCGACCGAGTTCGGGCTGCCGTCGCCCCAGTCGATCGTGGCGGTGAAGTCGGTCAACGAGCTGAACGGGTTGAGGTCCTGGAACGTCCCCACCGGTCCGGAGAACAGGTTGTTCTCGCCGATGGTGACGGTCGGCTGCGGGTTGGCCGGGACCAGGGCCGCGTCGCCGACGGTGACTTGTTCCGCTGCGGTGGTCGTCGCCCCGCCCGCATCCGTGATCGTGACCGTGAGGGTGAAGGTGCCCTCTTCGTGGTACGTGTGGTTGCCCGAGACCAGGAACGGAGAGCCCGGCCCGCCGGTCTGTGTGATGCCGGCCCCGGTGACGGGTCCCGACGTGGTACCGTCACCCCAGTTGATCGTCACGGTGTAGTCGGACGCCGTGCCGTTCGGGTCGAGGTCGGTGAAGTGGGCGACCGCGCCGCTGAACGGAGCCCCTTCGGTCGCGACGATCGGGATCGCGCCGCTGGTGAGCGCGGCGTCGGCGATCTTCGCCGTAGCGGTGAAGGTGCTGCCGCCAGCCGGGTTCTGGACGGCGACGCCGTTGTGGTTGATCGTGACGGAGACGTTGAAGGTGCCCTCCTCGGAATAACCGGTGGGCAGGTTGCCGATCACCTCGAACTGGTCGCCGCCCAGCGGGACGATCTGGCCCGGGGTGATCGTCGGCGGTGAGGCGTCGTTCCAGTTGATCTGGGCCGAGTAGCTGCTGAGCGGGCCGGGGATGCCGCTGTCGCTGAAGAAGGCCACCACGGCGTTGAAGATCGGCTGGCCTTCGATGCCGAAGAAGGTCTGCGGCGTCACGGTGATCGTCGACGGGGACACCTGCACGAAGTTGGTCAAGGTGAGGGTCGAGCCCCCGTCGTCCTTGATGTAGATCGTGACCGGATAGCCCGCGCCCGTGCTCGGGTTGACGTACGTGTGGTTGCCCGAGACGGTGAACAGGCCGGACGCGGTGCCGGTCTGACCCGTCTGGGTCACGTAGCCGGACGACTGCGGACTGCCGTCGCCCCAGTCGATCGTGACGGTGTAGTCCGATGGGGTTGCCAGCGGGTTGCCGTCGGTGAACGTGCCCAGCGCAGTGCTCGGCGGGACGAGCCCCGGAGTCTGCGGCAGGGGCTGACCCTGGACCGGAGTCGGGATGACCGTTGGGATCGTGCCGGCGGTGAGCTTCGCGTCGGCCACGGTCACCGGGTCGATCGCATACGCGGTGCTGCCGCCGTTCGAGTCGGTCAGCGCGATGCGGATCGTGTAGTTGCCTTCGTCCGCGTAGACGATTGGCGTGGTGACCGGGGCGAGGATCTCGAAGCCCGTGCCGTTCTGGATGATCGTACCCGTCGTGACCGTATCGGTACCGGCTGTCGAGCCGTTACCCCAGTCGATCAGCACGGAGTAGTCACCGATCGGGTCGGGCCCGGACGTGTCGATGAAGGTCGCGACGATCGTCGGCGGGGTGCTGCCGTTCTGGATGATGATCGACTGACCGTTCGGCAGGGCGATGCCTTCGGTCGCGGTCACCGGGGCGGGGCTCACCACCAGCGGGGTTGCCGCGACGGCGACAGTCACCGTGCCGGGCGTGGTCGAGATCGAGCTGCCGCTCGGGTCCTCGTCCTGGATGGTGATCTCGGTCGTGAACGTGCCGACCTTGTTGTAGACGTGAGAGCCATAGACTGCGTATTGCAGGCCCGGCCCGTTGGGGTTCGCACCCACCAGCCTGATGCGGGTGTTGGTGTCGAGCGCGGAGTTGTCGCCCCAGTTGATCGTGGCGGTGAAGTCGCCGGCCGAGCCGAGCGGGTTGGCGTCGACGAACGTCGCCACCGGGATGTCGTTGAGGGGGCCGTATTCCGATGCGTAGATCGGCAGGCCGAGGGCGTTCGACAGCGGAGCATCGGAGATGCCGATGTTCACGCTGGTCGAGGTCTTGCCGCCGAACGCGTCGGTGGCGATGATCTGAACCTTGTACCCCGTCAGGTTCGTTTCGGCGTACGTGTGCGACCCTTCGATGATGAAGTGCGCCAGCGCCGGGTTGGCGGCATCCGCGGCCGTGTCGGTGACGATCGTACCGGCCGACTGCGGCGACCCGTCGCCCCAGTCGATGATCACCGTGTAGTCCGTCGGCTGCGCGGTGAGGTCGGTGTCGGTGAGCGTCGCCAGGGCGACGTTCGTGAGCGGCTGGCCTTCGTGGTAGAGACCGCCGCCTGGTGCGGAGATCGGACCGACCACGGGGCTCGCCGTGATGACCGAGTCGATCACGATGGCCAGGTTGCCGCCGACACCCTTTGCGGGGTCGGTGTCATTGATCGTGATCGTGATCGGGAACTGGCCGGTGTTGGTGTACGTGTGCGAGACGGGCACCTGGAACTCGAACTGCCCGCCGCCCAGCGGCACGATGCCCTGGCCAGCCGCGAAGGTCTGCGAAGCGCTGCCGTCGCCCCAGTTGATCGTCGCCGTGTAGTCGGACACGGGGTCGGACGAACCGGAGTCGAGGAACGTGGCCACCGGCAGGTTCACCGGCGTGGGGGCGTCGATGGTGAACGTGCCGATCGGCAGGCCGGTCACGAGGATCGGCGACTGTGCGATCGTCACATTGCCCGCGCCGACGATGGTTGTCGACTGGCCGCCCACGTCCTTCACGACGACCTCGGTCGAGTACGAACCGGTCTGCGTGTAGGTGTGCGACCCGTAGACGGCGAAGATCGCGCCGGCGGACGAGCCGCCGATCAGGACGATGCGGGTGTTGGGATCGGCGGTCGGGCTCGACCCGTCGCCCCAGTTGATGGTGGCCGTGAAGTCGGCCGCCGTGGCGCCCGGGTTGGCGTCGATGAACGTCGCCACCGGGATGTTGTTGAGCGGCACGCTCTGCGGCCCGTTGATCGGGTACGAGGTGCCGGCCGTCAGCACCGCGTCGTTCACGTTCACCTCGACCTCACCGATCGTCGAAGCGCCGGTGTTGTCCTTGAGGTAGATCGTGACCGTGTCCGGAGTCGACGTGGTCTCTTCGGCGTAGGTGTGGACGCCCGAGATGTCGAACACACCCGCGAGAGCCGGGTCCGGAGTGATCAGGACGGTCGACCGCGGTGTGCCGTCGCCCCAGTCGACGGTTGCGGTGAAGTCGCTCGCCAACGCGCCCGGATTGCTCGACGTGAACGTGCCCAGCGTGAAGGTGCGCGAGACCCCTTCGACGGCCGTGGCCGGATTGTTCACGGTCTGAGGCACGGGCGTGGTCAACGTGAGCGTCGCCGGCGAAATGACGACGATGCTCGAGCCGATCCCGGTCGCCGGGTCGATGTCGTTGACCGTCACGGTGAGGTTGAAGACGCCCGACTTCGTGTAAGTCTGCGGCGCCGCGGACAGGACCTCGAACTGGCCGCCGCCCAGCGCCTTGATGGTCGTCGGCGCGGCGGTGTTGATGCCGTCGCCCCAGTTGGCGGTGGCGGAGTAGTTGGTCAAATTGTCGGTCGAGTTGTTGTCGACGAACGTCGCCAACACGGTGCCGGTCGGAATGGCGATCCCTGGGCCTCCCGTCAACGGCTGGGCCGTGACGACGATGGGCGTATCGTTGACCGTCACGTTGTTTACACCGGTGATGGTCACCGAGGCCCCGCCCGGAGCATCGTTGTCCGTCGCGACGACTTCGGTCGAGAACGGACCGCTGCCGTTGTAGACGTGCGACCCGTAGACGGCGAAGAGCGTACTTCCCGGGGTACCGCCAATGATCGCGACGGTACCGCTGGTCAACGCCGAGCCATCGCCCCAGTTGATCGTCACCGAGAAGTCGGCGTTCGAAGCAATCGGGTTGGCCTCGCTGAACGTCGCCACGACGACATTGTTGAGCGGCTGGTGCTCGCTCGCGAAGATCGGCGGCGAAGCGACTGGTGTGAGGGCCGCATCGCCCACGTTCACCTCGACTTCACCGGTCGTTGTGGCGCCGGTGTTGTCCTTGAGGAGGATCGTGATGGTGTCCGGGGTTCCGGGCGTGGTCTCTTCGGCATACGTGTGCACGCCGCTGATGTCAAACACGCCGGCGAGCGCCGGGTCGGGCGTAATGAGGACCGTGGACCTCGGCGTGCCGTCGCCCCAGTCGACCGTCGCGCTGAAGTCGCTCAGCGCCGCGCCGGGGTTGCTCGAGGTGAACGTGCCGAGCGTGAAGGTTTGCGAGTTCCCCTCGACGGCCGTGGCCGGGTTGTTGGGGGACTGAGGTACGGGGGTGGTCAGGGTGAGCGTCGCCTTGGAGACGACGACGAAGGCCGATCCGACACCCGACGCGGGGTCGATGTCGGCGACATTCACCGTCATGTCGAACACGCCCGCACTGGTGTAGGCGTGCGCAGCGCCCGAGAGCACCTCGAACTGGCCGCCGCCGAGCGCCTTGATCGTCGTCCCGAACGTGCCGGGACCGTCGCCCCAGGTAACGGTGGCGGAGTAATTGGTGAGATTGTCGGTCGAGGCGTTGTCGACGAACGTCGCCAGCACTGTGCCGGCCGGGATCGCGACCCCCACGTTCGTCGTCAAGGGCTGCGCCGAGACGACGATGGGCGAATCGCCCACAGTGACGTTGTTCGTGCCCGTGACGGTCGTGGTCATACCGCCCACGTCGGTCACATCCACGATCGTCGAGAACGGACTGTTGGTGGTGCCGTTGTAAACGTGCGACCCGTAGACGGCGAAGATGGCTCCGGCGGGTGTGCCGCCCACGAGCGCGATGGTGCCCGCGGTTTCCCCTGTGCCATCGCCCCAGTTGATCGTCGCGGTGAAGTCGGCTGCCGTGGCGAGCGGGTTGGCGTCGATGAACGTCGCCACCTCCACACCGTTGAGCGGGATGTGCTCGGTCGCGAAGATCGGCGCCGACGCGTTGGGCGAGAGCGTGGCGTCGTTGACGTTCACGAGCAGTTGGCCGACCGTCGAAGCGCCGGTGTCGTCCTTCACGAGCACGGTGATCGTGTCGGGCGTCTTCGTCTCTTCGAGGTACGTGTGGACGGCCGTGATATCGAACTGACCCTTGACGACGGCGTCAGGCGTGACCAGGGCGATCGATTGGGGCGACCCGTCGCCCCAGTCGATCGTGACGGTGAAGTCGCTGGCCATCGCGGTCGGATCGCTCGAGGTGAACGTGCCGAGATTGAAGGTTTGCGGCTGCCCCTCGACGGCCGTGGCCGGGTTGCCCGGGGTCTCGGGCAAGGGCTCGGTCAGGGTGATGGTCGCCGGCGAGACGACCACCAGGCTCACTCCGACGCCGGAGGCGGGGTCGACGTCGTCGACGGTCACCGTCAGAGTGTAGACGCCCGACTTCGTGTAAGTCTGTGGCGCTGCGGACAGGACCTCGAACTGGCCGCCGCCCAGCGCCTTGATGGTCGTCGGCGCGGCGGTGTTGATGCCGTCGCCCCAGTTGGCGGTGGCGGAGTAGTTGGTCAGCAGATCCGCCGAGTTGTTGTCGACGAACGTCGCCAGCACCGTGCCGACCGGAACGGGAACGCCCGCGCTCGCGGTCACCGGCGCCGCCGTGACGACGATGGGCGAGTCGCCCACCGTCACGTTGCCCGCGCCGGTGATGGTTGTGGTCTTGCCGCCCACGTCATTCACGACCACCGTGGTCGAGAACGGACTGCCGGTGGTGACGTTGTAGTCATGCGACCCGTAGACCGCGAAGATGGCCCCTGCGGGCGAGCCGCCGACCAGCACGACGCGAGCGTTCGCATCAACCGGCGAGCTGTCGCCCCAGTTGATCGTCGCGGTGAAGTCGGCCGCCGTCGCGCCTGCGTTCGCGTCGACGAACGTTGCCACGGGCACGTCGTTGAGCGGGATGTGCTCGGTCGCGAAGATCGGGTACGAGGTCCCCGACGACAATGCGGCGTCGTTGACGTTCACGTTCAACGTCGCGCTCGACGAGCCGCCCGTGTTATCCGTCAAGAACAGCGTGATCGTGTCGGGCGTGGTCGTCTCTTCGGCGTAGGTGTGCGTGCCGGTGATGGTGAATGGGCCGCCGATGGCTCCGGTGACCGTGGCGGCGGACTCGGGCAAGCCGTCGCCCCAGTCGACGATCACCTTGAAGTCGCTCGACGCCGCTGCAGGATCGCTCGAGGTGAACGTGCCCAGCGTGAAGGTCTGAGAAATGCCCTCGGTCGCCGTGGCGGGGTTGGCCGGGCCGACGATGGGCGGTGTGAGTGCGAGCGCCGCGGGCGAGTCGAAGACCAGGCTCGAACCGAAGCCCGAGGCCGGGTCGCTGTCGACGATGGTCACCGTCATGGCGAACACACCCGACGTGTTATAGGTGTGAGCCGCATTCGATGCAACCTGGAACTGGCCGCCTCCGAGTGCCGTGATGCCCTGACCGGGCGTGAACACCTGTGTCGTGCCATCACCCCAGTTGATGGTGGCCGTGTAGTTGGTAAGCGGGTCGGTCGAGTTGTTGTCGACGAACGTGGCCACAACGGTACCTGCCGGGACCGCGACGCCCACGGTCGGCGCCAACGGTGCGGCCGTGACGACGATCGGCGAGGTGCCGACGGTCACGTTCCCCATACCCGGGGGCGGAGCCGCGGGCGGGACGGCGATCGCGCTGCCGACCGCGCCGTCCTCGTCCTGAACGGTGACCTCGGTCGCGAAGTTTCCCGACGCGTCGTACGTGTGCGATCCGTAGACCGTGTAGATGACGCCCGCTGCGGTGCCACCCGTCTTCACGACGCGGGCGTTGGCGTCAACCCCCGTCATGTCGCCCCAGTTGATCGTGGCGCTGAAGTCGCCCGCCGAACCGAACGGGTTCGGGTCGGTGAACGTGGCCACGGCGACGTCATTGAGCGGTACGTGCTCGGTTGCCGAGATTGGCACCGCGAGGCCGCCCGCCAGGATCGCGTCGTTGATCGTCACGGAATCAAGGACCGGGAAGCTCTGGCCCGACAACGACGGAGACGAGATGAGGACCGTGATCGTGTAGGGGTTCGTCCGCGCTTCGTGATAGGTGTGCTCGCCGGTAACGACGAAATGCGCATGCGTGGGGTCGGCGGCATTGGCGACGAGATCCGGCGTGACCTGGCCGACCGACTGCGGCGACCCGTCACCCCAGTCGATTTCGACCGTGTACCCCGTTGCTCCCGTCATTGTGTCGGTGCTGGAGAAGGTCGCCAGTTCCACGCCCGTCGCACCTACTGGCGGGGGCGTGTTCGCGGCGAGCGGAGCACCTTCGGTGCCCGGCGCCAGCACGCCGGTGCCGCCGGCCGCGGCCGCAGTCGTGATCGTCCCCGGGGCGACGATGACAAGGTTTCCACCGATGCCCGATGATGGGTCGGAATCGTTGACCGTCACGGTCAGGGCATAGAAGCCGTGAGTCGTGTAGGTGTGCCCTCCGGCCGGTGCGATGACGCCAAAGACGCCACCACCCATCGCCTGGAGCGTCACGCCCGTGCCGAGATTGTCCGACATCCCATCGCCCCAGTTGATCGTGGCTGTGATGGGGCCGGGCAGGGTCGTCAGGTTGGCCTCGGCAGGATCGGTGAACGTCGCGACCAGTTGGCCCGGCGCAGTGGGGATGCCCACGGTCGTCGAGATCGGCAGGACCGACACGCCGATCGGCGACGACGAGATCGTCGCGGTCGGAGCGACGGTGAAGGTGTTCCCCGCGCTGGAGCTATCGGTGACCGCGACCGAGAGGTGGAACGGCGAGCCGACGGACGTCGCGTACGTGTGCGAACCACTAACCTGGAAGACAACGCCGCCACCGGCCGCGGCACCGAGTTCGGTGACGACTCCCGGGGTTGTCGTGGCGTCGCCCCAGGCGATTGCCGCGTTGATGTCGGCCGGAGTGGCCAGCGGGTTCGGGTCCACAAAGGTGGCGACCGGGACGTTGACCAGCGGGACGTTCTTGTCGCCCAGGACGCTGACCGCCGCGCTGTTGGTGAAGGTGGCGTCGGCGATCGCGGCGGGAATGGTTCCCGACGCCGTCTGTCCACCCTCGTCCTTGACGGTGACGGAGACGGTGTACGCGCCCGCCTGGGCGTAGGTATGCCCGCCCTGGACACCGAAGAGACCAGGAGCGTTCTGGACGACTGTGCCCGTCGTGGCCGGTGTGCCGTCACCCCAGTTGATCGTCGCGGTGAAGTCGGCCGTCGTGGCCGCCGTGTTGCCGTCGGAGAAAGCGAAGACCGGCGTCGCCGCGGCAATCGCGGCGCCCTCCGTCGCGGTGATGCCGGGGGTCGCGCCGGGCGTCAGGGCCGCGTCGGCTACGCTCAACGAGCCCGTGCTGAGCGCGTTGTCGGGGGTCGCGGCGTTATCCGTGGCGGACAGCGTGAAGCTCGAAACACCCTCGTCAAACTCGGTCGTGGCGCTGACGGGTGCTAAGGTGACGAAAGTAATGGTGTTGCCGTTGGTCGCACTGGGCGTCAGCGCCACTGGGATGGCCACGCCGGCCGAGTCGGTGAAGGTCGCGGTGGCGGTGATGGTAAAGCCGGGTTGGTTGACCATCTGCGCGGCGAGACCGTCCGGGTAGGTGACCGTCCCGACCAGCGTGCCGGCGGGAATCGTCGGCCCTTCGACGATGTTCACCGGACCGGCCGAGACCAGCAGGCCCGCGGTGGTTACATTCACGGTGGGCGCGGCCAGGGACACCGGCGCGTTCGTCCCGTTCACGTCCTGGACGCTCGCGGTGATCGTGCCGCCCACGATGGGGAACGTGTAGATGTGGCTACCGAGCACGTCGAAATGCGACCCGGCCCCATCGACACCGGTCTCCACCACGGTGGCGCCGGACGAGAGACCGTCGCCCCAGTTCGTCACGACGGCGGCGAAATCGCTCGGCTTGGCCAGCGGGTTGGGGTCGGTGAACTGACCGATCAAGACGTTGGTCAGCGGTGCATTCACCTGTGTGTTGATCGACATGACCGGCGGGAGGACCGCCGGCACGAGCGTCGGGTCGGCAACGGTGACCGGTCCGACCTGGTTATTGAGCGAGCCGCCACCAAATTCCGTGTCGGTGATTGTGACTACGGGGTTGTAGCTGCCCGGCTTGAGGTAGGTGTGCGAGGCGTTGACGTTGAAGTTACCAGGGGACGGGTTGGTGATGAGCGCATTCTGAATGCCCGTGCCATCGCCCCAATCGACGGTCGCCTTGAAGTCCTGTGGCACCGCGGCCAGGTTGCCGTCCGTGAACGACTGAAGGAGGAGCCCGCTGACCGGCACCCCTTCAGAGGCTGCGGTGGGCCCTGCCAGAGTGTTGTTCGCCAGCCCCGCCTCGATGATCTGCAGGGTCCCTTGGACGGAAGTACCCCCGGAGCCGTCGTTCGGATCTTGCATCCCAACCACGTAATGCGGCTGGTTGACGCCCGTCGCTCCAGTGAATGTGACGCTATTGACCGTCACCACCCACTGGGTCACGGTGCCGAGGGTAGGAACGTATACGACGGCAGCGCCAGTAACGGTCACTGCCGGCGAGGCAACCGTGGTCGTGCCGGCGGGGAAGGCGATCGATGCAATTGGCGGGGCCGGCACCCCATTGGTACTCGTTTCGAACCTCGCAACCTCAAGGTTCGTGACCGTCGTGCCCTCGACTTCGGTAAGGAGCGGAGTAGTCTGCGGGTTGACGACTGAGAGCAGGCACCGCTCCTCCAGGCTTTCCACCTGCGAATACAACCGAGTCAGCTTCGATCGCGTCCTCCTTGACGACCGCACTCCTCGAGACGTGATCGGACTGAACGGATTCATGAGACCTCCAGATCCTCATCTAAGTTGCAAAGCGTTTCTAGTCACGCCGGACAATGAATTGGCGGATCCGCGAAACATCGCGGCATCTCGGCGAAATGATGAGGCGGAACTCCTGCTGCCGCCTCTTCTCAGAGGCAGCGGGGTCGCCAACCCACCATCAAGTCCCCGAGACCGTCTCTACTTAAGTGATTCACATGCATCCTGCTCATCAGTGCCAAAACAGCGTACCGTTAAAACACGCCACAAACCACAAATCAAGCAAATTCGGTAAAATCGGCAAAATTTCTCTGATCCCTAAAAAAGTTGCGTTTGCCACTGACTTCTTAGGACCCCAGAGGCGGCCAAACAGCCCAGTGGCCCAGATATGAGGGCTTGGAACAGCCCAAACGCGGTGCTTGAGACGGGCGAGTCGCTTCCGCTCGCGCGACGACGACCCATAAGCCTGTAAGGGCTTTTACGAATGTGAGAGTGGGCTTTACCCTTTCGACCCGCCACATCGGTTTCCAGAGCGGTCGCAAGCCACTGTGCTCCAAGGCTTTTCGGATTCGCACGTCGATCCGGTGAAAAACGTCGCCACCCCACCGCCGTGAACGCTTCGGGTTTGCGCCACCGGTCGCTCGTGGTTGATCTGTGCACACACCTCGGGTGAAATGAGGTGGCGGAGGCCGGCACCCTCGGGGCCTCTGGAAGCCCCCTTGAGCGCAGTCGATCCGGGAGCGCACAATGCCGGAATACCTGGCCACCGTACGCCATGCCGACGGACGCAAGGTCACCGAGAACGTGGTGGCCGATTCGGCCGACCAGGCGTTAAAAATCCTGCGCGCACGCGGCCACGAGGACGTCGTGCTCCATACCGACGACGTGTCGGCCCTCTTCGTCCACCAGCGCGCGAAGGCCGACGACATCTCGCCCCGCGATTACGTTGTCCTGCGCAACCTGCGCGGGGGCCTGGGCCTTTTTGTGGTCATCACCGTCAACGGCTACCGCAAGCTGGCGATCTTGATGGTGCTCGTCGCACTCGTACTCGCATACAACCGCTACCTGGGCCAGCCCTGGGGACCCATCGACTGGCCCTGCGTGTTGATCCTGTTGTCTCCCCCGTTAGTCGCCCTTGCCTGGGCTCTCTTCGGGTCTCGCGGGCGCGCGCGTCATCAGCAAATGATGGACGCCCTCTACTCGGGCCGCTGGGAGGAAACCCTCCAGAGGGCCGAACGGGTCAGCCGCAGGCATTCCGCCCACGTGATCGCCCTTGCCCGCGCGCAGACGCTCGCGGGCATGGACCGGCTCGATGAGGCCCTCCGCCTCCTCGAGCCGTTTGGCGACGGCAAGGCCGTGCCCGCCTGGTTCTACCACTCGATGCTCGCCCAGGTCTACGAGTTCGCCCGGCGCCGCGATGACGCGATCGCCCAGCTCGAACAGGCCGTCACGCTCGCCCCCGACAACGCCACGCTCTTGCTCGCCCTCGCGCGCCACGTGATCTGGCACAAGCGTGACGCGAAGCGGGCCCGCGAGCTGTTGGCCCAAGCGAGCGCCCATGCCCTGAGCGACCTGACCGCAAGCTTCGCCGACCTGCAAGAAGGCTTGATCTTGCTCGAAGAGGGCCGGCCCCGCGACGCACTCCCGATCCTCGAGGCTGCGCTCAAGATCTTTCGGTCCCGCAGCCACATGCCTCTGGGCTACCTCCCTGTCGAGCAAACGACGCTTGCCCTCGCCCTCACCCGCGCCGCGCTCGGCGAGCGCGACGAGGCCCTGGCGCTCTACGCCAAGGTCCGCCCGCGCCTCGTGGCTCTACGCAGCCATGTCCTCGACCGTTGCGACCGGTCCCTCGGCGTGCCTCAGGACCAAGCGTTCGACGGCGTCTAGAGCGCTTAACGTTTGAATGGCACACGGTATGGCCAACCGCCGTTTTTCCGTTTGCGCGGGAGCGACATATAACTCCCCCCCTTGGGAAGGGGGGGTTAGGGGGGGTGGGGCCTCGACCTCCGCTCACGGCTAGAGGCTTTCGGCCGTCGCGGACCCGTCATTTCCCAGGAAACGACGGTAATCCTCGACGCGCGTGCAGGCGCTGGAGCCAATAGCGGCGGCCACTGCCCACCCCCCCCTACCCCCCCTTCCCAAGGGGGGGAGTTATATATTCCTCCCTTTGAGAAGCGATGGGTGAGCGCGCCGGGGCGAACGGCCGTGTGCAATGCAATCGTTATCCGCTCTAGAGCAGTCAACTGTCTCCGGTCCGTACAGTCCTTGCTTGACCGACACCCTCGTGTCATTCTTGGGCCCGTCCGCCGTGGACTGCTCGCAACCACGGGAACGTCCGGCGCCCCCAAACCGGAAGATGACACAGGTGTGCCGACTCAAACTGCGGCAGGGCCGAGTCATGACCGACATCTTCTCCGACGCGAATCGCCGCGACCCCTATCCGTTGTACGACGCGATGCGCAGCGGGTCGCCCGTACTCCAGGTGCCGCCCCCCTTCAATGCCTGGCTCGTCTTTGACTACGACGGCGTGAAACGCGTGCTGAGCGATTACGACACGTTCAGCTCCCAGGTGCCAGCCCCCAAGAATTGGTTCATCTTCTTCGACCCGCCGCGACACACCAAGCTGCGCGGACTCATTTCGAAGGCCTTCACACCGCGGATGATCGTGACATTGGAGCAGCGGATCCGCCAACTCTCCGCGCAGCTTCTGGACCAGGCCGTCGGGCACGGCGAGATGGACCTGGCCGACGACTACGCGACCCCGCTGCCGATGATGGTGATTTCGGAAATGATCGGCATCCCCGCCGCCGACTGGCCGACCTTCACGCGCTGGAGTGACGCGATCCTGAAACTCAGCCTCTCCCGTTCCGGCGAGGTGGGTGCCGCGGAGGCGATGAGCGCCTTCGGCACGGCGACCGCCGAGATGACTGCCTACCTCGCCGACATGATCGCCCAGCGCCGGGCCTTGCCTCAGGACGACCTGCTGACCCGCCTCATCGAGGCCGAGGTGGACGGCGAGCATCTGGATCCTGTGGATATCCTGGGCTTTTTCCAGCTCCTGATCGTCGGCGGCCAGGAGACCACGACCAACCTGATCAATAACGCGTTGGTCTGCCTCTTCGACAACCCGGACCAGCTCGCGCACCTGAAGGCCAGGCCGGAGCTGATCCCTTCCGCGATCGAGGAAGTCCTGCGCTACCGGTCACCGCTCCAGTGGATGATGCGCACCCCGAAGCACGACGTGGAACTCCACGGCCGCCTGATCCCGACCGGTGCACTCGTCCTGGCGATGATCGGCTCCGCAAACCGCGATCCGAAGCAATTTCGCGACCCCGCTCGCTTCGACATCACGCGCGATCCCAACCCCCACATCGCCTTCGGCCACGGCATCCACTCCTGCCTCGGCGCGGCCCTCGCGCGCCTCGAGGGTCGGATCGCCCTCTCCGACCTTCTGGCGCGTCTGAAGGACCTCCGACCCGCGAGCACCGAGCCCTGGGAGCCTCGCAAAGCGCTCCACGTGCATGGCCCGATCCACCTGCCGGTCCGCTTCCAACCTTCAAATCATTGCTGAAAGAGTTCTTCGCCGAATTCTTCCAGATGTTCTTTCCCGCTTGGTTCGAGCGGTTTGACTTCACAATCGTGGATTGACTGGAACAAGAAATCTTTACCGACCCGCCGCACGGCGAACGCCGCTCCGTTGACCTGGTCGCGCGCCTCTCGCTGCACTCCGATGCGCCGGCACCGGCGCCTGGCGAGTCGGCGGAGCGTTGGCTTACCCTGATCCATGTCGAAATCGAATGTGCAGAAGTCTAACGGCGGCGGTCCGATTCGTGTCGAAGACGTGTCGGCTCCAGGGCGCACCGAACCGGTAGAAGTCCACGATCCGATGCGAGGGCGCGCAACGTCGTGCGCGTTGGCAAGGCCACATCGCTGTGGTACGCTGCAAACAAGGGAGAACTCATCTCATGACTGTCCAATTAGCCAAAGACCTCGAGCAATTCGTCCATGACGCGGTACGCGCGGGTCTCTACGCGAGCGAGGATGATGTCATCCGCGATGCCCTGCTCCGTCTCAAGCAAAGCATGCCCGAGATGACCGGGCCAAGTCACGATTCGGCGGGGCTTACCGAAGCGGAAATGGCCGGCCAGGAGCTTCAGCGCCGGTTGTTCGAGGCTGGACTGGTCAACGAGATCAAGCCACCGATTCGCGACCTCACGCCGTACCAGAATCGGCGGGCCGTATTGATCCTGGGTGAACCTCTGTCCGAAACCGTGATTCGCGAGCGGCGCTGACCGTGGCGGTTTATTTCCTGGACACCAGCGCCGTCGTCAAACGCTATGTGCTGGAAGTCGGCACAGCTTGGGTGCAGGCCGAATCTGATCCGGCGGGCGGCAATGTCGTCTGCATCGCCCGAATCACTCGACCGGAAACCGTTGCAGCGATCACACGGCGAGCGCGTGGTGGGAACATCAGCCCCAGCGATGCAGGCACGGCTTTGGCGGCGTTCGATCAGGATTTCGTCCGGCAATATGTCATCATTGCCATGTCCGATCCATTGATCGACCGCGCGGCTCGGCTTGCAAGAACCCACGCGTTGCGCGGTTACGATGCCGTGCAGTTGGCAGCAGCTCTCGAACTCCGAGGCCGAATCCCAACAGCGGTACTCATCTCCGCCGATGCTGAGCTGAACGCCGCGGCCATTGCAGAAGGTATGGCCGTCGAAGACCCACGCTCCCATCCGTGACGTATCTGAGCCGATCTCATTTCGCTGCCCCGAGTCGCCGCTTCATTGATTCGGTTGCACGCCTTTCACTGCGCTTGAAAGATCCTCTTGATTCTGCGTGCATGGCGGCTACGATACCCGTGCTCATTTCTCCGCAGCTCTTTTCGGAGTGCACGCGATGATC
>DAIDJG010000562.1 GCA_027451445.1 Singulisphaera sp.
TTTGCCTGGAAAAACCTGTTATCTCGCCCTTCGCGAACGGCTCTCGCAGTTCTCGGGCTGACCATTCCCGTCCTGGCGTTCCTCGGGCTTTTCAGCATTTCCCGAGGCATACGCGATCTCATGGGCACAACTCTGAGTAAGATGCAGGGCTTGCAGGTCTTGCGAGAAACGGCGCCGAGCCCAGTGTTCAGCGATCTTCCGGCCGATATGGGTGAGAAACTGCGCAACATTCCTGGTGCGCGCGTCGTTGCCCCGGAAGTCTGGAAGCTAGCCCCCACGGTCGATGGCCGGGGCGGGGTGGCCTCGTTGGCATTTGGGCTACTGACTCGGCCGAGGGAGCAAGGACTTCGGAGTTTGACAAATACGATCATCATTGAAGGTCAAGACTTGCCGCAGCATCTCAAGCTGAAGAGCGCGCTGTTTGCGATGTCGTTGCTGCCGAAAGAGCGCAACGGGGGACGCTTTCTCAACCTGTCGGATATCGGCAAGTACAACGTGGTGATCAGCACCAAGATCGCGCGCGAGTTTCCCAACGCGGACGGTACTCCAAAGCGCGTCGGGCAGACTCTTCGCGTCGGTACGAGCGACTTTACCGTCATCGGTATCTACGAGACGGGATCTGTCCTTCTCGATGTGACCCTGGTCATGGAGATCAGTGTCGCCCGCAAGGTACTCGGGGTCGCGGAGACCACCGTGTCCTCTTACGACATCGAGCCGGTCGACATCACGGAGACCGACGCCTTGAGCGAAAGGATCATGACCGCGTTTCCGGAGGTGAAGGCGCAACGGATCAGCCAATTTAATCTGACCGTGGGTGCGATCATGGGCAAGCTGGACACGTTTTTGCTGATGGCGGTCGGTCTTGCCTTGCTGGTTGGGGGAGTGGGGATCGCCAACACGATGCTGATGAGCACGATGGAGCGCTACGTTGAATTCGGCGTGATGCGTACCAACGGATGGACGAAGCGAAATATCCTTTCCCTCGTCACTGTGGAAAGCGCACTCCTGGGAGCGATCTCGGGGATCCTGGGCGGAGCGCTGGCGGTCGTGATCGTAATGGTTGCGAATCGGATGCTCTCGGAGTTTTCACTCGATCTGAGCCCCTGGCTCCTCATCACGAGTTTCGTGGTGGCATTGTTGATCGCGACATTGTCAGGCCTGTATCCGGCCTGGCGTGCTTCGCGTATGACGCCCATGGACGCGATCCGCCACAGCGGATTGTAATCCAGCGCGAGGTCTCGGCGTGAGGTTAGGCGATGATCGAAGCTGCTGGTGTTCGCAAGACGTTTCGGGCCGGCGACGAGACCGTCGACGCCTTGCGGGGCATCACCCTCCACATACCCCGCGGATCGTGCAGTTTCATCGTTGGACCCTCGGGTTCGGGCAAGAGCACGCTGTTGTATCTGATCGGCGCCCTCGATCGTCCCACCGCGGGGACCATTCGCGTCGACGGTGAAGAGATCACCGCGATGACCGAAGCGGAGCAGGACGCGTATCGGCGCAAAAAGGTCGGCTTCGTCTACCAGTCATTCAATCTGATCAGCAATCTTTCATGTATCGACAATGTCCTCTTGCCGTACATCCCGTCGGGCGTGACCGACGAATTACGAGCCAGAGCCACAGCGCTTCTCTCGCAGGTCGGTATGGGCGACCGACTCAAGCACCGACCCAGTCAACTTTCCGGTGGCCAGCAGCAACGGGTCGCCATTGCCAGGGCCTTGATCAGGGAGCCACTTTTGATTCTGGCGGACGAGCCGACCGGCAACCTGGACCGTGCTGGCGGCGATGAAATCGTGAATCTTCTACGCGCCCGTCAACGAACCCTTGTGATCGTCACTCACGACCGGCGCTTCATCGCACCCGGCGACTTTGTGTTCGAGATCGAAGACGGGCTCCTCAAAGAGGGGACCGGAAAGCCGTTTCAGGTTCCAGACGTCGCTCCGGCAACCTAAATCTCCGCAAGGCGCTCGGTGGAATCCCCGAACCGATCGAGCCGCACGCCCATTTTGTCCATGAGCGAGAGATACAGGCTGCACATCTTGCGGTTAGGCTTGCCGAGGTAGTCGCGGATCCGGCCGGTCTCCACCTTCCCACCGCCTCGGCCGAGCATCACAACGGGCAACTGGTCGTTGTTGTGGCTGCCGGTCATCATGCTCGACAGAAACAGCAGCATCGAATTGTCGAGCAACGTGCGGTCCCCTTCCTGGACCTGGTCGAGTTTCTCGGCAACGTAAGCCACCTGCTTCGTGAAGAACTGATTCACCTTGAGCCAATCGGCCGTGTCCGAGTGCGAGAGCAGGTGATGGATCATGTAATCCACACCAAGATTAGGGAATCGGAGCGACGAATGGTCGTTGTTCAGTTTGAGCGTGCAAACCCGCGTGGTGTCCGTGCGGAACGCGAGCACGAGAATGTCGCACATCAAGCGCATGTGCTGGTCGATGTCCTGGGGGATGCCGTCGGCGGGACGCGGAGAGTCGGGCTTGAGGAGGGTCGGACGCCACCCCTGGAGGCGCCGGTCCTTGCCGGCCTGGTCGATGCGCTGTTCGACCTCGCGCACCGAAGCGAGGTAATCGTCGAGCCGGTGGCGATCCGAGTCGCTGATCTTCCCGCGCAGTCCTTTTGCCTCATCGAGGACCGCGTCGAGCACGCTCTTGTCCGCACGTCCAACCTCATCGCGGAACAGGCGGTCGAAGGCCAGCGCGGGGTAGAGCTCGAGCGGCGTCGGCGTCGAGGCCGAGCTCCACGAGATATGCGAGCTGTAGATCATCGAATAGTTCTTGTGGAGCGCGGCGATTGAAGGCTCGCAGCCCAGGACGAGGCTCGGCACCTTGGTCTGGTCAGCGAGCCGCTGCGCCACGAGCTGATCCATGCTGACGCCCGACCGGATCTCGCCGCCGCTGGCGAGATGAGCGCCGGTGAGCAGGTTGCCAGTCTGGCAACTGTGAATACCACCGATCAGCGCCTCGGCGTTATAGAGCCCTTTCAGAAAGAGAAGTTTGCGCCGGAACGGCTCGAACGGCTCCAGCACCTTGCCCAGTTCCATCGCGTCGCCTTCGCCCTTGGCCCACCATTCCTTGCTGTGGAAGCCGTTCCCCGCGAAGAAGCACGCGAACCGGACCGGCGGCTCGGACGACTCATGTTTGACCTCGGTGTCGCCCCATACCGGTACCGACTCCAGCCACGGCAACGCCATCGACACGCCGACTCCGCGCAAGAACGCACGTCGCGACAGGGGGTGGAACGGGACTGAAGCTCGCATGGCGATCCTCCAGAAATCGGTCGTTCATTCGTTCTCGACAAACGCGCTGCCGCGGATCAGACGAAACTGTGGACTGGCGACGATCGCCTGTACCAGGGACGAGACGGGTGCCTTGCCATCGTTCACGGCGGCGACCATCGCGTCAATCAACGGTTGGTCCGATAACGTGACTTCCCGGCCCAGGGCGTAACCGAGCAATCGTCGGCAGAACAGACGCGTAAATACGGTTCGCTTCTTCGTCAACAAATAATTCCGTAGCCCATCAATGCCTTCGAATTCCGTCCCATCGCGGAGAGTCGACCGGGAATCGAGCGGTAGCCCGCCCAGTTCCTTCTCGCGAAGCCGGCCGATCGGATCGTACTTCTCCAATGCGAATCCGAAGGGATCGATGCGCTGATGGCACACCGCGCATTCGGCGACGCTGGTATGCTTCAGAACCAATTGCCGCATCGTGAGCCCGTCAGTGCCGCCCTCTTCCTCAGGCAAGCGCGGGACGTTGGCAGGAGGCCGCGGCAGCTTCTCGCCGAGCACGGTCTCGACGACCCAATTGCCACGCAGTACGGGACTCGTCCGCGACGCCCCGGCCTGCGTCGTCAAGACGCTCGCGAGGCCCAGAATCCCGCCTCGCCCGTACTTTTTGATCCCGTGGACACGCCGCCACTCCGACCCTGTGACGCCCGGAATCCCGTAATGCTTGGCAAGCGCTTCATTGAGGAATGTGTAATCCGCGTCGAGGATCTCCGTGACCGCGCGATCGCTCTGAAACAAATCCTGAAAGAACCGGATCGACTCCTCGTAGATCGCCCTCCGAAGCGTCTCATCGAACATGGGGAAGAGGCATTCGTTCTTCTCCTTGAGCTCATCGAAGCCTCGCACGTGAATCCACTGCGTGCCGAATTCAATGGCCAGATTTCGGACGCGGTCGTCCTTGAGCATCCTGCGCGTCTGTGCGGCGAGTTCCGCCGGATCATGGAGCCGCCCGGCGGCGGCTGCCTGGCGCAGGGGTTCATCAGGGACGCTGGACCAGAGGAAATAGCTGAGTCTCGCCGCGAGCTCCCAGTCATTCAAAGGACCGGGCGCGGTTCCCGGGGGCGCGGCTTCGATGTGGTAGAGGTAGGATGGTGAAACCAGAATCCGTTCCAGCACACCGCGGAAGGTGTCTTCATGCGACACCTTGTTCCGTCGCATCGCGTCATAGAGCCGGCGTAACTCCTGTCGCTCACTCTCCGACAGCGGGCGCCGGTAGGCACGCGCACAGAACTCGTGGAGGGCCTCAAACTGTCGCGGTGCGGCCGCTTCGAATTCCTTCTCGAACTCATCGGCTCTGCGCTTGAAAGGCTCGCGCTGACTCTCGAAATAGGCGAGCAATTCCTTGGGCTGATCCTGAGTCACAAAGCCGATGAAAAGAGGCAGGTACTCGTTTTCGACCACCGGGAACCGGCTGATGAAACGATGCTCCTCCCAGAGTCGGTTGATATGACGTGTTTCGGCGTCGTCGAGGAACAGGCGGATCAGGGGTTCGTCTTCGCGATGGAAACTTTTCAGACAGACGACTTCGTCTGTGGGGATCACATGCGGGAAGCACACGAACGGCGGGAATAAACGCCGATACTCCGCCAGCCCTGCGAGCCAGCGAGTGCGAGCAGCCCCCTCGGCGGCTGCCACCAGCGCCGATTTTCCGTCCCAGCGCGGTTCTCGAGGGGGCAGCGTTGAGGACAGAACGAATTGCACAATTCCCAACTGCGAGGCGTGCGTTCGTTTGCCATCAACGACGAACTCGAAATCCCGCAGAAGAGGCGCGGGCAACCGGAGTTCGACGACCTGATTGCACGGCAGAATCAAATCGGACTCATCAGCCGCTTCAGCTCCCGTCGCGTTGCCAAACCGCGCTTTGTCCAATCCGTATTTGCCAGCCGGAGAGGGCGTCTTACGCACGTGTGCCAGGTCGAGGCCACGCATGAAGAGGCCGTCCATCGAGACGATGCTGTCATACAGTTTACGATCCGGGTGTTTCTCATCCTTCGGGCGCGGCCCCACGAGGAGAGCACGTACCTTGCTCGCGATTTCCTTCGCCGTGTCCTGCTTCTGGGGATCCGACGCCGCCTCGCGCCAACGGCCCAGGATCGAGTCCGCAGGGATAGACGAGGAAGAAGACGTTCGCGATGGCCCTTTGACGAAGCTCCAGACGTCGCGATTGCCGAGTCCGTCGGCGTGGGGATTCCCGTCACCCACGCGGTCGGCGATGTCTTTGGCAAGGTCCCACGTACGATGCGGGTCCCCGGATTCGGAGATCGTTAGCGCAATTTCGGTCAGATCGCAAACGTGGTTTTTCTCTCGAGCATCCACCGCCAACAATACCACATCACCGGGTGCGACCTTCGTTTTCCTCAAAGGCGGTGTCGTTTCCTTGCCAAGATCGAGGCTACCGTCCGCCAAAACGAACGCCTTGTCGCCCTTGCGGGTCCCCAGCCACCAGGCCACGCCGTTGCCGCACGCGGGGTGGGCATGAGCCACCTTGCACGTGATCTGCACTTCGGCTTCGATTGGACTTTTCCACGCAACGGCAACAAACTCCGAGGGTGTCGGATGGGCCGCAACGTGATGCGGCGAAACGCGCCCAGGGACCAGCTCGGCTTGATCGGACGAGTTTGCGATGAGGACAGGAAGGTCCGCTCCTCGGGCTTTCCAGCCGTTGACGGCGGGCTTCTTCGGGAGCGGGTCGCTGAGCAACTCCAACGGCACTAGCGGTATCGGTTTCTCTACCGCGGATCTGTTGGCTTCCTTCGCGAACGGTTCCAGCGCCACGATGTCGAACCAACGCTGCAAGCAGATCGGGTCTAGCTCGTGCCTGGCGGCAAGCTCCGAAATCGGTCTATCGGGATTACTGGCGGCTTCGATCGCAACCGACAGGTAACGGTCCGTGTCATGAAAGACGTCGCGATAATCGATTTCATACTGCGGGCCGAATTTCGCGTAGTCACGAAGGAGCCGCGGAGGCCCGTCCTTGCGCTCGAAACGGGGTCGTTTCCAGACCACGCTCCCTGGCTCATCGCTGTTGGTCAGTTCCTGCGCGACGAGGTACAAGACCACGTCGGTCTCGCCCGGTTCCGCCTTGGGATTCGCTTTGAGCGTCAACGACTCGACCAGCGACGGCTCGTTGGCGACTTGCCTGACCACGTTGCCATACCGGTAGCTGCCGATCGGCTGAAACCGCCACAACGCATCTTGCCACGCCGATACCTCATCGACCAGCAACCCCACATCGTCCGCCGAGGCATGTCGCCATCGCGACCGCAGCCGGCCGAGCGGGGCGAGCTCGCCGTCGGTGGTCAGCGCTTTGTAGAGCGTGGACAGGTACTTGGCACTGAGGTTCTCAGCCCGCGCCAACGACTCGATCGTCAGCTTCCCCGCCTCCAATTCGTCACGATGCCGCAACATGCTCGAGACGTAAGGCTTGAGCGGCAGCCGGCCGTCTTCACCCGTATACTTCGCGTAGAATCTCCTCAGGCTGGCGACACTTTCATCCGTCCAATCGCGGCGCGTGCTTGTCGACGAGAAGCGAATGCCGTCGGGCAGAAGCACCGCGTGCGCCGCGATGTCCTTTGCGGCCTTCAAATACTTGCCAAGCAGCGTGGGCGACATCCCGAGCGCCTCGGCGGCGTTGGTGAAGCCCTCCCCCGCGGCGCCATCCGCGGGGAATTCCCGGGTCGGTTTCAGATCGACCCCTGTGAGATCGCGAATCGTGGCGTCGTACTCGGCGTTGCTCAACCTCCGAAGTCCTGTGGGGCCCGGGTCACCCGACCTGGCCCGCGCTTCGAACGCCAGGAACTCGCGGACCCAGCCCAGCAGTCGTCCGCGCTCCTCGGCTGTGGGCTGCGGCTTCTTTGGGGGAGGCATCGCGCCCGATTCCAGCATCTCGATCATCGGCTCCCAGGGCTTGAGGTCGCCCCGGGCCGCTTCGATCGTGCGGAACCGCTCGAGGTCGAGGTCCCCCTTCTTGGTTTTCGCCGAGTGGCATGTGAGACAATATCGTTCCAGAACGGGACGAGCGTCTGTTCGGTATTGCTCGCTGAGCTTCGTCAGCGGCGCAGGATTCTCGTCCGCTCGAACGACCGGCAACGTAAGTAACGTCGGGAGTCCCACGGCCAGAAGCAGTCGTACCAATAAAGTCGCCGTGTTTCCCATGAACTTACATCCTGGCTGAGAGGTCGTTTCTATCGCGGCTCTATCCTAACAGATCGCCCATCCCGCTTCACCCAGTCCGCCGGATGCCACACTCTGGTTATCCTGACCCAGGTCGAGTCAAATGGGATTTGCGTCAAATCCATCCATTCGAATGCGAATTTTCCATGAGCCACCCTTTCGATTCTGACCGATCCTTCGATCCTTCCACCGACCGCACCTCGGCGACCTGGGTCGCTGTGTCCGACTCCATGCCGACGATCGTTGCTTCGCCTCCGCCCGTGATCCATCGAGTGTTCGACGACGACACAGATCGTTTCCGGATCCCGGTCGTAATCACGTCTGAGGCCGAACCGGATCCGGCGGCCGAAGCGAACCGGTTACTCCAGTTGCGGGTGCGCGCGGCATGTCTGGCGCTGGGGGCAACCCATGTCGCAGGTCTGCTCGGCAAGCTTGTGTTTGTCTGGCCAGCGATGGTCTGGATCTTCCCTGTGCTGATGATTGGATTACTGAGCGCGTTGGTGGTGGCCTTGAGACGTTCGCGACGCTTTTCGACCTTCCAACTTCGGCAGATCGAGCTCGCCGTCTTCGGCCTCTCCGTCGCGTACATCGCCATTCAACAGGATTGCTCGCTTCGCTATTGGACCCGGCGAGGCGGGAACGTTTGGGCGCTCGACTGCATCGACATCGCGCTGATCGCCTCCGTGGTGCAGATGCTCTTCTACGGGATGGTCATTCCGAACACCTGGCGCCGTGCCGCCTTGATCGTGCCGGCGACGTTTCTCGTGCCGTTGACAACGCTTGGGGTGAGGTTGGCGATCGACCCGGGAATGTTCCAGGCGGTTCGCTCGGTCGTCACGATCGAGTGGTTTGGTGCCTGCCTCCTCGCGGCGCTCGCCACGGCGGTGCTTACCCTCTACGGAATCCACACCGTCCACGGCTTACGAGCGGAGCTGATCCGAACTCGAGTTCTCGCGCGTTACCGGCTGGGCGACCAGATTGGCTCGGGAGGAATGGGCGATGTCTTCCAGGCCGAGCACGTCCTCATGAAACGGCCCTGCGCAATCAAGTTGATTCGTCGCGAATTCCTGAGCGAACCGACCGCGGTCGTTCGCTTCGCGCGCGAGGTGCACGCGACCTCGACTCTGACGCACCCCAACACGATTGAAATCTACGACTATGGCCGGACGGCTGACGGCCGCCTCTACTACGTGATGGAGTATCTCCACGGATTGAATCTGCAAACACTCGTCGAGCACTATGGTCCGCTTCCGCCCGGCCGGGTCATCTACTTTCTGCGCCAGGCTTGCGGAGCCCTGGCTGAAGCCCATGACCTCGGGATCATTCACCGCGATCTGAAACCCGCGAACCTTTTTGCTGCGAAGCTCGGTGGACTTTCCGACTTTCTCAAAGTGCTCGACTTCGGGCTCGCCAAGCTGCTCGAACCGCCTCCCGGTGGTGTCGAACCCAGCGCTCAGGGGAAGGTCCGCGGTACCCCCGCATTCATGGCCCCCGAACAGGTTCTGGGCGATGCCAAGCTCGATGGTCGAGCGGACCTGTACGCACTGGGATGTGTTGGCTATTACCTGCTCACTGGTCATCCGCCGTTCACAGAGCGGAGCCGGGTCGACGTGCTCATCGCGCAGGTCCGCGACCCCGTGGCTCCGCTTTCCGAAGTCAAGCGCGATGTCCCGGCCGATCTCGGCGACGTGATCATGAAGTGCCTGGCGAAGTCCCCGACAGACCGTTACCCGGACGCCCGAGCGCTTTCCCAGGCGCTGGCAAGTTGCAACACGGCCGTCATGTGGAACGCCGATCGAGCCACATCCTGGTGGGAGTTGAATGGCCCCGGTTCGGTGGTCGACGGTAGGGACTCACACTCGAGTGATTGACCGCACAGATTCGCCCCGCAACTTGCGTATCGTATTTAACAGATGTTCCGATTACGCAAATCGTTGGAAGGGGTCGCGGCTAACTGTGTGTCTGGGGTTTCAGCGAGTGAAAGGGATCGGTCGATCAATACTGCGAACGTCCGCAATGGGCACTCCGCCGAGGATTCCGGCGCTGGGGCAAGGCCATGGATGGCAGGTCAAGCGAGTCTCGGATTGCGCGCGATCGCGACACGCGCCGTCGTTTGAATCTGTTCGCCTCTCTGATACTTGCGTTGAGCCTGGTCGCCTCGGCCGGTTGCCTCAGCACGGGAGACGTGAGCCGGAGCTTGGTCCCCCGCGAGTGGCGAGGAAACCCCTGGGGACCGGAGGCAGAGATCGCCCGCCACGCCGGCGAGTTGCCGGCCGTTCCGTACAGCCCGCCGATGCGCGCCTGGGAGGCCTGGGCACGAACGAACCTGCAAGAGGGCGACATCCTCTTTCGGATGGGCGACGCCCGCGCCGCGTTCGGCTTGTTCCCATTTTCCCGCATCTCGGCGCAAATGGCAGATAGTCGGTTCTCCCACACGGGAATCGTCGCCTGGGAACACGGGGAACCGATCGTTTACGACACGACGCGAACGGGGCCGCGGCGACAACCGTTCGCCGTCTGGGTACTCGACGTCGTGGGTACGTTTGGCGTCAAACGCCCCAAACCGCAGTTTCAGAACCAGATTCCCAAAGCCGTCGCCTATTGCCGTCGGGTCTATCAACAACAGGTGCCGTTTGACGACGCGCTCACGCTCGGTGAGGATCGGCTTTATTGCATCGAGTTAACGGAGCTCGCCTATCGCGCCGCGGGTCTGCCCCTCTCCCACCCGGTTCGAATCGACCAACTGCCGCGCTACCATGAATTCCCCAAGGTGGCACGGCTTGTCCAACTGTTCACACCGATCCGGCCCGATCAGCCTGCCTTTGTGATCGGCAATGACAATTTGGGAATCTGGTCGAGCCCCAGTCTCGAACTCGTCTACGAGGCACCCGAAGCCACGTTTCCGCGCGAAACTCTACCATCGATGATCGCCTCCGCCGGGTCCAGAGAATCAAACGCATCTCGTTAGCCATTCGGATCTTATGGTAATCAGGCCCGAGCGCCGTCAGCGTATCGAACCGATCGAGGCGGCTTGACGGTGCATGTTCGTTTCGCGCGCAAGCCGACGACCCTGTGCACGGAAATGCAATTTGCGAACGCCACGCGCCAAGTTGATCTAGTCTTTCTGTGTAAGCATCACAAGCACCCGCCGGGCTCTCTCCTCGGGCTTGTCGATGAACGATTTCCGAAGGACGGCTTGCTCCTTCAGTCGTTTCCCGCCTGAGACGCTCAAGAGCTTCCGAACGCAATACGCTGAGAGGATTTCGGCAGATCGGCTCCTGAGGTCTCGAATCGAGGCTGAGACCGGGTTATGCGAGAGTTCAGATTCGACCAGCCCCGCGAAGCGCTCCCCAGCGCCAAGGAAGACAGGCCCATTCACGCCCTTCACACGATCAAGCCCTTCCGATCAGCGACCCCACAGGTCTCTCCCGACCTGGACGAGTCTTGTTATCGTCTGCTGTTTGAGGCGAATCCCTATCCGATGTGGGCCTATGACCTCGAAACACTGGCGTTTCGCGCTGTGAATGAAGCCGCGATCCACCAGTTCGGCTACTCGCGCGACGAGTTTCTGACGATGACCATCGCCGAGATTCGGCCCCCAGAAGACATCCCGGCGCTTCGTGCCGATGCCGCGGGATTACGGGGAACCGCGTACCGGGAATCCATCAGCCGCCTGAGGCGCAAGAATGGCAGCGTATTCGAGGCGGAGATCACGTCCAACTCCCTGCAGTTCGCCGGCCGGACCGCCCGGCTCGTGCTCGCGCATGATGTGACCGAACGCGTCCAGATGAATCGTGCCCTGCTCCGGGCCGAGGCGAAGTACCGGACGATCTTTGAGAACGCCGTCGAAGGGGTCTTTCAGACGACCCCCGACGGACGCTACCTCGACGCCAATCCCGCGCTCGCGCAAATCTACGGCTACAACTCACCGGCTGATTTGATCGCTGAGCTGACTGACATCGGCCGGCAGCTCTACGTCGACCCCGCTCGCCGCGCGGAGTTTGCGCGGGAGATGAGGCTTCATGGCTCGGTTTTCGGCTTCGAGTCGCAAGTCCGCCGCCGCGACGGACGCGTGATCTGGATTACCGAAAGTAGCCGGGCGGTCTGTGATGAGAATGGACGGCTGCTTTACTACGAAGGGATCGTTGAGGACATCACCCGGCGCAAGGAGACCGAGGAACAAATCCTCACCCTGAACGTCGAGTTGAACCGGCGATTGGACCGGGTCGCGGCCCTCCGGCGCATCGACCTGGCGATCATCGAAGGCCAGGACCTGGGACTCACGCTGGAAGTTTGCCTCGATCAGATCGTCGGCCAGTTGTGCGTTGACGCGTCGGTGATTCACGTTTGGGAGGCCGGGACGAGGACCACGCTACAAACGGCAAGTCGCGGTTTGCGTCACGGCGCCCTAGTTTCGGAGCCGCTCATCCCGCGTGAAGAGTTCGTTTCGAAGCCGCAGGAAAACTACCGAATCGGAAACCTGATCGATCTGACGCGCGACAGTCGAACCCGAAATCCCACGCCCCATCTCATCGGCGAGCGTTTCGTCAGTTATTTTGCCTTGCCGCTGACCATCAAAGGCCAGGTCAAGGGCATCCTCGAAATCTTCCACCGCAAACCGCTTGCGCCGGATTCGGAATGGCTTTCTTACCTCGAGACGCTCGCAGGGCAACTCGCCATCGCGATCGACAATGCATGCCTTTTCGACGAACTTCGCCGCTCGAACAGCGATCTCGCGTCCGCCTACGATGCCACAATCGAGGGCTGGTCACGTGCGCTCGACCTACGCGATGAAGAAACCGAAGGGCATAGCCGGCGCGTTACGGAAATGACTCTGCGAGTCGCCGAGGAGCTCGGTATTCCCGAGGCCGACCGCGTCCACGTCCGCCGGGGTGCGCTCTTGCACGACATTGGCAAGATGGGGGTTCCCGACCGCATCCTCCTCAAGCCCGGACCGCTTTCCGAGGATGAGTGGAGGATTATGCGGAGACATCCGCAGTACGCTTACGAAATGCTCTGGCCGATCGAGTTCCTCCGTCCTGCGATCGCGATTCCGTACTGCCACCACGAACGATGGGACGGAAGCGGCTACCCACGGGGACTGCGCGGCGACGAGATCCCGCTCGCCGCGAGGATCTTCGCAACGGTTGATGTCTGGGACGCCCTCCGTTCCGACCGGCCGTATCGCCCCGCATGGTCCGAGGCGCGCGTGGTCGAGCACTTGCGATCTCTTGCAGGTACTCATCTCGACCCAGACATCGTCGAAGTCTTTCTCCGGACGATTGCGCCCCAGGACACGACGCGGGCACATGGCCGGAATGGTCATGAGCTCTCAGCCGGTGCGCAAGCCTCCCGAATCAGCGCCTCTCGCAGTGCGGGCGAAGCGGAGGATTTTTCAATTGCTCTGGAAACCATCGCTCGGCCGGCCGGAACGCCGATGCAAGTGCTTATCGTCGAAGACCATGAGCCCTCCGCTCGGGAATTGTCGCACATGCTCGAGGCCCTCGGCCACGAGGTGTTCTTCGCCGCCGACGGCGAGGAAGCCTGGAGGATCGTGCAAGAAGGCGGACCCCGGCTGGTGATTTCCGACTGGACCGCACGGGGCATCGACGGCCCTCGCTTGTGCCGGCGGATCCGGGCGCTCAAGAACACTCCGTATGTTTACATCATCATACTCACCGCGCGCGGAGAGAGCGCCGATCGCCTTGAGTGCCTGCACGCCGGAGCGGATGACTTCCTTTCCAAGCCCCCGGACGTGCGCGAGCTCGCCGCGCGAATGGAAATCGCCCGCCGGATCCTGGATATCCAGAGCGAGCTCGAATCCAAGAACGCCCGGCTCGCCGAGTTGGTGTCCATCGACTCGCTGACCGGGCTGAAGAACCGTCGACACTTCTTCGAGTCGCTCGAGTCCGCGTTCTCGCGCGCGATTCGTTGCGACGAAGCACTCTCCGTCGTCATGGTCGACGTCGACGGATTCAAGAGCTACAACGACGAGTTCGGCCATCCCGCCGGCGATGATCTGCTCTGTGTCTTCGCCGATCGACTGCGTTCGTCCGCGCGAGAACACGACGTCGTCGCGCGATACGGCGGAGAGGAATTCGCAATCATTCTGCCCGCGACGGATGCGGAAGGTGGCAGAACCCTCTCGAAACGGCTGCAAACGAGTCTTTTGGGTTCGGCGTGGCCATTCCGTAAGATCACCGCGAGTTTCGGCGTGGCGACGTTGTCCGTCAGTACGTCCTCGGCGGCGGAACTCGTCGCCGAGGCCGACCGAGCAATGTACGCTTCAAAGCGGAGCGGCCGAAATCGCGTTACGCATCACGAGGATCTGGACACCGCGACTACCGCGGTGACCGCCGCGAAGTGGTAAGGGCCTCTGCAGACACACTCTTGGCAATTTGATTGCTAACTGTCTCTATAATCATCTTCGAATAGCTCTTCGTTTCCTTCGATTCCTTCTGTTCATCAATCTTTCTGTTCCGTGCACGCCAAGTTTGAACAGAAGGAAACAAAGGAAACGAAGAGAATATGATTCTCACTTTTTTTTGCTTGGAACGCTGCACGACGACTCCGTGTGCCCAAGGCGCAATCCCCCGCGCACTTCGAACCCGCCCCGCGCGCGTGTATCATGTGCCGAGACGACGGGGACGTGACGCCAACGTGTCGTCCGCCTCGCGCAGAGTCGTGCTCCAGGATTGCAGCCAAAAGGACGTGGGCCATGGCAACCGATTCTTCGGCAACGTTGACGACGCGCATCCGGCTCTCATTTCTGTTGGTGCTCGCATGGGCCGCCGCGTTCAACCCTCACGGGTCATACGGAGGCGATTCCGATCAACCGGTCTATCGTGATCTCTCGCTCCTCATCGCGCCCGAATATCCTTGCACATGGCCAACCTGGCCCCAATTCGTCATCAGCCGAGCGACCCAGGTCGGGCCGCTCAGTCCCTACAACACCGATACGCTGATGCTCGATGGCAATACCGGAACTCAACTCGACGTGCCGCCCCATTCCGTGACTCCGCCCGATTCCGGCTTACCCAACGCCGGCGCATTCGGGCGTTCGTTTACCGATGTGATTCCTCCTTGGCAATTCGGCGGTGAGGCCTGTGTCATTGACTGCCGCGATCTCATCGCGTCAGCACCTGCGGGTCAGAGTAGCCTGATCAAGAAAGAGCGTGTCGTCGCCTGGGAAAAAGCACACCGGCCGCTTGGACCGGGCGACGTCGTCCTCTTTCGGAGCGAGTTCAGTGACAGGTTCTATCGGCCTCTTCCGGAAGGAAGGCGATACGCTGCGGATCCCGTCGAGGGCAAAGCGCCGGCGTGGCCCGATCCTGATCCGGAATGCATGGAGTATCTGGCCAGCCGGCACGTGATGACCCTGGGAACGGACAGCACCAGCATGGGTCCGCTCCCGGACCTGGCGGAACCGACGCATTTCGCCGGGCTCAAGCGCGGCATGATCTGGACGGAGAGCGCCACGAACCTCGGATCGCTGCCGGACACCGGGGCCTTCTACTGTATCCTCAGCCCCAAGCACTTTGGCGCTCCTTTCGCGGAAAGTCGCGCGGTCGCAGTTGTCGGCGATCCGCTTGCGCGACGGCTGATCGACGCCGCCCGCAAGAAGAATGTCGTCGATCTGTCCGTTGTGCTTTCCGAGGATTTGCCAATCTCGTGGACCGGTCCGGGAGTGGGAAACCACCGGCAGCCATACTTCCGCGTTAGATTCGGTTTCAACCCGAACACCAAGACGCCGTTCGAGACGCACGTCCTGGACAGCCAGGCGGGCACGCACCTGGTCCCGCCGGCGTTTGCACTGCCGGCAAAAGGAAGTCCGCCGGTGTCCTACTCGCCTGAAGTTCGCGAGTGGCTCGCGGAGTATGAGGCAACGTACGGACCTCGAGGCGTGAGCGACATGACCACCGAAAAGGTCCCCGTTGCGCTGACCTGCGGACCGGCAAGAGCGATCGACGTCCGTTACCTGTTGGGCACCAGCGACAAGACGAAGTGGCCGGCCTCGCCGGAAATCAGTTTATCCGAGATCCGAAAATATGAATCAAATCACGGAGTGCTGAATCTTGGTGATATTGTCCTTTTTCAGAGCGGATGGAGCGACCAGTTCTGCCGTCCGCTTCCCGAGGGTAAGGCCTGCATGGACGATCCGTTGAACGGCAAGAGCGAGGGCTGGCCGTCTTTGGGTCCGGACGCGATCGTTTACCTGGCGAAGAAAGGGATCCGCTGCGTGGCCACCGACGCACCGACACTGGGAGGCGTCGACCCCAAACGCGCGCTGATGTGCTACTGGGCGCTCGGTAGCCATGAAATGGTTGGAGTCGAGTTTCTGACGAACCTGGGCCGAATGCCCGAAGGCGCACACTTCCTGTTCGCAGCCGTCAAGATCAGGGATTGCCATGGCGGCCCCGGGCGAGCGATCGCGCTCTGGTAGAACCGGGCGCTGCGATTGCCGATTCTGGGCAGGCCCTCGGCGCGTCCGTTCCTCACACTTCGCTTCGGGATCAGTGCGAAGTCCTTTTAGCCCCCCTTGGAATCCAGCGCGCAGATCTGAGATAATCTCGCTGCACCCGTAAGATGCTGGAGTCTTGAAAGACCTGCCTTCACCTCACATGGAAAAGAGGAAGAGGGCAACGTCGGACGAAATGTTGCCTCGGTTCGGACACCTCTTGCGGGTATGCTGAGAAGGGAGAAGCGGACATGCCAGGAGCCGTCAAGCAACGCCTGAGCGCGGCGTCGGTAAAGGATGTGACCGTCGTCTCGTTCACGGACAGAATGTTAATTCACGAGGACATGATTCGCGAGGTCGGCGAGCAGATCCAGGAGCTTATCCCCGCGAAGGAGGCCATGAAGCTTCTGCTCAATTTCCAACAGGTGCGCCACATGTCCAGCTCGATGCTGGGCATTTTGCTCCCCCTGTCGCGTGCTCTCGCCAAGAACGGTGGACAGTTGAAATTGTGCAGCCTTGAGCCAGGGCTCCGCGAAGTCTTCAAGGTCACCAAGCTGGAACGCGCGTTTGTGATCTACGAGGACGAGGCGTCGGCGCTCGCCGCATTTTAACCAGCGCCCGGTTCGTTCCGCATTCCAGCACAGCGTTTGACAGTTTCCGCCAGTCAGAGACCGAAAAGGGCCGGGCAGAGAAGTTATTTCCTGACCGGCCCATGCGTCGAAGATACCCCTGTTGCCGTCATGCCAGATGACGGTCGCACTCGGGGAGGAGCTTCGCGAAGTCAAGCTTGTTGGGACATGCGGCGCGGGCGGCTTCGAGATCGGCTCCCGACCAGTCGCGGGCTTCTGAGCTGAGCGCCGCGTATTGCCGACGGGCCTCGGATCGAATGCCGTGGTGTTCGTGGTACGTGAGGAACCGGGTCAGGTTGCCGAGCTCCGCCTTCGTTCCGGCGGCCAGCGAGCAACGACCGTCGCAATCTGCACACAGCGTGGGGCCGAACGCGAGGGCTGAGTCGCGAAGCTGATCGATCTCGGCCTGTTTGAGTGGTGCATAGCGGCGCGCGGCGTCGGCGTCTTCACGAAGCTGGTCGTCGTTCTTGATCGAGACGCACGAGCCACTGATCCGTTCATCCGTCCAGATCGCGTGCAGCAGTCCCTGGTAGGGCGAGAGCTTCTTTTGCGCCAGCATCGGCGTACGGCGGACCACCTCTTCCAGCGTGTCGGTCTTGGCTCCCTTCGGGAACTGGCCGGCGACTTGCTTCATTGAGATCAGGCCGACGCCCTTTTCATGGCAGGCGTCGAGCGCCAGGTTGAGCGGCGAATCCTTGTCCAGCCAGGGCGTGTACATCAGCATGATCGCGTCGACGATACCGCCTTCCGCGGCGGCCTTGATGATTTGGGCGCGATCCTTGTGGTGGGTTGAGAAGCCGAGGAAATGTGCCTTGCCGGACTTACGAATCGCCTCGGCAGTCTCCTTGAATTCCTGCCCTTTCACGAAGTTGATGGCCTCGTCGAGCGTGTGGTGATCGCCCAGGCCATGGACGAAGTAGAAGTCGACGTAGTCCGTGGCGAGAGCTTCGAGGCGCTGATCGAGGCGCTGGAGCATTTGCCTGGGCGTATCGACTTCATCCTTGGTGACGAGGACGATTTGCTTGCGGACGTCGGGGGCCGACTCGAACCACTTCTTGAAGCCCGGCTCCGTGCCGTAGAGGTTCGCGGTATCGAACGTGCGAACGCCGGCAGCAAACGCAAGTCGAAGTAGGCGATCGAGAACACCGCGTTCGCGCAAGGCGCCGGTGCCCATTTCGAGCAGAGTCATCTCGACTCCGGTCTTGCCCAGTTTTCGCTTTGGCAGCGGACCCGTCCTGGCCGCGGCATCGTCCGCCGACAGCCGCCCTGCGGAGCTCAACGCCGCGGCAGTGGCGAGCGCACCGGCCTGAAGGAACGCGCGGCGGTCGGATCCGCTGGTCTCGTCGTGGGACATGAAACTCGGCTCCTGCTGGGACTGATTGATGATACGGGAGATCCGATTTCGGCCGGTGGATTTTAACAAAAATCGAACACGCCCGCACCCCCCAGCCTCGGTCGCACGCAACCTCGTCGTGCTTTTGTTCGACCGCGTGTCTGAGGGCGTTTGGATTTGGCTATGAAGAGAAGGGGGCTCGTCGCACCGAAGCTGGGGACGGGGTCGAAACGTTCGGGAGTGATTCGGGATGAGATCGCGGTCGAGGAACATCAGCGCGTCTCTGCCCCTTGCCCTTCGGCTGGAGATCGATGAGGTCTGCGACCGTTATGAGGCAGATCGTCGCCAAGGTATTCAACCCTCTTTGCGGATCTTCCTCGACGGCTTCGAGCCACGCGATCGCCCCGCGTTATTTCGCGAGCTCCTTGCGCTCGATCTCGCCTATCGCGCTGAGGAAGGCGAGGGCCCGAACGCCCAGGAATACCGCGACAGCTTCCCGGAGTACATTGACCTGATCAACGTCGCATTTCGACAACGTGAAAACGCGGCCGAAACGGTCGATGCGGTGTCCGGTGAAGCGGTCATCGAACTTGAAACAGCGCCGGGCGCTCCAGACAACGTTACGGGCCTGCGAGCAGCACTTCGAGCGGCCGGATATGAAGTGCTAGAAGAGCTTGGCCGCGGCGGAATGGGACTCGTTTTGCGCGCGCACCAAGCCTCGCTCAACCGTACGGTTGCCGTCAAAGTCATCCGATCGGGGGGCTTCGCCTCCACAACCGAGCGGCGCCGGTTCCTGAATGAGGCCGAGTCGGTCGCAAGGCTCGACCACCCTCATATCGTCCCCGTTTATGAGGTCGGCCAGAGCCACGGACTCCACTTCTTCAGCATGAAGCTCGTCAACGGTGCAAGTCTCGATCGACGTCTGGATAGTTACTCCGCTGATCCGCATGCGTCCGCGAAGTTGGTCGCGGTCGTTGCGGCAGCGGTGCATCACGCCCATCAGCGAGGCATTTTGCACCGCGATCTCAAGCCGGCAAATATTCTGATCGACGAGCAGGGACAGCCGCATGTGACCGACTTCGGTCTCGCCCGGCACGTTGAGCCGAACAGCGAGCTGACAATATCGGGCGCTCTGGTTGGGACTCCGTCTTACATGTCGCCGGAGCAAGCGAAGGGGACACGCGGCGGGTCCACGACGGCGACCGATATTTACGGCCTGGGTTCCATCCTCTACGCGCTGCTGACGGGGCGTCCTCCCCACACAGGAAGCAGCGTGCTGGAGACCCTCGACCTGGTGCGAGGCACAGCACCCGAACCACCGTCCAAACTGAACCGTCGCGTGCCGCGCGACCTCGAAATCATTTGTCTGAAGTGCCTCGAAAAAGATCCCGGTCGCCGCTACGAGAGCGCCGGGGCGCTGACTGACGACCTCACTCGGTGGATAGAAGGAAAGTCGATCACCGCGCGTCCTGCGGGAGTGCTGCGGAAAATCGTCCTGTGGTGTCGTCGCTACCCGCTCCCCGCCGCTCTCTCAGGAACGCTGGTCTTAACGCTGTTCCTCGGTCTCGCCGGGGTCACATGGAAGTGGCGTGAGGCCGAACGGGAGCGCAAGACTTCGGCGAGAACAGTCGACTATGTGGCCAACGTACTGCTCTCCGAATCCTCGACTGATTTTAATCCCCGAGCGGCCAAGCTGACGGTCGTGGAGATGCTCGATCGCGTTGGCTCCCGGATCGCCGGTGACTTCCAGGACCAACCCGAGACCGAGGCGGTGATTCGTGAGATGGTTGGTCGGTCGTATCTCTCTCTGGGCGAATATGCCAAGGCGGAACCACACCTGCGCGTTGCGTTGAGACGAAACGCGCAAAGTCGTGGGCCCGAGGACGCAGCATCGTTGCGGGTCGCGAACTTACTGGCCTCCGTGCTGGATCTTGCCGGACGGCCTTCGGACGCAGAGTCCCTTCTCCGCACGAGCTTGAATTCGAGCCGCCGGGTCCTCGGTTCAGACGCTCCAATCACTCTCCAGGCGATGAGCCAGCTCGGGACCGTGCTCCGCAAGAGTCGAAAGCTCGACGAGGCGGAATCGTTGTTGCGCGCGACACTGACGGCGCGGCGTCGCGTTTTGCCGGTCGACGATCCGGACACGCTTCGATCCGTGTGGGACCTCTGCCTGCTTTGTCTCGATCGGGATCGCTTCGACGAAGCGGAAGCGCTTGCCCACGAATACGAGCACGGAATCCGCTGCGCCCGAGGGCCGAAGCACCCCGACAACGTGACCGCACTCACCAATCGCGGCCTGATCCGTCGCCTCCAGGGAAAGCCAGCCGAGGCCGAACCGTTCTATCGAGCTGCCGTGGAAGCCGCCCAGCGCATCCTCGGACCCGCGCATCCGATCACGCAGTCCACCGCTCGCGATCACGCCGACTTGCTCCGCGAGGTCAAACTCGATGACCTTCCCCGCTCCCAGCGTTCCGCCTCACCCGAGGTGCCCTCCGAACCTACGACACAACCCTCCGCGCCGCCAAGCCTCTCCATTCAAGGTGCCCCATGAGAAGAACGGAACCCCATCTCGCCAGGCGTTCCCTTCGGTCGTCCCGGAACGCGTTCACGTTGATCGAGCTCCTCGTCGCCGTCTCGATCATTGCGATCCTGATCGCGCTGTTGTTGCCAGCGGTTCAGGCGGCTCGGGAAGCGGCCAGACGCATGCAATGCACGAACAACCTGAAACAAATCGGGCTGGCCATCCATAGCTATATCGCGTCGTGTGACATGCTTCCCGTTGTTGGCGGCGTCGATATCAAAGGGAACTCCACAGGCAGCGGCCTGGTGCCTCAGACGGCGTCGGTTCATCTCCGGCTCACCAACTACCTCGGCCAAATTGCGGTGTACAACGCCTACAACTTCATGCAGGGGGACGTCCTGGACGGGAGCGCCGTGGCGGCGAACACCACAGTGATCGCCACCGCGATCCCCGGCTACCTTTGCCCCTCAGACCCCGATCCAGGAAATACCGGGCCTATCGCCGGCGGGTACACAGTGAACGTGACGTGCGTCAATTACGCGGTCAACGGCGGGACGAACCGTCAAAACAGCGGCGGCATCGTCAACGGAGTTGCCTGGTGGCTCGGGGGCAACGCGAGTTACGGAAGCGGCGTCGGGCTGGCGGGGATCGTTGATGGCACCAGCAATACCGCTGCGTTCAGCGAGTGGGTCAAGGGAAAATCAGGGCAGGGGAGTCCCGGGCACAACCTGGTCTACGCGATCACCCAATACGCCAATGGAGGTGCTCAGAACGATTTCCATATGTGCAATATGGCCACGACGAGCCTTTGGGATTACAAGGGCGAATACTGGACCCTTCAAGATACCGGACGCGGCGGGCCGTATTACCACGTCATGCCGCCGAACGCGACAGCGTGCGCCGTGAACGCGAACTTCGGCAACGTGGATTCGTTCATCGGCCCCAGTTCGTTTCACTCCGGAGGAGCGAATTTGCTGCTCATGGATGGGTCGGTCCGGTTCGTGAAGGACAGTGTCGCTCTCACCCTCTGGAATGCGCTCGGAACGCGCCGCGGCGGAGAGGTGATCAGCGGTGACGCGCTTTGACGGAACGCCCCGGAGCGGGACACCATCAGGAAGATGTCCCAACTCGCCAATGCACAGTACGACCTTCCCCGATCATTTTTCGGACTGCCCCACCGCTTTGCGAATCGCCGCGACGGTCGCATTCGCGCGATGGTCCACGATCTTACGACCCCATGCGATCGTGTTCGCCTCGGGGGCCAAATCGATGCCGTTAATCCGGAATCGCCCGGCGGCGATTCGCTGCTTTGCCCGGACAGTCGTGGGATCGACAACCATCATCTGGGCCGTGATCGCGAAGTCGTCGTGAAGCCCCTCCGGCATCTCTTTGATCCCCTGCTGCGCCAGCCAGCGCGACACTTCCGGATAGTCGTAATACTCGCGAATGAAGTGCACCCGCGTCTTGCCCCCTTTCCATGCGGCATTGAGCTCGTCCGCGACGGCTTTCATCCCCTTCTGGTTCCCGCCGCTATCGCCGATCAGCACGATGTGCGCAAAGCCGTGGGTCCGGAAGCTCGCGCAAATCTCCTTCAGCAGGTGCTCGTAGGTCTCCTCGGTCAGACTGATCGTGGTTGGGTAACGCATGTGTTCCGTCGGCGGGTCGATATCGCCTTCGGGGACGAAGGGGACGATCGGCGCGACAAGGGCGTTGCCCAACTTACGAGCGATCGCCTCGGTGGTCGCGCGAAGAATGTAGTTGTGCTTTCCCGCGGCGAGGTACGGCCCATTCTGCTCCATGCCACCGGTTGGCACGATGATCGTATCCTTGCCGGCGCGGAGCGCATCACGGACCTCCATCCAGGTCATCTCCTCCAGGAACACCGTATCGAGCGCGTCGATCGGGCGCGGCGTCTCCGGGTCGGGACGGACGGGATCGGGTGCCGAGGCCTGCGCACCGGCGAGCAAGACGAGGGCGAAAACGGTCGTCACAAGTCGCATGAGAGTCCTCTCATCGAGCGATAATTAACGCGTGGAGAACTTGTAGATCGTCGTCTGCGTGTAGGTCGAGCCCGGCCGCAGGATCGTGGAGGGGAACTCGGGATGGTGGACCGAGTCGGGGTAGTGCTGGGTCTCGAGGCAGAACCCTTGATGCTTGCGATAGGGGACTCCGCCCTTTCCGGTCAGCGTGCCGTCGAGGAAGTTGCCCGTGTAGAACTGAACCCCCGGCTCGGTCGTGAAGACTTCCATCACGCGGCCGCTCGAAGGCTCGTAGACCGTGGCCGCGAGCTTCGGTGATTTCCCGTCCCCTGGCAAGACATAGTTATGGTCGTAACCGATCGGGTCCGCCTTGAGTCCGTTCATGTGTTTGCCGATCGGCGTCGACGTGGTGAAGTCGAGCGGAGTGCCCCGGGCGGACTTGATTTCGCCCGTCGGGATGAGCGTGTCGTCAGCGACCGTGTACTTGTCTGTGGCAAGTTTCAGTTCGTGATCCAGGACCGTGCCCGAGGCGGGTCCCGCGAGATTGAAGTAGCTGTGATTGGTGAGGTTCAGAGGCGTGGCCTTGTCGGTGGTGGCCTTGTAGTCGATCTTGAGTGCGTCGTCGTTTGTGACGGTGTAGGTCACCGACACAGAAAGGTTACCCGGGTATCCTTCGTCACCGTCCGGGCTAAGATGCGTTAGCTTCACGGCCGGGCCGTCGGCTCCGCTGGCGTCTTCGGCTTTCCAGACCACCTTGTCGAAAGCCTTGATACCGCCGTGGAGGGAGTTCGGGCCGTTGTTCACGGCGAGCTTGTAATCTTTGCCGTCGAGGGTGAATTTGCCGCCCGCGATCCGGTTGGCGAACCGCCCGACGATGGCGCCGAAGTAGGGGTTGCCGGAGAGATAGCCTTTCAGACTGTCGAACCCCAAAACGACGTCTTCCGTCTTCCCTTTCTTATCAGGCACGTGCAGTTCGGTCACGATGCCGCCGTAGGTGATCACCTTGGCAGTCACGCGACCGTTCGACAGAACGTAGAGCTCGACCGGCGTTCCGTCCGGCATCTTTCCGAAGTCCATCTTGGTGCAACTCCTTGTGGATTTGGAGACAGAATCCGCAGCCTCGACGCCTCCGATCGAGATCACTCCCGCGCTGCTGAGTAACAAAACGATGAACGACATCGCCGCGTTGCGCTTCCGCATCGATCCCACTCCTCGTGGTCGTTGCCACTGGTCCTCGCGCGTTCTGTCGACGGAATGGGGAATTAGGATACACGGTGATTTCCAGTGAGGCTACACACCGCCTCAGTAAACTCGCGACGTCTGACGACTTGCTCTTCAGGCTCGACCTCACCAATCCCAAACTCGCTATGTTCGCGCCCCAACGGTTGAGCGTTTGCGGTTTTTTGCCGCGGCGGATTTTCCCTGGATGCGCGAGGGTATACAATAAAGCTGATGGGGGAAGTCCGTCAGCATTTGAGCCGTCGTTCTGGAGGACGTCATGAAACCTTTTTGGGGATACCTTGCGTCATTGCTCCTTCTCGCCTCTCCGCTTTCCGCGAGCGAACTGGACACGGAGTTCGGCAGCAACAAAAGCGCTGAAACGCACGCGGTGACCTTGCCAGCTCCGTCGCTCGGTTCGGCTCAGTCCGTGGCCCAGCTCGGAAAAACCGTAGTGGCGAAGTCGAGTGAGCTGGATGCGGAACATCCAGTTCCCGCGTTCCACGGCGGGTTCCACGGTGGTGGCTTTCACCATGGGTTCGGTGGCTTTCACCACGGGTTCGGTGGCTTCGGCGGGTTTGGCTACCGTCCGTACTACGGCTTCGGCGGGTTCGGCTATCGTCCGTTCTACGGCTATGGGCTGGGATATGGCGGACTGGGGTTCGGACTGGGACTTGGCTACGGGCTGGGATACGGGCTCGGCTATGGGCTGGGGTACGGAGGCTACGGGTTGGGCTATGGTGGTTACGGACTCGGCTATGGCGGCTATGGGTTGGGCTATGGTGGTTACGGCTACCTTCCCGTAGCGTACTCATACCCCTACCTCGGCTACGGATTCGGTTATCGCAGGTTCTGCTGGTAACCGTCACCGTGATGGCACAAAACCGGGAGGCGGTCCGACGCACAGCGCCCCAATGCGAGCCAGACTCTGACGCGACGCAGGCGAAGTAACCGGGGGGGCGGAGGAAGGTGATGTCGTGGAAAGTGTCCTCCTTCCTCGTCGGTCTGGTGATCACCACCACAGGCGCCTGGGCACAACCCGCGAAGACGGATCCGATCGCGACCGCCAAGAAACCTCGCCTACCTGCTTCGCACCTTGTGAATGCTGCCGAGGTGCGCAAGAGGCTGGGTCTGTCACCGGAGTATGATGGAGTCGCCGGTGTCGAGTCCCTGAAAGTTGCGGTCCTCGACATCGGATTTGACGGCGTGGGCACAGGCCGCCCCTACTTGCCTGAGAACGCCGAGCTGATCGAGCACTACGACCCAGAGTTCGTCCGGCAACACGGGCTCGGCGACCCCAAGTTCACGAAAGGGTTCGAGCCGCTCAATCGCCACGGCCGTGTCATGGCCCAGATCGTTTGGGCCGTGACCGGCTCGCTTCCGGGCGGACCAAAGTTCTACCTCCTCAACGCGAACGGCCCCACCATGTTGAGGCGGGCCGTTCGCTTTGCGATTGACCACAAAGTTGACCTCATACTCTTCAGCAACTCGTTCGAAGGGGGTGGAAACGGCGACGGTCGCGGTCCGATTGACCGGATTGTCGCCGACGCACTCGCGGCGGATATCCTCTGGATCAACGCAGCCGGGAACTACGGCCGGCGCGTTTACAACGGGCCAGTGCGACTGCTGCCGGACGGCTACCTACGCTTGCGGACTGGCTCCGATGTCGCCGCCTTGCGGTTTCGCAGCCGAGTCGACGAGAATACCGTCAGCATCACATTGACCTGGGACGACTACCGTGAAGAGGAAGATGCCGGCACGGACAAGGACCTTGACCTCTTCGTTGAAGACGGCGCGGGGCGGCGAATCGGGTCGAGCGAGAAGGTTCAGATCTCCGGGAATCAACCGGCTGCGGCGAATGAGAGCCGCAATCCGCGAGAGCGCGTCATCCTGACCAACCTTCCCGCAAACACCGAGCTCGCGTCCGACCCGGAGTACACGTACCGGATTCGCGTGCGTGCCAAGCGTGGAGCATTCACTGGGCTCGACCGCATTCGCATTCTTGCCACAGCAACTCGAGACTCCTATTTTCCCCTTAATGGCGACACCCCGCGCGAGGCATTCGAGTTTCTCGACGCCTCGGGCGAGGGCGAACTGTTTCCTCCCGCGGACCATCCCCTTGTTCTGACGGTCGGCGACTCCGATCCATCGTCCTCGATCGGACCGACCGCCGATCGCCGTGTGAAGCCCGACGTCATCCTCGAAGATTCGCGCGCGTTTCTCAGCGATGGCGAGGTCACTGCTGGCTCGTCTGACGCAGCCGCTTATGTGGCGGGCGCCGTGGTTGTGCTCAAGGCCGTCGCTCCCTCGTTGCGACCCGGCGATCTGCTTCGAATCGCTCAGCAAGGTCCCGCCGTGAAATGGACCACCCTCCATCGCCAGCCTTCCGCGTCTGCCGCGGCGTTTTCCCCCGGATTTTGCTACTGGCAAACTCCGAGCCGGAGTCGCCTCACCGCGGCGCTTCTGGGGATCCCTTGACATCGGGCGCTCGCTTTTGGACGCCCTCATCTGCAGCCCGGCAATTGTTTCATTTTTCTTTGATAACTGGACGTGCGCAATGTATGCTGCGCGCTGGCCGTGCTCGAGCTGATGATCCAGCACAAGGAGTAATCGACGATGGGCCGATTGGCATTGGCCGCCACCATGGTTCTGTCTTGCGCGTCCGTACTGGTCGCGCAAACGCCGACGCAACCTGTCGCGACCTGGCAGGCGTCAGGGACCAACGGTGCCGTGGTGGCCGGCGGAGAGGATGCCGTCGCCGCCGGAATGGAGGTTCTGCGTGAGGGCGGCAACGCGATCGATGCCGCCGTCGCGACGATCCTGGCCCTCACGGTCACCGACTCCGGTTCGTGCTGCTTCGGGGGCGAGGTACCAATCCTGGTCTTCGACGCGCAGCGAGGGGTCGTCGAGGCACTCGCGGGCCAGGGAGCCGCGCCTCGGTTGGCAACCCAGACGTATTTCGAGCAGCGCGGGGGCATTCCGGGCCAAGGTATCGAGTCAGCCGCTGTGCCCGCGGTCCTTGATGTATGTGTCACCGCGCTCGATCGGTCCGGAACGCGCACCTTCGCTCAGGTCGCCGCACCGACGCTACGTTTGCTCGACAAGGGAAACAAAGACTGGCATCCCCAGCTTGCCCGGACGATCCGGCGTCTCAACGCCGCTGAGGCCGCTTCTCCGAGCGATCGCAAACGCGGTCTGCGGCTGGTCGCTGACGCATTCTATCGCGGACCGATCGCACACGAGATCGACCGTTGGTCGCGCGAACACGGCGGTCTGATTCGCTATGTGGATCTCGCAACCCACGTGACGCGCGTCGAAGAACCGGTAGCTGCGAACTATCGCGGGATGTCGGTCGTCAAGTGCGGAGCCTGGACCCAAGGCCCTTACTTGCTGGAAGCACTCCAGATTCTTGAAGGATACGACCTGAAGTCCATGGGGCATAACCAGCCGGATGCGATTCATACGACCGTCGAAGCGCTGAAGTTGGCGCTCGCGGATCGGGACACGTATCTGGCCGACCCACTCTATGCGGACGTGCCGCTGGCTGAATTGCTCGCACCTGCGTATGCGTCCAAACGGCGCTCACTCATCGATCCACTTCACGCATCGCACGAGCAGCGGCCTGGCGACCCTCGGCACGACAAGGCGCTGCTGGAACAGGCGGATGCCCGCAAAGGCTCGGCGGGGCCTGCGAACGATACGACCACGTGCCTGGTGGCCGACCGCTTCGGTAACGTGGTGGCGGCGACGCCGAGCGGTTGGTCGGGGGTGGTCGTGGGGACAACCGGTGTCTGGCTCGGCTCGCGTCTTCAAAGCTTTAACGCCTGGGCGGGGCACCCCAACTGCATCGAGCCGGGGAAACGTCCCAGAATTACGCTCACGCCAACCATCGTCCTTAGGGATGGCAAACCGGTGGCGGCAATCAGTGTCGCGGGCGGGGACAACCAGGACCAGATGACACTCCAACTCTTGCTCAACCGTTTCGACTTCGGCCTCGAGGCCGACGAAGCCGTCACGGCGCCTCGGTTTATGAGCGATCACTTCCTCGGATCGTTCCGCCAGACCCGGCCCAAGCTCGGTCAATTGCGGATCAACCCTCAGGTCGGGGGCGCGACGATGGCCGACCTCGCCGCGAGAGGCCACGACCTGGTAGTTAGCCCGACCCCTCTGGGGGCGGCCGCGACCATGATTACGATCGACCCTGCGACGAAGCGACTTCATGCGGCGGGCGACCCACGAGCCAAACGTCACGCCGGCGCGTACTGAACCATTTGCCGAGAAACACCGCGTACTGGTGAAGGGGACCGTGATGAGGGGACTTTCCTACCGGATCGCCGCATGCATCTTGGGGTGCTACCTCGGTTACGCCGGGGTTGCCTGGTCGGCCGAAAAACCAGCCGAACCGGAGAGTCCGCCGGAGGGATGGCGAATGAAGTCGCCCCGAGATGAGATCCGACCCAAGTTTACTCACGTCGCCGACGGTGGCCCGGAACATCGCGGCAGTCTCGTGATCGAGGCGGACCAGCGAGCGGGGTTGTTCGGCTGGTGGGAAAAGACGTTCAAGGTTGAGGGGGGCCGGACCTACAAGTTCTCGGTGAAGCGGAAGATCGAGGGGCTCGCCTTATCCCGACGCTCCGCCGTGGCGCGCGTCCTCTGGCACAACGACAAAGGGGGGCAAGTGCTCCACGACGAACCCTCGCGAGCCTCGTTCGTTCTTGGCAAGCGACCCGGTTCCGAACCGGAGTATCCCGCCGAGGGTGCGGTAGATGAGCAAGGCTGGGCAACCGTTAGCGGCACATACCACGTTCCCTCCGGAGCGTCGACGGCCGTCGTCGAGCTTGGCTACCAGTGGGAGCCGAACGGTCGCGTCGAATGGGCGGATGTCCGTTTGGACCCAATTGAAGCGCCGACGCCGCGACGGGTGCGTCTCGCAACGATCCACTACATTCCGCACCGCGCGCCAACGTCGATGGACAACTGCCGCTCGTTCGACCCCATGATCGAAGACTGCGTTCGGCAGAAGGCGGACCTGATCGTACTCCCCGAAACGCTCACGCACACGAATCGCGGACTGAGCTACGCCGAGTGTTCCGAGCCCGTTCCCGGTCCATCGACAGACTATTTCGGCTCGCTGGCCAGGAAGCACAATGTCTACATCGTGGCCGGGCTGATCGAGCGCGAGAAGCACCTGATCTACAACGTGGCTGCCTTGGTCGGCCCGGAAGGGTTCATCGGGAAGTACAGGAAGGTGACTCTCCCTCGAGGTGAAATCGAAGGCGGAATCACCCCAGGGGATGATTACCCTGTCTTCACGACCCGGTTCGGCCAGGTCGGGATGATGATCTGCTATGACGGGTTCTTCCCCGAGGTTGCGCGGGCGTTGAGCAATAACGGGGCAGAGGTCATCGCCTGGCCAGTCGCCGGTTGCAACCCACTACTCGCGGCGGCACGGGCCTGCGAGAACCATATTTATCTGGTGAGCAGCACCTACACCGACGTTTCCCAAAACTGGACGATCTCGGCGATTTACGGTCAGGATGGCCGGCCGTTGGCCCAGGCGAAGGACTGGGGAACGGTCGCGGTGGCGGAGGTCGATCTCAGCGCGCCGCTTCACTGGCAAAACCTGGGGGACTTCAAAGCGCAGATTCCGCACCACCGGCCAGTCAGCCCACGCGAGCCATCCCCGAAATCTGCGGACGTGTCGGAGAGCCGTTGATGGACCGAGGAACGGCGGGTTACGCTGCCGGCGTTGTTCGCCGCCTGAACTGTTCCCGAACCTCATCGAGCCATTCCTCGGGCGGAAACGCGTAGGGCCGGAACTTCTCGAGCCGATTCTGCTCCTCGCTCGCGAAGAACGCGCGATGAGGCCCGAGCTTGCTCGCGTGCGGCGCATCGATGAGGTGGCCGGAGTCGGTGGGGCTCATTTGGAACAGTACACGCATCTCGAACTCGCGCAGCATCTGGTGATCGAGGACCCGGTTCAAATTGTTCACCGTATCGCACCAGATGAGGACGTGAATACCTAGCCCTGGACCTTCGCGGAGGATTGTGGCGAATTGATCCGCCGGGCTCGCCTCTTCCCGGCGGGAGAAGCCGAAGTCGTTCTCGTTCCGACGGATCTCGCGGAACCGGGCCACGTCGTGTATGACCAGAAAGATCTCCGGTCCATCGGTCGTGTCGGGCTGCTGCCGGCGCTCGACTTCCGCCGCCACCGCAGAAAGGATTCGGGGCACGTCCCGCCAGTTGCCCACCTCGACGGGATGCGGCAACGTCCTGGCGACCTTGGCGAGGAACTCCGCATGGGGGTGATCTTCGGGCGTGCCGTCCAGGATCGCGAAACGAGCGCCCGAGCGGACCGTTTCCGATTCGGCCGGCAGGAACTGGGCCGCGAGGCTCACGATCGACGCCGCCACGATGCCGATCGCAGCCTCTTCATTCTGTCCAACGATCAGGAGATGATTCCCTGCCTGCCTGCGGAAGAGCGCAGAGGTCGGGTCCTTGATCGCAACCGCTTCACCGAGCCATGCGTGAGCCGACCGCGGCGACGGGGGCCACTGTGGTGCTTCGAGCTGAGGCTTCAACAGAGCGCACCGTGAAAGGTCGGCCTCGGAGTCGCCCTCGAAGACGATCGGCACTCGCTTCAAAATCGGTTTGCGGATCTGGGCCAGTTCGCGGACCTGCGTCAGGTAATACTCCCGGCGCTCGTCGGAGAGCCAGACCACCTGAAAGAAGTGATTCCCCTCCGGCTGCCCGTTCGCATCGTTGTAAACCGCCTCGCCCGGCCGAGTCAGCATCTGCGCGGCTGGGTTCTGCTCGCTGAGGATCAGGTGCGCGTCCGCGTCGCTGCATTGGAGCGCAATCCGAACGGCCATCTGACCGAGTGTCGTGCGCGCGAGCGCGTACGCACCGCCGAGCGACTGGGAGCCAAGATGCACGTGCACACCGAACGCTCGGCCCTGGCGCACCAGGCGGTCGAGCAACTGTGCGGCCTCCTGCGCCACCTTGTCTTCCTCGACGAAGAACTCCTGAAACTCGTCGACGATGAGCAAGAGCCGAGGCAATGGCGGCGTGCCCGGCACGTTGCGATAACCATTCACGTCCTGAACGCCAGCGTCCCGAAAACGATCGGCCCGTTCGCGCATCGCCCCGTCGAGCCGCTGGAGCACGCTAATCCCGAACTCCCGTTCGCTCTCAATCGCGACGACGCCAGCATGCGGCAGTTCGTGCGTGGCGTAGACCTTGAACTCGACGCCCTTCTTGAAGTCGATGAGATAAAGCTCGATCTCGTCCGGGCTGTAGTTCAAGATCAAGTTCGTAATCAGGGCATGCATCAACGTCGACTTGCCTGAGCCCGTTCGACCGGCGATGAGAACGTGCTGCGACGTGCCGTGCCCCAGAGTGATATTCTGGCGTTTCGTGGCCCCCGCCTTTCCGAGGGGGACATCGATCCCGGTCCGGCTGTCTTTCGTCCACCACGAATCTTTGGCGGGTGCGATAAACTCGAACGGCACTTCGACCCGCTTGGCGTCACGGGCGGCGGCACCTCCCCGGTGAATCAGACGGTTGGCGAATTCGGCGGACGGCATGGGGTCAAGCGCAAGGGGATACGCGCCGAAATCGGGATCTGTCCATACGAGCTGACCGCCGTCCCACGTAAGGTTGACGGCGTTTGCACGGAACTCATCGAGCGAGAAACCTTCGGGAATTGGGCGGTCGCGATCGACGGCGAGCAGGATCAAGACGCCGCATGGGATCCCATTGGCCGCGATGCTCGACAGCCGCGACAGCGCCTTTTCGTCGAAATGCGTGGGAAAATCCGCGATCACCAGGATCCGATAGGGCTCCGCAACTTCCTCGGCGACCGCGTTGTATTCCTCAATCGTCGCATATTCATTACGCAGATACTTCTGGGTCACCTTCTCCATGTGTGCGGCGAGGTCGGTGAGACGCTCTTCGATCTGGCGGGCATCGGTCCACACCTGCTGCGTCACCAGGGCGGGGTCAAAGTCCGCAAGGTGCATGAACGCGCCAAAGTTGCGGCCGATCCCAACCGGGTCGATGATGGTAAACCGAACCTGTCCAGGAGGCAGGCTCGTCAAAAGCCTGAGCATCGTCGCCTGGAGGATCGTACTGGCTGCGGCTCGACCTGCGCTCGGGGTTTCGATGAGGAGGTTTGCGTGGGCGGGGAACGCATAAAGCGACGGAAAAGTGAAGCTGTTTGCGATTCCATCCCTCAGACGCGGGTCGGCTGGAACCCCGTCTGGCAACGTCGCGAGGTCCAGGTGCACGTCGCCAAAGCGAACAACGGGGGGGATCGCCTTGGGAAACGCTCGATCGTTCCAGGCCGGGTCGTCCCAACGGAGCCCAAGTGCATTGACGTCCTGGCCAATGGCGTCCAGATCCGCCTGGGCCCGTTCCATCCCTTGCCGCCAGCGCGTTGCCATCTCGCCCCAAGCGGTCTCGTATCGCACGCGGATTTCCTGTTTGGCCGCGTGGTACTTCTCGTCGAGCCGTTTGATCTTGTCTTCGTAATGGGCCTGGATTTCCGCCTTGTGTCGATCGTGCACATCGATGGCTTCGCGCAGGTCGACCTGTTGCTTCGTCTGAATCTCCATCTGGCGCTGAGCGTAGACCTCATTGATGCGTCGCAAGCGCTCGTCGCGCTCGTTTTCGCCCGCGGTGATGGTCTGTGCGTTGCGCTCCTTCGCTTTCTGAAGATCGGCGTCGCGTTTTTGCGCCGCCTGGCTGCGCTGGGTCTTGAGCTGCTCGTCGGCCAGGCTTCGGTCGTGTGCTGCCAGCGCCTCGGCATCGACGAGCGACTGGAACAGCGGATAATACAGCCGGCTCACCTGCGTCTTGGCGAGCTTGTACATCTGAATCTTCGCCGCGAACCCAAGTGCGATCGCGACAATAAGGGCGCCGAGGATTGGGTAGTCGGCTCCGAACAGCAGCAGACTAGGGACCACAACCAATACCGCTATTACAATGAAGATCCAGAGGAACCTGCGCCCTTTGAGAGACTTTGGGATAAACAGTTCCTCGAGCAGCTTGAGCGAGGGTTCGAGCTTCGCGAGCCGGTCGATGAGCAAGCCGGTGAGATCGTCCGTCTTGTAAGTCTCGCGGGTCGGGGTTGTCGGTGGTTCGTCGAGACCGAACTTCGCGTAGTCGGCGAAGACCGCCGCGAGACGGTCGCGCATCGATTCGACGATTTTCAGTGAGTTATTGATCGGCGCGATGCGCTCGGCATGCTTGTTGACGGCGGCTCGTTCGGTCAGTTCGAACAAGGCCGAGGCGTCCGCGCGGTCGCGCGCGAGCTGGTTTCTGGCCTTCTCACGTGTGCTGTCAAAGTCCGAGGCAATCTTGCGGCTCGCCCGGGCAAACTCCGACTTGGCATCCGCCTCGCCCGCGAGCGCCGCGTCAATGATGGAACGGCGCCGGGTTTCGTCGGCCTTTTGCTCACTTGCCTTGGCATGCTCGAACTTTTCGATACGGGACTTGCGCGCTTCGTCATATTGTCGGTCCGCGCTGGCGTCGGTCGTTGCGCGCACGCGCTCGACCTCGGCTTCCGCGGCGGCGCGTTCGGATACGAGCCGGAGGATCTCACGCAAAGCTTCGCGTTCGCGCGCGATCAACCCTGGGCCATTGCCTGGGGAGGCATTTTCAACCAGATTAATCGGCGGGGTTTGCTGAAGAGTGCTCACAGGGTCGGGCTCCGGTCAGAGCAATCGCGGCGGACCTGATCGAGCACTTCGGCGAGCTTGAACATGCCGATGACCGCGGCGTCAATCGCCGGGTCGAGAGGCGCGAGGTAGCGTTCCTCAAACCGGTGCCGGACCTTATCGTTCCACGTTGCCTCAGTGATCAACCATTGGTCTTTGAGGGTTTTGATTGCGTGTTTCAGTCGTGTCGTGCCAGCAACCACGTTTGCGTTTGCCATCGTTCATTGCCTTGCTCGAGGAGCGTATGACCACAGACATGTTCCCGCATACAACCGAGGGAAAAGAGTCAGGTCGGCGGCTCGGTCGCGTCTGGCTCGCCGGGCGGTTCGACGAAATCGACCGTTACCTCCGCGGAGTGCGCTCCCGACTCAGACGGCGTCGTAGCACTTTCCGGAGGTTCGGTTGTCGTTGACGAGGGGCCCAGGATCGTGTCGGCGATGGCATCGAACGGCGACACGCCGCCACTCCCGGACGGCGGCGCCACCCGTAGATAAGCCTCCAAAGCTTCGATCATCCGTTCGAGCGCGTACATCGCGCGCGGGACATCCCCGCTCGCCAGGTCTTTGATGCGACGGATGCTACCGTGGTACTCCAGCACGACCTGCTGGAGCGCGTGTTCCCATTTCTTCACCAACGCGGCGCGCATCTCAGCGTCTTGCAGGCTGGCCTCGGCCCTCCGTAACAGTTCCTTCTGTTCGGACATTGCGGGCGTGTAATCAGCCGTCTTGGCAAGCTTGCGCCGAAAGACTTCCGCTTTCGCCTGGGCGACCATCTCCCGCCGGCGCTTGAGTTGGTCTTGCCAGTAGGCGCGGCGGTCGTGCTGAAGCCACTGCAACGTCCTCTTCGCCTCCATATCCACGGCGCCCAGGGCGCCCAGCGATTCCTCGCCGAACAGCGCCAGGGCCACTCGAAACTGCTTGAGCGCATCGATCGAGTAAACAGAGGCCTGATCGCTCATGAGAACAGCTCGGGAGCTACTGCGTCGGCGTACAATATCATCCGCCGCTAGAAGAGGGGGCTAGCCGGCTGAAGTGTATCCCACGCGGGTCGAGGCGGGGACGACAATCGTGAACGCACTTCACGATGCGACACCGCCATGGTCGCATGGACGAGCGTAGCACGCTGCCGGGTCGCTGTAAAGTTGTGAGGGTCTCCGCGTTCCGCCGTCCACGCAGCGGGACGGTTCTTGCGGGAAACGCGGGATCATCGCGCTCCCTGAGATCCAAGCAAAGCCTCACGAATCGCGCGTTTCATTCGTGCTTCCGACCCTGGGGCAACCCAGCACCAGTCGCTGAGATTGGTGTCGTGCTCCTCAAAATGTTTGTCGGTCGGGATGTAACCCGTCGCGCTCTCACCGTACCCCATCGTCAAGACGAATTTCTCGGGCCGAACCTGCTGGGCGGCCAGTTGATACTCCACGTACGACTCTCCGGGAAGGAGGAGAATCTGAGCGTTGCCGAGGTCGAGCACGGGAACGTCGATCGGCGAGCCCGCGGCAACCCGCCGGTGCCAGCTCAAGCCGAGCGCAGCGAGGCACTGGCCAAACGGTTTCGGATCTGTGGTCAGGCGTTTTTGAAGATCCTCGACAGAGTATCCGTCAGTCGTTCGCGGCTCCAGTCGGAGCGGGATGGTTCGATAGTCAATGTCACTCAACGGGGTGCGAACTGTTGCCTTCCACGCCGCAGCCATCGCCGTGTAGATGCGGTCGGCAAGAACTTGGCGGTTTGCGGAATCGCCGTCGTTGTACTTGCCGGCAGTTACGTTGCCGCTGCAGCCAGAGGTGTAAATCTGAAAGACTCCCGGCTCATCCTCCTGGCGACGCCGTCGCGCCTGGCCAATGAAGTCGGCCGAGACACCTCCTCGGCCGTAGTAGCTCATCGGGTGCGTCGCGTAGCAACTGAGCGCGAGCACCGGCCGGTCTTCATACCAGAAGCTGAGTGTTTTGAGCCAGGGGTCGATCACACCCTCCGGCTGGTCGCGGATGGCAGGATCTCGGGTAGCGCTCATGCGGTTGAACGCAGGCTTACCGTCCGGCGCCACATAACGTCGGTTCGACGCGACTTTATCGACCTTGGCCTGACCAACACCGTAGTGGGTAATGGGACCAGCCTGCCCCAGCGATGACCGCACTGCCTTGGCGACGTTTTGGACAGCTCGCTCGTGGAACGCAAGGTCGCAGACACTTCCCGAGGCGCGGTGCTCGTCCAGAATGCGCTGCGCTGTAAGATCCGCGATCGGCGTGTCATGCTGATGGAGGCTTGTGACGATGACACGCGCTGGGTCGGTCCCCGCCGCTTCGGCGAGAACGTTTCTCCAACGTTCGTAAGCGTCATTGCGGATCTCGCACCAATCGATCGCCGCAAGTACGATGGGCTTGCCGGCTCCGAGCAGCACGAACCCGCGGGCGAACAGAGGATCGACGATCTTCTGCGCCGGTGCGATCCCTCCCCCCATCAGAGCATGTCCCAACGGCGGACTGACTTCAGCCGAGAAGGTCGTCAGTCGGTAGGAGCGGTCAAGCGGAGCACCCCAAGCGTTCCGTGCACCCAAGAAGGTGGCGATTGCGCCCAGGAATTGACGGCGGTCCACGGCCTGAGTCCGTTCTCGACTTGCTGTGATGTCAGTCATGGTCAGCTTTTCCCTCGGCACGAACGAGCGGCCCGATCATGGTCTCCAATGCATCATGCGACAGATGGTAACACGAAATACGCGGCGGTCCGAGGAGCGCGCACGTCTGACACGAGGATACCGATCCGCTCGCCTGCTCGCAGCTTGGTCCCTCCTCGCTCTCGGATTGAAAAGACGACACTCCTCGCTCGTCACCACCACGGCCTTGCGGACGAGTGGCCTGGGTGGCCGGGGCAAAGCCCGCGCAGCGGGCGTGCCGCGGAGACGCGAACCTCCGGGGCACGCTCGCCCTGCGGGCTGACTTTTCCCCGGCCACCCCGGGTCCCAAACCATCGACCCGAGGTGGTGTTCGGCGAGAAGTCTCGCAAATCCTCTGAGATTATGGGCTTGCGAGTATCCCGTTCAAACGCACTCCAGCCGCCTGATTGGATTTCGCGAGTCATCCGCCTGTGCTTCGGTCACCACTCAGAAGAAGAGCTGCAATCGAAGCAGGAAGAGGTCGCTCGTAAGCTGACGCTTGCCCGGCGCGTAAAAGACGGGCTGATTGAATTCCGCGTGGTTCCACGCCAAGGAGACCTTCCAGTACTGAGTCAAGTACCAGTTAACTCCAGTCCAGGTTTGGTATGCCCGATTCGCCCAGAGGTTCCTATCCGACAACCCCCCGGTAAAAACTTGGTCGCCGATATCAAGATACTCATATCGAAAGAACGGTTCGATCGCACCGGTACCAAAGCGACCCTTGCTGATGTCGAATGGGTTGCGCGGTTTGACGATCCCGATACTGCTCCTGGTCTCACCGGTCACCAGATAGCTCGTCTGCAGGTAGAAGCTCTCAACCGGGACTCGGACGCGATTCTGCAAGGAGCTCGTCTGGGCAAAGTCCTGGGTACCGCTTCCCCACTCGCCGATGAACTCCCACTGCCTGTAGAACCACGCCACATGAAGGTCCCAGAACGCCTCGAAGCCAGATTCGCGCACGTTGTTATTGAGTCCCAGGAATGGCACACCGGCCACGGTGTTGGCTGTGGTGGGGACGACGGTGCGGTAGGTCTGCGGGATCGGTAGCTGTTGGCTCTCACCGGCGTAGAGCGAGCCTCCGAGGTTGAAATTCTCGAGGAACGTCTCCTCCTCGTCTCCAAACGGGCGATAGTTGAAGAACGCGGTCACCTTCTTTGAGTTTTGAAGGTCCACGAAGCTATTACGGACGCCGTTGAAAATCCCTGCAGCGTAGTCGAATTTATTGTCGAAAAGCCGGCCGTAAGCCATGGCTCCGAGGTCGCGGTTCTCTGCGAAGTTATTGAAAAAGATCGAGCGTTCCGGAACGACCAGGCCTTGAACGGGCTCGACCAGGAACTCATACGTGAACGGTGTTTTGAACCGGCCGAAGCGCACGCGGAACTTGGAGCTGTATTCGAGGTCGAGGAAGACGTCGAGTACGGAGAAGGTGTCAAAACCGTTGGAGAACGACACGAAGTATCCGAACGGCTTGCCGACACGACCGCTGAACATATACCACTGACGGGGGATGTCGAACGTGTCATGTACGTTCGTCTGTCCCCCCTGCTGGTAGCCCCGATACTCGAGTTGGGTCAGGTTGTGAAACTGCATGATGTACTCGTCGTTGTCCGAGCGGAGCTCGAACCCCGGGCCGAAGCGGAAATTGCCCTTCAGACTTTCGAGAGTGGACGGTGAGTCGAACCGATTGATCGGAGGTGGATTGGGGGGAAGCGACTGTCCGGGCGCCCCAACGCCTCCAATTCGCGAAGGCGCGACGGCGGTTGCCGGGTTAGGGATATTCGATGGGGCGGTTGCACCCGGTGCGATGTTCGGAAGCACACC
>DAIDJG010000563.1 GCA_027451445.1 Singulisphaera sp.
GGCGAGGATCGCGCAGGACGCGATCCAGGGGCGACAACTCCGCGACCGCTGGACGGCACTCCTCGAAGAGGCGGGGCTCAGTTCCCGAGACCCGGTTCGAGGGCAAGCCCAGGTGGCGCTCGACTGGCTCGCCGAGGAAGATCGTCGCGACGACGTCGAGCAGGCCTTTCGGGCGGCGGTTGAAGACCTGGAGCTCGCGATCGAAAACCAGGCGCCTGAAGGTGCGCTCGCCGCCCTGGAAGAGAGGGCGCGGAGCTTTGAAATCGCGTTCCCCCTCGAGCTGGAAGCGAAGCTTCAGGAGCAGCGCAAGATTCTCGACCGGCGGGTTCGGCGTCGGAATCAAATCATCCTGGGTGTCGTGGGCGGCACGACGCTGTTCCTGATCACCGTGGCCGCCTGGACCAACGCGGGTCAGGAACGGGAGCGAAACGTGCGTCAAACGGCCGCGCGCATCGAATCGCTGCTGGAAGAGGGACGCATTGAAGAAGCACGCACGGTGCTCGAGAAGCTCGAAACCACGTATCGCGACGTGCGCCGGGACGATGCGGTGGCTCCCGTTGTCGAAGACGTGTTGGCCGCCGAGCGCAAAGAAAACGATCGCGCAACCAGGTTCGCCGCGGCACTCACCGCCCTGCGCGAGGCACGGGTGTTCCGCGAGGATCTCCCCGAGCTGGACGCGGCGCGTTCGCTCGCGCGTCTGAGTGCTGAGAAAAGCCAGGTCGAGGAGATCGCCAGCGCGCGCCGGGCCGTTGCGGCGAGTGAGCGCGAACGGCTCGACCGGGAGGTCATGTCGCGACTGGTGTCGTTGCGAGAGAAACTCGAAAACGCGGAACCGCGGATCCAGAAGACGCCTCAGGAGGCGGAGCTCCTCGGCAGCATCAGGAACGAGCTGGACGCCATCGGCAAGGTTGCCACGGATGCGAGCGACGAAGTTCGCGCCCAGATTGTCGCCCTGCGCAGGGAGGTCGACCGGATCGAGGGTGACCGTGTTGGCGGTATCGACAGGGAGCAAGCGCTCAAGGGGCTGGAACGCAGCGTCGGTGCGATGCGTGAGATTGAAAACGTCAAGGCCTACGTCGAGGGGTGTCGACGGTACAAGGAGAAATTTCCTGGCGACCCACGGTCAAGCGACCTCGGCAAGGCCGCTGACGACCAGCTCGCGTGGGAGCGCATCGTCGGCTGGTCGAACCTCGTTCAGAGTTGGCCGCTCCCTGTCACCGACCTGACTCCCAAGGCCGCGCGCGAACGCGTCGAGCAACTGAACAGCCTCGGTAACGACGTCGCGCAGTTCCCCGACCACGACCGCATCGTTCGCTATCGCGACTACGTAGAGTCGCGCGCCAGCCTCGCTGTACCGGGTGACGCTGATCCCAACACGCAGCTCCAGCGGCTGTTTTTCAATCCCGTCATCAAGAGTGCCTTCCGGGTTTTGACGAACGACGGCGGTTCCTACTACTCGCTCAAGAAGCTCGAGGGCGACGAGAACGGTGTGAAGATCGCCAAGTTGCTCAACATCGAGGGCAAGGAGAAGCAACAGTTCATCCGCCGCGGACGTATCGTCAAGGAGGGGCCTGCGCCCCAGTGCGAGCTCGCGACGCGCGTATCCCAAACGCTCGAGAAGGCGGCGGATACACCTCGAGATTGGGGAACCAAGGTCATCGAGGTGCTCAATCAGGTGCGCAATGATGCGGACATCGATCCGATTCTGAAAGTCACACTGTTGAAGTCCTGTATCCAGGCCGGCTCTCGGGGAGACTCGTGTCTGGCCGCTGCGTTGCGACCCTCTCTGGATCGGATCGACCAGGCCAAGTTGAACCTGAACGTCGCCTGGGTCGATCCCGAGGACGAGAAGGCCAGCGAGGAGCGCGACCGGGCGCGCGACTTCCTCAAGCGGTTACCGTCGTTCGACGCGTGTCCGGCGCAGGCTGAGAAGGCCCGGCAGCAGCTCGAGACCGAAACGGAGATTCATTACGCGCCCATAGGCTTTCTTCAGAAGACTCAGGACGGAGCCTGGCTCTGTCGAGTCGCCGCCGAGAACGTGCCCCCGGGCGAACTTTGGGTCGTCGGCTCCAACGACGACTGGCAGAGCGTCGGCAGCAAGCAGGGGAAAGATAACGCGGTCGAGATCGCGAAGAATTCCAGGGATTTACTCGAAGGTCAACTCGTCTTTACGAAGCGGATGACGCACTGAGAGTCCGCCTCGGTTGAGCGAGCTCGGAGCATGGGGAAGGAAAATCGTCTATAAGTCAACAGGCGATCGTTTATGAATTTGGGAGGGCGAGGCTCCGTCCGAGCCAGCTTTGGTCTCGCGGCGAGTCTTCGAGCCGCGGGACCACCGCGAGCCAAGCGGTTCACCAAACGCGATGTTCCCATGACTCGAAGACTCGTCATCGGAACAAGGCTGGCTCGGACGGAGCCTCGCCCTCCCGATGTCGCCGCAGCCGTAAAACATGATCGACGTGATGAGTGCGCGGGTGTGAAGTCGTGGGAGCGAGCGTCATGTCCTCAGAACTATGGTACGTCCGCGACCGGAATCGGGTTACGGGACCGTTCAATCGGGAGCAACTCGAAGCGTTGCGCCGGCGCGGGCAGCTCGCGCGTTTTCATCAGGTCTCCCGGGACCGGCAATCGTGGGTCAGTGCAGCGACGCTGAGCGATCTCTTTTCAGCCCCGGTGCAGGCAGGCTCCAACGAAGTGGTGCCGCTCACATTCGCGCCCGAGCCGGCGCATTCGTGGTTCTACGCGACGGGCTCGATCCCAACCGGTCCGGTCAGCGTCGAAGACCTCCGGCGTCTGTTGCAGTCCGGGATGATCAACACGGACACGATGGTCTGGAGGGAGGGCCTTCCGAGCTGGATCACGTTCCGGGAGTCGGGGCTCGATCAAGGATCATCATCCATTAGCGCCACCACGGCTTCCAAAGAAACGGTTCTCCGTCAACCCGCGCGGCATTCACCGAGACGTAGGGGATTGCTGCTGATCACCAGCATGGTCGTCACCCTAATTCTGGGATCGATCGGGATGTTTTTCTACTTCCGCGGCGACGTCAAACGATCTGGCGTGCGCGATTGGCCGGGATCGACGGTCCGACATCCTATTCATTCCGTAACCGAGGCGCCCGAGCTGACTGCCGCCGTCGGGCTTGTGATCTGCGGGGCAGTCGTTACGGAATTTGACGGGACCCAGACCGAGTTCCCGTTCTCGACCGGGACGTGCTTCGTCATCTCCGAAAAGGGGGTGCTGCTCACCAACCGGCATGTCGTTCAGGACATCGCGAAGCTCGCCAAGGCCGACAAGCTGCGCTCCGAGCTGGAGGACAAGAAAAAAATCAAGCTCGAGCCCAAGATCTGGGTCTTCTTCAAAAATCAAAAATATGAGGCCACGATCCGCCATCAGAGCGACGTCTTTGATCTTGCGATCCTCAAGATCGAACCAAGGCAACCGCTCCCTTACTTTCGTCTCGCCGCGAAAGACGACGTTGCGCGCGGAACGCCCGTCCTGGCGCTGGGCTTCCCCGGGGCGTCGCGGCTGCCGCTCAGCCAGGAAGAGGAAGTCGAGCAGGTCACTCGCGAGCAGAAAAAGGGGGTCCGCATCGATCATCACTTCCAAAAATCGAACTTCGATTATGTCATCACGAATGGGATCGTAAGCGTGATCCGGCACGAAGGTACCGCCCTGTGCATCGAGCACACCGCGCGGCTGAGCGGTGGTAACTCCGGAGGGCCGCTCGTCAAGGACGACGGCACGGTCATCGGCATGAACACGTTGATGGCCAAGGAAGATGTGCTCGCCGTGCCCATCTACCTGGCGCTGGGGGTCGCGCAGTTCCACGAGGAGCTCGAGCGCGAGGTGCCCGAACTCGCGGAGCCCTGACCGGGTTCACGAAGGCCTTGCGCGTGAGCGCCGAAACTCGCGAGGGGTCAATCCCAGGTGCTTGCGAAAGAGACGGTTGAACGCACTCTGATCATAAAAGCCAAGGCGCAGCGCGATCTCGCCGATCGGTTGCTCCGTGGTACGAAGATACCGGCACGCCTCGGCCAGTCGCGCCTTGACGATGAACTCCGTCGGGCTGACGCACGCGACACTATGGAACCGCCGTTCGAGCTGCCGCAGAGAGATCCCCGCACGCCTGGCGAGTTCGGCGACGTGGATGGGCTCCACGAGATGCTTGAGGATGTGCTCGACGATCGGCCGAAGCTCACTCGTCAGCGCCGGGAAATCGACAAGTCCCGGATGCTTCTGGATCGT
>DAIDJG010000564.1 GCA_027451445.1 Singulisphaera sp.
GGAGATGAACAGCGCAATGGGGACGTTTGCCTGGCGGAACTTGATGACACGTCCCTTGCGCACTGCGTTGGCCCTCATCGGATTATCGATCCCGATTCTGGGAGTGATCGGGCTTTTCAGTGTTTCGGGCGGCGTGCGAAACATGGTTGGCGACACGCTGAGCCGTGTCGAAGGGGTCATGGTCGTACGTGAGAACGCACCGAGCCCGGTCCTGAGCGACCTCCCCGCGGACATCGCGAGTAAGATCCGCGCGCTGCCGGGCATTCGCGATGTGGCGCCGGAGATCTGGAAAATTGCCCCCGCAGTCGAGGGTAAGAGCCTGATCACGGGCTTTGCCTCGAAAGGGATGGCCTCGATCTTCGACCAGCCCGTGATCCAGGGCCAAGACATCGCAGCCCATCGGGCGTTGCGCAGCGCCGTTTATCCGAGGGCTGTGAAAGACAAGGGGGAAGGGCGCTTCCTCATTCCCGACGATCGCGGCAAGCGAAACGTCGTCATCAGCCGTAAGCTCGCGAAGGACTTCGCCAACGCGGACGGCACACCCAAAAAGGTCGGCGAGACTTTGAACATCGGCGGCCAGAAGTTTACGATCGTCGGGCTCTACGAAACGGGTTCCATTCTCCTCGATGTGGTCATCGTGATGGACATCGAGACGGCCCGGAAGCTCCTGGGGTTCCCGGCCGGCATGGTTTCGAGTTTCTACGTGGAAACGAAGGACCCCTCGAAGAACGAGGAAACTTCGAAGGCGATCGAACGCACGATCGCGAACGTCGATTCCCGCAGCATGAACGAGTTCATGTCGAATTTCGGCGCCTTGATGGGCCAGTTGGACAAGTTTTTGCTCATGACCGTAAGCCTGGCGCTTCTTGTGGGCGTGGTCGGGATCATCAACACAATGCTCATGAGCACGACCGAACGCTTCGTCGAATTCGGCGTCCTGCGCACGAATGGCTGGTCGCAAGGAAACGTCCTCACGCTCGTGACGCTCGAGAGCGCGTATCTTGGCATGCTCTCGGGAGTGGTGGGATCTGTTCTGGCGGTCGTATCCGTTGCCCTGGCGAACCAGTTTCTCTCGGGGGGTATCCGGCTCACCCTTCCCCCCTGGCTGTTTGCGCTGGGGATTGGTCTGTCGATGGTCACAGGGACGCTCGGCGGACTCTATCCCGCCTGGCGTGCCGCTCGCCTCGTGCCGATGGACGCCATTCGGCTCGGTTCTCACTGAGGAAAACGGCTGATGATCGAAGTCGTCAACGTAAGGAAGTCGTACCGGAGCGGAGATCGTCAGGTCGAGGCATTGCGCGGGATCGACTGCCGGATCGCCAAAGGGCGTTTCGCCTTCATCGTCGGACCGTCCGGATCGGGAAAAAGCACCCTCCTCTATCTGCTCGGCGGTCTCGACCGGCCATCCGAAGGGTCGATCCGGGTCGAAGATCAAGACCTGACGACGATGTCCGAATCGGACATGAACGTCTTCCGGCGCGACAAAATCGGGTTCATCTTTCAGGCTTTCAATCTCATCAGCAACCTCACGGCGATCGAGAACGTCCTCGTCCCCTTTTTGCCCCGCGGCCTGACACCCGAACTGAAGCAGAGGGCGTCCGAACTGCTGACGCAAGTTGGGCTGGGCGACCGCCTCGACCACCGCCCCTACCAGCTCTCCGGCGGCGAGCAACAACGCGTCGCGATCGCGCGGGCCCTGATCAAGGATCCCATCCTCGTGTTGGCCGACGAACCGACCGGAGAACTCGATTCTCGCACGGGCGACGAGATCTACCGGATCCTCCGGCGCATGCAAAACGTCCGTCAGACCACTTTGGTTGTCGTCACGCACGACCGGCGCTTTATCACGCCGGACGACCTCGTGCTGGAAATCCAGGATGGCCAGCTCAAGTCCGACGGACTAGTCGAAGCGCAGGACGATCTTGCCGAAGCCGAGATTGGATTCGAGCCGCGCCTGAGCCGCTCGAACCTCCTGGAAGGGAAAGACTTCATCGACGACGGGCCGAACTAGTCCTCGCGCCAGCCAGGGAACGACCCGCGCGGCGAACCGTTGGGTGACGGCGATCTTTTCCTCGATTGGTCGCGCACGCAGCGTCGTGCCGATGATCGTCAGCCGCTTGCGCAGGATGGTCGTCAAGTCGACCATCGCCGTCCCGCCACCGAGCAGACCGACGACCACCAGCCGCCCGCAAGGCGAGAGTGCCGCGAGGTTCGACGACAGCGCAGCAGCACCCAGGAAGTCGATGACGACGTTAACCCCGGCACCGTTCGTGATTTGACGAACGGACTCCTCGAAATCGTCGCGGATCGTATCAATGGCCACATCGAGCCCGAGTTCGCGCGCCCGTTCGAGCTTCTCGGTCGTCCGCGAAGTTCCCAATACGAAGCACCCCATGGCGTGCGCAAGCTGAACCGCGGCCGTTCCCACGCCGCTGCCGACGGCGTGGATCAGGATTCGTTCGCCGGGCAGGACGCGTGCCTGTGACTCGAGCACATCGTGCGCTGTGTAGAAGGCCTCCGGCACCGCCGCGGCCTGGATGTCGTCCAGGTTATCGGGAACCCGCACGACCATCCGCTCGTGGACGGCGACGTACTCGGCCTGACCGCCGCCACCCACGATGCCGAAGACCCGGTCACCTGGACGGAGCGATCCAGTCACGTTCGGACCGAGCTTGTCGACGTCGCCGGCGAACTCCAGGCCGGGGATGTCGGGCGGTGAGCCCGGCGGCGCAGGGTAACTCCCACGGCACTGCATCAAATCGGCCCGATTCAGCCCCGCGGCCCGCACACGGATCCGCACCTGCTCTCCCTGCGGATCGGGAACCGGAACATCGCGGATCTCCAGGACCTCCGGTCCCCCGCTACGGCTGATCACAATCGCTTTCATCCGAGACCGCCTTCTCTCGAACTCGAGCCGGTCGACGCGTTCCTGGGCATTCGAGCGGCCAGGTGCTGTCCGATACTATAAATATATAGATTCGGCGGCTTGGAGCCAACCCGTCAGATGCGGAGGGAGGCGACTCTAGTTCGCCTTCCGGTTCCAGTAGATCCGGACGTTATGCGTCGACCGTCCGCACGCCACGATGTCCGGACGCCCGTCGGCATCGAGATCCGCGGAGATCGCGTCCTCGCAGCCAACGCCGCCATCTTCGATCACGTGACGCGTAAACGCGAGCGGCGTGCTCCTGGGCTTGGGATCGTAGACGAAGACGCCCGGGCCTTGCGGAGTGCGCTTGGGATCGTTGCTCTTGTCGCGTTGTCCGATGATCAATTCCTCGTCGCCGTCGCCGTCCAGGTCTGAGCACCACACCGCGTGTCCCCACTGCACCGGCTCATCGATCACGCGACGATCCCACAGCCCTTGGCCCGTCTTCGGCGGGGTGTACACGACGACCTGGAAGCCGTGCCAGGGCTCGATCGTCGCAATGTACCGGCGACCGTCGGCGAGCCGCCCGACTTTCACCTCACTGGAGCCCTTGTTCGGTTTCGCGTCCTGGTTTCCGGTCCCGAGTTGGGTCTTGGTCCAGTGTCCGTCCGACCCACGATCGAGCACGAACACGCCCTCCCACGCGGCAAGCACGATCTCGTCGAGGCCGTCGTTGTCAAAGTCGACCGCCTGGAGATTGTGAATCGTATGGAGCGAGTCGGCGGCCACTTCCGACGTCCACGGCGACTTCTCCGGATTCTCGGGCACGCTGTAGACGAGGACCCGTACACCGTTCCCTTCGCCCCAGTTCGGTCCTTTGGTCTCGCGACCCTGGAGCGGCGCGACGACAAGTTGCTTCTTGCCGTCACCTCGCACGTTGGCCCAGCGGATTCGATGCAACGTCGGCTCGGCACCGATCGGCATCACCTTCCAGGGGGCATTCGTATCCTCCTGACGTTTGAGCCACTGGAGCGTGCCTCCCGACTTGGTGTTGCTCGGCTGCCAGGCGGCGCCGAGCGCAAAGTCGACCTGGCCGTCGCCGTCGATGTCGTGCGCCTGAATGCAGACGTTGTCGCGCTCGGTGGCATTCTTGATGATCGTATGTTTTTCCCACTTCGGGTTGGCAAACCAGAGCACGGCATCTTCGGTCACCACCACAACGTCGAGCTTGCCGTCGCCATTCACGTCCGCGGACGTGACTGCGTAGCAGACGTTGCCGGCGTGCGGATCGATCTCCTGCGTCTTAAAGGTTGGAAACTCCGCGGCAACGGAGACGGCGCAGGAAAGCAGCATGGCAAGGCAGAACGAAAAACGCATCACAGGCTCCGAAGGCAGGTCGTCGCGTCAAGGTACTCAGGCCGCTTTCAGAATGCCCGGTGGGACGAGCCAATGCCAGAGAAAAAGCCCAGAGTCGTACGGGAGGGTGCTGGCCGTTAGCCAAAGACCTGCTTCACCAGCCACACAAGGTGGCTGGGGTCGGGGAGGGATGATGCGGGCGCTTCGACGATGCTAGCCAGAGACCTGCTTCACCAGACGCCTTGCGTGACTGGTGAAGGAGGTCAATGGATAGACGATTTCAAAGATCCCAAACGCGCACCCCATTCAAATAACACGAGACGACCCCATCCTCGCTCACTTTCAGGACGGGACCGAATTTGCTCGCCACAATCGCCGCGGTCGTGCGTGCGCCTTCGACGGCGATCAAGGGAGGGAACGACGTCGCATCGTGCCTGAGGATCGCGCCAAAGGCGAGCAAGCGCCCGGCGCGGTCGGTCGCCAGCGCGCCGTCGAGGCCGGCGAACGACTCCAGAATGGACGGATCCATGACCGTGACGTCGCGGTTTCTGGCGAGGTAATGCAAGGCGCGCTTGGCCAAGGGGTCGCCGGGCGTCAATTCGGGGGGCGGGCCGTATGGGGGTTCGGCGGCGAGGAGATCGTGAGGGGCGATCAAGCGACCGATCGCTTCGCGAGGATCGGACACAACCACGAACAGCCCCCCCTCGCGGTTTTCCGCCAGGTCGAGAGCCGCCTGGAAGAGCACACGCGCGAGCTGGACGTTCTGTACCGCATTGCGCCAGATCGTGAACTTCGATTGCGGATCAAGAATGCGCCAACGGCCGTGCGCGAAGGCGAACGCTTGGGCTCCCGCGGCGAAGAGCTTGATTTCCTGATTCGGGCTCAGCACGAGGCAGACGTGCCCGCTACCACGTGTCGCACGAGCGTGCGCCGTGTAGGGACGTGCGCACGGCGTTTCGTCCGACTCTTCGCCCTCTTCGGCCGCCCAGCGTTTCACATCGATGATGTCGACGAGCTTGCCTTGCTGATCGACCAGGAAGAGGGTTCGTTTACCATCGCACAGCCGGTGAATGCTCTTCAGGCTCGTGAGGTCAACACCGTACGCCATTGCGTCGGGTGCGGCAGCGCGATGGAAGTAGTCGTGGTCGTCGTGCGGCCCGAGGAGCAACGCGCCGGTCGAGACGCGCCGGTTCTCGTAGGTCGAAAGCGCGGTGGTTCGGAGCGTTTGAATCGTGGAAGCAATCCGGCTGGGCGAAGTGCTCGTATGGGCGTAGGCGCCGGGATCCACGAACGCCGCGATGTAGTGGTCTTCGGAACCGCCGCGGAACAGCTCGAGCCGCGACGCGTCGGGGGACTGGAAGACGTGATAGCACCGCAGGCTCAAGACAGCACCGACGGCCCGAACCATGCGGCGATCGTGTGAAGTGAACAGCGTGCCGGAATGCGAAGTCAGACGGTAGCGGCCGCCGAACAGCTCGATGAGGAGGGTATCGCCGGTTTCTGTCGGCTCGTCGATGAGCCGGAAGGTCGACGCGGATTTGAGGCTGGGCAGTCCCCCCGTTCGGGACTCAACCTCGAAGCGGCATTGGGGGTAGAAGGAGAGGACGTCGCGGCGAAACCCACCAATGAAGAGTTCGACCAACCCCTGACTTTCACGAAGACTCGGCTGCGGTGCTGGGCGCGCGGTGATCGTCATGGCTCCTCCCTGAGCGAAACGCTTCTCCACCTCGTCCACCGGATGATACCGGTCCTCTGCGCGCAGGGGAAGGTCGATCGGCGTCTCGAGCGGCTTTGGTCGGTCAAACAAACGCCAGCCCCCATTGAACAGCTCGCTGTCGTAGTACGAGGACTACGACAGAAAGCACTTCGTCATCTGCACGGGAGGGCACATCATCCCCCCTTGGGGCCGCGCCAGTACCAGGGGAACGGGAAGGGGCCGGGGCCGGGAACGACGGGGTCAAGGTCATACAGCGGGACGTGAACCCCCTGGTCGTAATAGAATCCCACCGGTTTGAACGGATGGAGGAACCCGTGCAGATACCGTAAGGTGCGTGGGGCCGGCTTGCAGTCAGGCGTGATCGTGTTCCCACCAGGGGAGCCAAAGAAAAACGGGTAATACGCGGCCGTGCAGTTGCCCCGCCAGCGCATGCCGTACAGGCCGCCGTTCTTGATGGCATTGGGAATCAGCCGGACGTTCGGCGGATCGCCGTACCGCGAGTCGAAGAACTCGTCGCGATCGGGGTCCGGCGGTAAGTTCGGCATCCTGGGCTGAAACCGCGTGAGCAGGCCGCTCCGTTCCTCAATATTGGGAATCGTGGGCTCAGGAACCCCCAGTATGGCACCCGGGGGTGCGACCGCTTGACCATGTGCGGACTCGATCCTGCCCACGAACCCCAAGACGACCCCGAGCGCGGCCCAGACCACCCTTGTGCCGTGCCTCGTATGGACGCGTCGCATCGTCACCTCCTGTTCGGATGCCGAGAATTCTCGGCCCTCTAGCGCGAAGACGCTGAGCTTGCGGATGATTCCGAATATCCGCAGCCCCGTCCCGAGGACGCGGCTGAAGCGCATTGGGCCACGTGGAAACGATCGGCACGACGTGCGAGACCGAAATAGAAAAACCGCGCCCAACACTTCGCAACTCCTCCGCGCGATGCCCTCGAGCTCCAGGCCATCACAGAATCATCAAGTCGCAGCCACGTTCTTGATCCCGTCGATCTCCCGCAATCGTCGCAATCGGCAAGTTGGCCATTCTCGACCAGCATGCCTCGCGATCGTCACGCCACGACTGCCTGAAGTTCTCGCGCAGGACGAAAACCTCGGTACAAACCCTACAAACTGCATATCCCGCCGATCGATCCCGTGACGCATAAGAGATGTTCGCAAGACAATATGAGTCCGAATTTCGATAGGGCAGGCTTTTTCGTTCTATCGTTACTTTAGGGAGAATTGCGCCTTCCCAACCGGCAAATTGCGAAGTAAGATAGCGATGAGTCAAGTTGGGCAAAATAACATCGATGACGTGGTTCTCGGGCTTTGCAGAGAAGAGGAGAGGCGAGATGAGACGCATCGTCGTTCCAGCACAACCGAGTCCGCGACTCCGTCGTCGGCTGGCCCTTGCACCATGGGTCGAGGGTTTGGAAGTACGCAGCCTGTTGACGGCGTTCCAGGTGATTTCCGCTGGTGATTCGGGGCCGGGAACGCTGCGCGATGCGATCGCCCAGGTGAACGCCGATGCCAACGATTCACCCTCCGCGCCGGATCAGATCACCTTCGATCTACCGGCGGGACAAACGATCGCGCTCGCCTCACCGCTGGTCCTGACGAATCCGGTGGTCATCGATGGGTACACCCAGCCCGGCTCGTCGGAGAACCAGACGACGGCAGGTATCAACGAGTTCGAGACCGACGTGGCCGTGATCGCGGTGCACATCGACGGCTCGGGCGCTGCACCGACGGGCGCAGCGCCTGGTCTGATCACCATCGCCGCGCCCAACTGCACGATTGACGGACTCAGCATTACCGGCTTTAGCGGTGCCGGTATGGCGCTCCTGCCTCCGCCGAACTCGCCGAACGGTGCCGTGGGCTCCTTTATCTGGGGCAACTTCATCGGCGTGTCCACATTCGATCCCACGTCCAACGCCCCCTTGCCCATCGTTTCGGCCTCTTCGACTTCGTATACCCACCTGAACGCCGAGGGGAACAGCACGGGCATCCTGATCCAGAGTTCCAACAATCGGATCGGCGGAACGGGCCCGATTTTCCGGAACGTGATTCAGGGCAACCACGGCGACGGGGTTCAAATCACAGGGGCGCCGGGAACCGGGAACGTCGTGGAGGGCGATTTCATCCTCGACAACGACACCAACGGCATCGGCATCACAACGTCCAACAACCTGATTGGCGAAGCGATTGGCGCCGGGCCCGGGGGGGGCGGAAACGTCATCTCGGGGAACAATTACGGCGTGGCGATCCTGGGATCCGTCGCGAGCGGTAACATTCTCGTCAACAATGAAATCGGCACCAACGTCGGGACAGAGGGCGGGATCCTCCGCGGAACCACCCCGCGGCCCAATCAGTTTGACGGCGTGCTGATTCAAGACGCTCCTGGAAACATCATCGGCGGACTGTCCAATCAGTCGCACAACGTCATCGGCGCCAACGGCCGGGATGGTCTGACCATCGAGAACGGCCCGAACCAATCCGCGACAAACAACCTCGTCGAGCAGAACTGGTTCGGCTTCAACAACCGGAGCGGCATCTTCATTTTGCCGAACCGTGACGGCATCAATATTTCGTCGGCCGACAACACGATCGGCGGGACATCGGCCAAGGCGCGCAACCTGATCACCGACGACGCGCGCAACGGCATCACGATTTCGAGCATGACGCTCGATCGGTCGAACCTGAACCCCGTGCCGATCCCGTACGCGAACCCGACGGGTAACCTGGTCGAAGGCAACTTCATCGGGACCATCGGCGGCGCGGATCACTTCGGTAACGTGCTCGATGGCATCCTGATCGAGGACGCGAGCGGCAACACGGTCGGCGGAACGACGTCGGCCACGGTGAACGTCATCTCCGCGAACAACGAGGGCGTCGTCGTCAACGATGACACCGCGGGTCACACCACATCCACGAATAACGTCATCGAGGGGAACTTCATCGGCTTGATGTCCGATGGTGCCACTCCGCTGCCCAACGCACTCGACGGCGTCCTCCTGGACAACGCGTCCTTCAACACCGTCGGCGGTGCGACGACGGGGACGGCAAACGAGATTTCGGGTAACAACAACGGCCTTCACATCACCGGCCCGGGCGCGGTTGACAACCTCGCGGAAGGGAACTTCATCGGGACCGACCTTACGGGCATGATCGGTGCGCGCAATGCCCAGGCGGGCGTCCTGATCGATGCGGGCGCCTCGAACAACACGATCGGCGGTACGTCCACCGCGACGCGCAACGTCATTTCGGGCAACAAATTCGGCGTATCCATCATCGACGCCACATCGACGGGCAACCTCGTCGAAGGAAACTACATCGGTGTGGCGGCCGACGGCGCGACGGGTCTGCCCAACTCCGCGGAAGGCATCCTCGTCGACAACGCGGCGAACAACACCATCGGTGGCACGGTCGCTGGCGCGGCAGACGTGCTTTCCGCGAATGGCATCGGCATTCATATCACGGGTGCGACCGCATCGGGCAACGTCGTCGAAGGGAACTTCATCGGTACCGACGCAAAGGGTGTCAAGCCGGTTCCCAACTCCGGTGATGGCGTCTTGATCGACGGGGGCGCGAACAATAACACGATCGGCGGCACCGTGACCGTGGCCGGCAATGTGATCGAGTTCAACGCAGCCAACGGGGTCGATGTGGTTTTCGGACCGGGGAACGCGATCCTATCGAACCAAATTGACGACAACGCACTCCTGGGGATTGCGCTCTCCGGCTACACTGGTCCGCTGACTGCCTTCACGCTCGCGAGTGTCGCGTCGGACGGCGTCACCAGCACAGTGATCCAGGGACAGATCACCACGTCGAACACCGGAACGTACCTGCTTCAGTTCTTCAGCAACCCGCCCAACCCATCACTCAACTACGACTACGAGGGTCAAACGCTGCTCGTTTCGCAGCAGGTCGTGGTGACCACTGCGGGCTCGACACCATTCAGCGTTACAGTCCCGCAAGCACTCACCGCGGGGCAGGTGGTCACGTTTACGGTTACCGACACCGCGAACTCGACTTCGCAGTTCTCCGCCGGTCAGGCCGTCGTCTCGGCCACCCAGCCCTCCGTCTACACAGTCACGAATACGAACGACTCGGGTCCTGGCTCACTCCGCCAGGCAATCCTGGACGTCGACCAGCCCCAGAACTTGCTCCCGACGTTCAACGACAAGATCGTGTTCGCGATCCCGGGGTCGGGTCAGCAGACCATCGAGTTGCTTTCCCCGCTGCCGGCCATCACGAACCCCGTGGCGATCCAGGGGTACACACAATCTGGCTCGTCTCCAAACGCGCCAGTGACGACGATTGTGAATAACGTCCAGCCTGGTGGTGGGATCACGACAACGAACGGGTCGGGACTGTTCGGCCAGACCACCACCAACACATTTACGGGTCAAACCACTTTCACGTCGGAAAGCACGTTCAACGCGACGATCAATGTTCGCATCGACGGACGGCAGGCCGGCACGGGCTCCGTCGGCATGACCCAAGGTCTTCTGACCATCGCCGCGCTGAATTGCCAGGTCAGTGGGCTGAGCATCACCGGCTACAGCGGCGGGGCGGCGATCCTCATCGCACCGGGCGCGAGCCCCGACAACGGCGGCATCGGCGATGTCATCTTCGGCAACCTGATCGGCGAGGCGTCCTTCAGCGCGACCAACAACTCGAGCACTCCCATCACCAATCCGTTGGGCAACGCGGAAGGGATCGTGGTCGAGAGTTCGAACAACGTCATCGGCGGCGAGATCCTCAACATTGGCGTTCCCCTGCCGACCCAGTTGGCGAGCCAGGGCACACTCGATGTCGTGTCGTCCACAAATGCGATTCAGGGCAACAACGGGCCTGGGCTGGTCTTCCAGGGCGTGCACGGCACGGGCAACATCGTCGCTGCCAATTTCATTCTCGACAACAAGACGGACGGGGTGCTCGTCAACACCTCCAACAACTTCATCGGGCAGGCCGGCGCCGGCGAAGGCAACATCATCTCGGGGAACGGGGCGAACGGCGTCCACATCCAGGGCTCGGCCGCCAAGACAAACTACGTCCTGGACGACAACATCGGCACGAGTCTCGACGGCGCAAGCGCACGGCCGAACCTCCAAAACGGAGTATTCATCGACGATGCGCCCGGCAATGTGATCTCGGGCAACGTCATCGGGTCCAGCGGATTCGATGGCGTGAGCATCCAAAACGGTGTCGCCCAGGACGCGGTCGATAACCTGGTGGAAGGCAACGAGATCGGTTTCAATTCCCACCCGAACTCAACCACCCTTGGACAAGGCGGCACTGGCGGCGGCGCCGTGATTCTGCCCAATCGTGACGGTGTGAACATCTCGGCGGCCAACAATACGATCGGCGGCTCCACTGCGGGCGCGGCGAATACGATCGTATTCAATTGGCGCAACGGGGTGACCATCTCGAGCACGACTCTCGACTCGCATAACAACGAAGTCACGGCGATCGCTAACGCCCAGGCCACTGGGAACGTCGTCATCGGGAACTTTATCGGTAACAACGGCGGCGCTGACGAGGGCAACACGTTGGACGGCGTGCTCATCAACGCAGCCCCTGGCAATACGATCGGCGGCACGACCACAGGCGACGTCAACGTCATCTCCGGCAACAACGACGGCGTCGTGATCAACGACCCCGCTTCGATCGGCAATGTCGTGGAAGGCAATATCATCGGACCGATGCAGGACGGAAAGACGGTCCTGAACAACGCCGTCGACGGCATCCGGATCTCGAACGCGGTTGACAACACGATCGGTGGTACCTCGACAGCCGCCGCGAACGTCATCGCAGGTAACAACTGGGGTGTTCACCTCACGGGACCAGGTGCGCAAGGAAACGTGGTTGAGGGGAATTTCATCGGGACCGACCGTAGCGGAACCGTAGTGATCCGGAACGAGTTGGACGGCGTGCTGATTGACGGTGGCGCCTCGAATAACACGATCGGCGGTGCCATCACTGCCGCCGCCAACATCATCGCGTACAACCTGGGCAACGGGATCAACCTTCAGAACGGCACGGCCGATTCCTTCCTGTCAAACCAGATCTTCGCCAACGGCCTTCTCGGCATCGCGATTGCCACCACCCCACCGATTCCCAACGACAACCAGGCCCCGCCGTCTTTGGTCTCCGCCATCTCGGATGGTTCGGGCAGTACCGTGATTAGCGGCAACGTGACGAGCGTGGCTCGATCGACGGTGCTACTCCAGTTCTTCAGCAATCCCGCGAATCCATCAAGCAACTACAGCTACGAAGGTCAGACGTTACTCGGCTCGCAGACGATCACGACCAACGGATCGGGCACGGCAAACTTCTCCGTCACCGTCGCAACGCCGGTCCCGCTTGGCGATTACGTGACCGCCACCATCACGGCACCTGACGGCTCGACGTCGCAGTTCTCGGTCGGCCAGGTCGTGACCGCGACACCGCAGGTGGCGACGTTCACGGTCACGAACATCAACGACTCCGGACCGGGCTCGTTCCGCCAGGCTATTCTCGATGCCAACGCCCACCCGAACATCGCCCCATCGGTCCCCGACCTCATCAACTTTGCGATTCCGGGCCAAGGCCAGCAGACCATCACCCTGCTCTCACCCTTGCCGAACATCACGGACCCGGTGAACATCGACGGGTACACCCAACCAGGCTCCTCGCTCAACAAGACGCCATTGGGATTGGACGAGAAAGAAACGGACGTCGCCGTGCTGAATGTTCAGATCAACGGTCTCAATGCACTGCCGCCACAGGGCTCCAGCGGACCGGTGAACGGCCTGGTGATCGACGCGCCCAACACCACGGTCTCAGGGCTGAGCATCACCGGCTTCACCGGCGCCGGCATTGTCCTCGAGCCGCCGCCGGGAACACCGACGGGAACGGTCGGCGACATCATCTTTGGCAACTTCATCGGCATCGCCTCGTTCGATTCGCACAGCTTCAATGACCTACCATTGGGAACGACCACTCCAACCTCTTACACGCACATCAACACGCTCGGAAATGGCCAGGGCATCGTCGTCCTCAATTCAAACAATCGGATCGGCGGCACGCTCCCGCAAGAACGCAACGTGATCCAGGGCAACCATGGCGACGGCGTGTTCCTCTCCGGACCTCAAGGAACCGGTACGCTGGTCGAAGGGAACTTCATCCTGGATAACGACGCCAATGGCGTGCACGTCACGAACTCGAACAACCTGATCGGCGAGCCGATCGGCGCGGGTCCGGCCGGTGGCGGCAACGTCATTTCCGGGAACAATTACGGCGTCGCCATCATTGGACTCGCCGCAAAGGGAAATATCCTCACCAATAATGAGATTGGTACGGATATCGGGCTTGCCGGCCAGACGATCCGAGGCCTGGATCCACGACCCAACCGATTCGACGGCGTTCTGATCCAGGATGCGCCGGGCAATGTTATCGGCGGCCTCCTCGACAACTCCAAGAACGTCATCGCCGCGAATGGACTCGATGGCATTAACATCGAGAACGTCGCGGCCCAAACGGCCACCAACAACATCGTCCAGGGCGACTGGATCGGGTTCAACATCCGCAATAACGTCGTCTCGATCCTGCCGAACCGCGATGGTATCAACATCTCGTCGGCGAACAACACGATCGGCGGTACGACCGCCACGGCGCGCAACGTCATCATCAACAACTCGCGCAACGGCATCACGATCACCAGTCAGTCGCTTGACACGTCGAACCTGAACCCCGTGCCGATCCCGAACGCACAGCCGACGGGCAACGTCGTCGACGGGAACTACATCGGCACTCAGGGGGGTGCCGACCACTACGGCAATACGTTCGCGGGCGTCTTCATCGAAGACGCGACCGACAACACGATCGGCGGCACCACCGCGGGCGCTCAGAACGTGATCTCGTCCAACAACGACGGTGTCGTCATCAACGATTCCGGCTCGGCCGGCAATGTCGTGGACGGGAACCTGATCGGCACGATGTCGGACGGCGTGACGGCGTTGTCCAACGCCGTGGACGGCGTCCTCATCGCCAACGCACTCGACAACACCGTCGGCGGCACCACCGGGGGCGCAGCGAACGTGATCTCCGGAAACAACGTCGGTGTCCACATCACCGGCGCCCTGGCGACGGGCAACGCGGTCGAGGGCAACTTCATCGGTTCCGACGCGACCGGCAAAATCCAGGTCCACAACTCGACCGACGGCGTGCTCTTCGATAGCAACGCGTCGAACAACACCGTGGGTGGCACCGTCAGCGGAGCCGGGAACACGATCGCCTTCAACGTGGCAAGCGGCGTTGCGGTCGCGTCGGGGACGGGCGACTCGATCCTGACGAACTCGATCTACTCGAACGACCGCATCGGCATCGACCTGATCGCGCCCGGCGACCCGCCGAACGGTGTCACCCCGAATCACACGGGCGTTGCCAACGGCCCGAACGACCTGGTGAACTACCCGACGTTGACGTTCGCGACGTCCGATGGCACCAGCACCACGACCGTTCAAGGCACGTACAGCGGCATGCCGAACTCGACATTGCTCGTTCAGTTCTTCTCCAATGATGCCGCGGACCCCTCCGGCTTCGGACAGGGCCAGGCGTTTATTGGCTCGACGCAGATCACAACGGACGCCTCGGGTAACGCAACGTTCAACGCGAGCTTGAAATCAGTGGTCCTGAACGGCCAGTTCATCAGCTCCACCGCCACGGCGCCCAACGGCTCGACCTCGGAATTCTCTAACTCCATCCCCACCGTCCCGGTCAACATCGGCTTCAGCGCTTCGTCGTATTCGGTCGATCAGACCGCCGGTTCGATTACGATCCTGGTCACGCGGGACCACGCCGGAGACGGTGGAACCGTGATGGTCAATTATGCGACTGGTGGCGGAACGGCCGTTGCCGGAATGAATTACACGTCCGTCTCGGGCACGCTGACATTCGACCCCGGCGTGGACAATCAGACGTTCGTGGTACCGATCCTCAATAACCCCGTTGTTGGGCCGTCGACGACCGTCAACTTGACCTTGAGCGATCCGACCGCCGGCGTGACCATCACGCCTCCGAATCCCGTTGTTCTCACCATCCAGAACAACAACGTTCCTCAGGCCGAATTCAGCGCTGCCAGCTATGCGGTGAGCGAGAGCGGAGGGACGGTCACAGTAAGCGTCACGCGCAACACGCCGACCGGCAGCGCCTCCGTCGCCTACGCCACGAGCGACGGCACGGCTCAGGCGGGCGTGAACTACACCGCCGAGAGCGGTACGCTGACCTTCAACCCAGGTCAGACGGTCGAGTCGTTCAAAGTCCCGATCATCGACACGCACACGACCGGCGGCGGGATCGTGACCGTGAACCTGACCCTGAGCAACCCGTCAGGGCTCAGCCTCGGCACGCCGAGCACCGCCGTGGTGAACATCAAGCAGGACGACACGGCGGGTACGCTCCAGTTCAATTCCGTCTCCTACTCCGTCGTCGACACCGACCCCTCCGCACTGATCACGGTGCAACGCCTGGCCGGAATCGGAGGAACGGTGACGATCAACTACGCGACGGGCCTGGGGACGGCCGTACCGGGACAGGACTACGCCCCGGTCAGCGGCACGCTCACCTTCCTCGCCGGCCAGACGGTCCAGACTTTCTCCGTGCCGATCTTGAACCATAGCCTCACGAACCTTGTCACCCTGCCGCTGACTCTCAGCAACCCGACGGGCGGGGCTGTTTTGGGAATGGCCAACCAGGCCACGCTCACGATCGCGCCGAACACCACGCTGCCGGTCGTTCGCGCGGGCAACTTCCCCGGCCCGGTGGTGGAGAACCTCCAGCCCTTCACCAACGGTCAGGCGATCACCGGCGTGCTCCTGACGTTCAACGAGGCCCTGAACACCACCCGCGCTCAGACCTTGTCGAACTACGGCTCTTACTTCCTGACCGCCGGTCCCGATAGCATCTTTGGGACGGGCGACGATGGCAGCGACCTGATCGCTTCCGCGCAGTACAACCCCTCGACGTTCCAGGTCTTGCTGACACCGAGGTTCCCGCTGCCGCTGAACACGATCGTCAAACTGGCCATCAACACCCAGGCCAGCGTCGCGCTCCAGACGGGCATCACGGATGCCAACGGGGTTCTCCTCGACGGTGTCAACAACGGGCAGTCCGGAACGCCCTACGTGTCGGAGTTCGGCATCGGCGCGCGGCTTCAGTACATCGACGCGGCACTCAACCAGGTCACGCTCAACTTGAATAAAGGCGGGTTGATGTCGTTGAACCTGGGCGCTAACGGCAATGCGCAGTCGGTGTCGTTCATCGGCCCGGTTCCGGGCAAGAGCACTCTGACCGGCCAGGTCCGTGCACCGGGACGCGTTCGTAGGAAGCCCACGACGCCCATCGGTCAGATCATCAATCCCGGCAACGCTGTGCACATCAGGCTGGGCAAGCAGTTCCGCGTGGGGGCGATCTCCCCAGCCGCCGTCGACGCCTTACTCGCGCGCCGGCACCGTTGAGACCGCAGATCTCGAGGCCAGGACGGAGCCCGAGGGAACGTTTTGGATGATGAGGCTCACGCGCTGCGCCAGCGCGTGAGCCCAAACGTCCGCCCCCGCCGGTGAGAAGTGTCCGTCACCGATGCGACGATTGTAGAGAGGACTCACCGACTGCGGTATGCCTTTGACCTGACTCTCGTGCACGAGTCGCAGGTGTTCGTTCACGAAGTCGTCGAAGGGATAGCAATAGGTGAGGCTGTCGAGGTCGCAGGTATTGGCGACCTGCCCCGGGTAGTAACCTTCCTTGCGCTTGCCTTCGAGCTGGAAGTCGCAAGGAACTGCGGCGATGATGCACGCGATGCCTCGATCGTTGCAGTATTCCTGGATTTCATCTAGCCAGTACTTTGCTTCCGCCCAGTCGCCCTGGCCGAGCACGACTTTCTGCGGGTCGCCAAAGTCGTTGGGACAGACACTGACGACGACGAAGTGAGGATTGAAGCGAGGTCCATACTCGACGAGCGTGTGGTAGTACTGCTCGGGCGAATAGCCGAAATGCCCGGTGTTCAAGATCGACACCGAGGTGTGGAGCGCACCCTCCAAGGTCCGCTCGAGGCGTGCCGGCGGCGTTTGGTCGTCGCCGATGAAGAGGCCCTGCATGAACGAATCGCCGAGGATCAAACCCCGGACCGAAGCTTCGAGATCAGGCTCCGGGCCGCGCAAACCCCAGGAGTTGGTCGATTGCTCCGAGCCCGCGATCGGCGGTATCCCCGCGGCCTGGGCCAGCATGCGCACTCGCGGATTGTCCGGGACCAGAAGCATTCCGAAGGGGCTGCCCGCCAGACTCTTTTCTTTCAACCACACTGACCGCGTTTCCGGCCGAAGGCGGTAGGACCGGCCCCGCGAATCGGGCTCGAAGACGCACGATGAGAAGAGGAGCGTCCGGTCGTAATTCGCCCACCGCAGCAATCCCTGGTCGGGCGCCATGCCGGCAGCCCGAAGGAGTTCCTGCAGTGTCGGTTTACACTGTCCGAACACGCCTTCGAAGCGCTTTGCGGTATCGGCAATGCCGCGTTCCCGGCGCCATGCCCAGAGCCGATCGAGATCACCACGATCCGGCTCCTGCCCGATGGCGCGCACCACGAAGCTCTTCGAGCGGATCGCCGCCGAAAAGACCGCAAACCGGCCGAGCGGCGTCGCCCCGAGGCAGCCAACGAGCACCAACCCCGTGACGACCAGGATGGCCCGGCGCAGCCGCTGCTCTCGCCGCGCAAGTCGCTCGAGCGGCGGAATGAGCCGCTGCGTTGCCCGTTCAACCACGAATCGACGCATAGTATTTCACCCATCCCTGACGCCGCCCCAAGAACTCGGGCAAGGCCTTACTCGGCGAACGGGATGTCTCGCCCAGGTGGAGAAGACGCCGAACGGCCGCTCAGTCCTGACTCACATTGAGTGGAGCTTGGAATCTGCGCGTACGTCGAAGAACCGGGCAACCTGCGAGAAGGGGAGTCGGACGACTCAAAAACGTCGCGGGAGATTTACTCTTTTAGGGGAAGTGCGTCAATGTCGATCGAGAATTGACAATTGTCTTTGTCCCGTTAGGGACATTTGACAATAGCCCAGCGTTTTAACGCTGGGTCTGACCAAACGACCCCGACCCGCTTCTCTCTTGCCCCGCAGGGGCGATCACACGCGAATGCGCCGTCCCTCCGGGACGGGAGTTAATTTCGGTCCAATCGGATCCCAGCGTTAAAACGCTGGGCTATTGTCAAATGTCCCTACGGGACAAAGACCATCTGGCACGCACCGATCTTGCCGCGCATGGACGTTCAAAAACCACGGTTCAAGATCAATTCTTCGCCACGCGAGAGCGAGGCATCGCGCTGTCGGGTCAGAAGTCTTCGCCGATCCGCAACCCCTCCTTGGGCCGAACGTCGATGTAATAGTCGATGTATCCGATCATCATCTCATCCCACGTATAATCACCCCAGCGAACGGTCGCCGTGGGATCGGGGTTGGCGGGATTATTGCGGGAGTTGTCGAAGTGCGCCACGCACTCGATCTGCGACCCCTGGGGCAGCCGACGCGGCTCGGTAAGTCGGTAGATGTCCTGCCAGGCAAAGTTGTAGGCGGGAACGGAGAGCAACACCTCCGAGCTCCCGTCCGGCAGCCGAAGCGTGTACTTGAAATCCTTCCCGCGCAGGTGCATGTGGGGCATCAAGCCGACCAGGTGGGAGTCGTATCGGAACGTGAACGTCGCCCGAGACTCGTGATTCTCCGCGCCCGGCGGAATCACCAGGCGGCTTTCCAACGGCCCGAGCGGTCGGATGCCTTTTGTAATGGCCTCGAAACGTACCGGCTCTTTCGCAAACACCAGGCCCACGCTCGACCGGTCGGTCCGCTCACGCCCGATGGGCGTGTAGTGAACCTCGAAGAGCAAGTCCGACCCCGCCGGAATCCGCTTCGCGACGCCCGGAGGATAGACGCCCGGGATGTCTCCCGGCGCATAGGTCACCAGGCACGGTCCCGTCCGATGCGTGTTCGTGAGGTCCGGGTTGTGCTCCTCGATAAAGATCGAGATGTGATGGACGACGTTCCGATCCCCCGGCCGTCCCTCCACAGCCTGGACCCAACGATCCTCCGTAAACCCCGTCGGGATTCGGAACCGCTGGTACGGCACAACACCCTCCGCCTGCACCTCGTAAGGCTCGAGCATTTCGAGCACGACGTCGGGCGTTCCAATCTTCCACCCTGGCGAATACGACCTGGGAGCTGGCGTCTTCTTCGGATCACCCTCCGGCTTACCCTGGTCGACCCAGGCGAGCAGGGTCGCGATCTCCCGAGCCGACAACGACCGGTCGTTATGGAAGTGTCCATAACGGGGATCCGCATACCACGGCGGCATCCGGCGCTCTTCGACAGCCTCACGAAGGGTCGTCGCCCGGCGCTTCACTTGCGCATAAGTCAACAACGGGAACGGCCCGGCTTCCCCCGGACGGTGACACCCTACACATTTTTCCTGCACGATCGGGGCGACGTGCTCCGCATAGGTCACCGTTCCGATATCGGTCACCGAGACGGCCTCGGTCGGGGTGCCCGGATTTCCGCCGGGCATCGGCCGCTCGGGCTTCCTGGATTTCACCCGTTCGATCGGGCACCCAAAGACCTGCGACTCCGCGAGCGCGACTTTCCGGCCCGCGAGCACGGATTCGATGGCCGTCGCGAGGTAATGCTGCTCCGGTTCGCTCCGCCGCGCGCCGATCTGGTACTGGTCGTCGATCGCGCCTCGATACCGCACGCGCCGCTGCTTGTCCAGCACCACGACCTCGCACATCCGTTCCGCCTTGAGACGGTCGGCGAGGACGTTCCCGTCGTCTCTCAGAACGGGAAACGGAATCTTCAGTCGCTCGGAGTGCGCGGCGATCTCCTCGAGCGTGTCGTGCGCATTGGAGTTGATTCCGAGAAAGACGACGCCGCGCGAGGCCAGTGCCTGGCTCAGCGCCGAGATTCGGGGAACATAAAGCTCGGCGATCGGACAATCAATCCCGAGAAACATCAGCACGACGACCGGCCTGTCGGCGAAATCCGCGAGGCTCACGGTCCGCCCGCTGACCGCGTCGGGCAGGCTGAAACCGGTGACGCGCTGTTCGACACTATGGGGCCGCGGCGCGGCGGCCCGAAGCCGTTTTCGTATTGCCCGAGAGCTGCCCAGTCCGACAAGGAGCGCAATCAGCAACGCCAGCGCAATTCGACGCCTTCTGCGGACGGTCCACATCGTGGTGATCCAGTCGATCCGTCTAGGGATCACTAAAACCGTAGCGGCAACAGCAGCAAAAACTCGACTTCTATTATCGATCGTAACGCTGAGAGTCTGTCCCAGAAGTCCCGGGAGCGTGGATATGGGGACTGGCTCCGGCCGTCTTCGGACGGTGCCTGTCCCCATATCCACGCCCGCTCCGCCGGAAAAGGGGGACAGGCACCTCGAAGACTTGGAGCCAGTCCCCCTTTTCCGGCTCCGCTCCACTTCCAGGACAGACTCTGAGTGTGTTTACTCCACGAGGCGGTCACAGGTCAACGGCGAATCCTCGCCGCGGTGCGGACTGCGCAGACTGGGCAAATCGGGGCCTCGGAGAGTCGCGGCATTCGCGTGGATCTACGGGTGGGCTGAAACCAGATTCTCCGGTTCAACCCACCTCTCGAAAGGCTACTTATTTCGTCGACGCGTTATAGGGGCTCGAAGGATATTCCTGCTTGAGGCGTTGGGCGACCTCATCGGCCCGGACGTCCTGCTTCAGGAGCCGCCAAAGTTGGGCGATCTGGGCGAGGGCGCGGGGGTGTTGCTCCTTGTCCTTGCTGTAGAGGATATCGGTGTGGAGAAACGCCTTCAGGGCGTCCTTCGGCTTGCCGGCAGCACGGAGGCAGTCGCCCAGGGTGTTGTACGCGGCGGATTGGCCCTGGTAATCCTCAGCCGGCAGGGCCTTGATCACATCGCTGACCTCGGCCTCGGCTTTGGCGTAGTCCTTCATCGCGGCCAGGCTTTCGGCTTTCGCCAGACGCGATTCCCGCTGGCGCTGGGAGCCGTCGGGCGAATTCTTGATCAGCGTGTCGAGCGCCGCGATCGCCTTGGCGTGGTCCCCCTTCTTGGCAAAGATCTTGGCCCGGATGACGGCGGCCCGATCCGCGTTCTGGGGCGACTTTTCCATTTCTGCGACGGTCTTTTCGACGCCCGCGTAATCACCCTTGTTGAGCTGGAGCCGGGCAAGGCTGTCGAGCGCGGAGACGATGTGCCGGCCCGAGCTGTAGTTCTTCACAAAGGCCTCGAGCAGGCTAATCGCCTCCCCCGCTTTGCTCGGATCGGCGAGCGCGAGCTCCGCCATGGCGTTCGCCTGGTGGAAGAGCGCGGTTTGGTGGACAAAGGGTTTGTCCGCCGACTCGGCCGCAGCTTTCTTGTAAAGTTCCGCGGCGTCGGCGAGCGCCCCGGCATTTTCGCGCGTTTCGCCGAGCGCGATGTTGGCGGACTGGCCCGTGTACTGGATCGAGGCGATCTGATCGACGGGCACCGCAACCGTGCTATTGCCCACCTTGACGCTGACTTCCTTGGCGTTCTCGCTCTGGATATCCCCGCGCACGCCGCCGCCGATCACAGCCGGGTTTTTGTAGGTCGTGTTCGAGATGAGCGTGATGACGTCCACGGCCCTGGCCGGCACGGAGAACGCGAGTGTCAGTGCGACCGTTCCGAACGCGAGAATACGACGTTGCCGCATTGTGAAGGTTTCCTCGTGAAGATCGGACTGTGTCCGCTGTTGTCAATGTCTCGTGGGGTTTTGTCCGAACGGATCGCACCGCTTACTTGGCCGATTGGGTCACTTGCCGGGAGTCACGCTGAATCTGATCGATCAGCAACTGATACTTCTTCCTCATTTCGGGACCGCCCAGATCCCTGGACAACTTCATGACAACCTTCAAGGTCTGGAGGGCTTTTTCCTTGTCGCCTCCCTTGTAGAGGCAGTACGCCGCGTGATAGTTGGAATCGTAGTATTCGGGGGGTTTGACGCGCATCGACTGCATGAGCCTGCCGAGATGGATCCACTGATTGCACGCCTCGGCCCACTTGATCTGATTGGCGGCCGCCTTCGCCTCCTTCAGCATGCCCAGCTCAAAAAGCACCTCGATCGACTTGGGCGACTGGGCTAGCAGCTTATCGAAGAGGGTGTCCGCCTCCTTCCACTCGCGTTGTTCGCGGTACGCCGCAACCATGCGGAGGTTGGTGCGAAAGAGCTTGTCGGCCGGTACATCCTTCAACTCGGTCAGAATCTTGTTGAAGATCTCGCCCGCTTGCTTGGGCTCGCCAAGCTTAAGCATATTTTCACCGGCCCACTCCAGTGACTCATACGTCTGCCCGCCCTGTGCCGCAGCAACGGCGCGCAGGAACTTGAGGAACTTCTGCTGTGCTGCGCCGAGCCCGGCGGTGTCGCCCTTCGCCTTCTTCTCTTCCATCTCCTTTTCGATCAGCTTGCCCAAACCGTAGTAGAGCTGGACGAGGCCGGCGGACCCACCCACCTTCTCGAGCGCCGCCATGTCGGTCAGGGCCAGTTCGATCTGGTCCCCGGCGATGTGCCCGCGGAGCTGGCATTCCATCACGCGTTTGTACGGCTGGGTGTTTCCCGCGGTAACCGCCTTCACGCTCGGAGCAATGATGTCGAGGGCTTCCTTGGTGCGATTCGTGTTCAGATAGATATCGAACATATCGCAGGCGTTGTTGATGAGCGCTGCATCGGTCGCTGGCGTCCCGGCCTCCTGGCGTGCCGCCATCGCCTTCTTCAAATTGGCGAGTGCCTTCTCCACCTCGGCATCGGCCTCTTTGATGGACTCGGCCCCCCCCTTCTGGCGCAGCTCCTGGCTGTACGACCATCGGCTGCTGCCCACCTTGGTCTGGGCCTCGACCCACTTCGACCCCGCCTTGCTGCGCACGGCTTCATAGGCCCGGATCGCTTCCGGATAATTCCCCAGGCCATCGTTGATCTGGCCGAGGATCAAGCGCGCCTGGTCGCCCGATTCGGTGTCGGGGAAACGCTCCTCGGTAAACTTCGCCGTTGCGATCAGGCCATCGAGGTCGGCCTTGCGATCGAAATCAACGTAGGTGTTGTAGGCGTCCGCCATGCATGCCATCGCGATCTCAGCCGCCTTGGGCGACATGCTGTAATTCGGGTAGCGATGGGTGAGAAGATCGCAAATGGCAAACGCTTCGTAGAACTGTTTGTTCATGAAATAGCAGAAGGCGAGCTGATAGCGCGGCAGGTTGGCTTTGTCCGGTTCCTTGGCGGGGTTGGCCTTCTTGACCGCCTGTTTCAGCAGCGCAATCGCATTGTCCCATTCCTTGGCACCGATGGCCTGATCGGCTCCGGTCATCGCGTCGTCGAACGAGAGCCTTGAAACGTCCTCCACGCTGCTCGGCGACTTGGGACGATACTGCTTGAGGATTCCGAGCGCTTCCTTCTTCCAGGGCGAAGAATAGCGCACGACCTCACGAGCGGACTCCACAGCCGCGTCGATCATCTGTTTCTTTTCGGCTTCGTTGAGTGCGGTCTTCAACTGCGCCAGGATATTCTTGGACTTCTCGAGCAGCACGCCCAGCCCTTCGCGCGAGTGGCGTTCCGCCGGCGAATTGAAGCGCTGCAACCACCGATTGCAATCGTCGGCCGCAAGCGCGTATTGCTCGCGTTTGCGTTCCGTGATGATCTGGAAGAAGAGGACGAACCGTTGCAGGCCGCGAAGCCGCGGGTCGGTGTGTTCGAGCAGTTGCTTATAGATCCCCGCAGCCTTGTTCAGCTCGCCCATCTCTTCGTAGCACTTCGCCTGCCACATCTGAGCGGCGAGGCCCGACATCTGCGTACGATACTTCTTGTAGAGCTCTTCAAACTGGGCAAGGCTTTTCTTCAGCAGCTCCGTTCGTTCGGGCGATCCGAGCGGATAGGTTTCGCCCTGTTCATAGTCGACAACCGCTTTCTGAAGTTGGGCATCCATGAGCGCGTTGTGCGCTTTGTCTCGTTCCTCGACGCGGGGATCTCCCGCGGGGATGAAGTTGGGGAACGTCTTGAAGTTGGCTTCGAGTTGAACCTCGGCCTTGCTGTAGGCTTCGCGCGCCTCATCGAACGAGGTGCGGGCCTCCTTGAGCTTGGCTTCCTTCTCGGCCTTCTCCTTGTCGTCGATCTCTTCGGCGTTCAGCATCGCGAGGTGCCCGCGCTCGACGAGCAAGCGAGCAAGCTGCACCGCGGCCTCGGACGCCGCCTTGTGCTTCCCGTGCTGGGCGACGAACTGGGCAATTTTGCCGCGGGCCTGGTCGAGCAGTTCCTTTTTTCGCACCAGGTCGCCCGTCTTCGCCGCCTCCTCGAGTAAGAGGCGTCCTTGCTCGTAGTCGATGGTCGCCTTGATGTCACCAGGGGTCTCCTTGTTCGTGCGCAGCTCTTCGAGGAACTCCGACGCCAGGTCGAAGTACCCCCGTTCGCGCAGCCCTCGGAGGAACTCGTCCGCCGTCCGCATATCCTCGGCTCGGGCAGCCGTCGTGAGCCCCGCCAGCGTCACCGCCAGCACGGCGCCCCAAAGGAAACCACGGCGCAACATAGTTCGGCTCCCCCAATAACATTGTCAAACGCCGGTCCGAACCCGCGGAAACCAGCGGAAGCGAGCGATTCGCATCGAGCATTGATGCATTACAGTCTACTTTACGCCGATCCGAAAGGGGGCGTCAAGCGGGTCGGTACACTCGTATGTTCCGCGTTTTTTGCGATCGGGATGGCTTCTGGCCGGCACAAACACCCTTGCGGAAACCGTGGTCGTTTGAGGACACCCCTCGCTCATCACCATCAGGGCCTTGTGGACGAGTGGACCAGGCGGCCGGGGAAAAGCCCGCGCAGCGGGCGGGCCTCAGAGGCGCGAAGGACCTCCGTGGCACGCTCGCCCTGCGGGCTCGCTTTGCCCCGGCCGCCCCGGGTCGCAATCCATCAACCCGACGTGGTGTTCCGCGAGAAGTCTCATCCTGTGGGTGGCCGGGGCAGAGGAGGCCGACAGGCCGACGTGCCCCGGAAGCGCCGGGCCGCGCACTGGCCGCCCCTGCCTCCTGTTTGGGCGTACTCACTGGCGAGCGCTCAGAGACAATGGCCGATCTGGGTGGCTGCCGGACGCGCTCTCAGCGAGGAAAGATGCACTGACATGCTGGCCCTGAGCCCAAACCGCGTGTAACCTCAACACGAAGGCTGGCCGGAGCCATATCTTGAATCTCCCGCGCGACGATTCCGGGTTGTCCTTTCATGAGTTCAAAGCGTCCCAGGCGCCGGACTTACAACGAGCCGGGTCACGCGCACGAGTTGACCTTCAGTTGCTATCACAGGTACAAGTTCCTCGTCGCGGAATGGACTTGCCTCTGGCTGGCGGAGGCAATCGAGACGGCAAGAGTGAAATCGGATGTTGCCTTATAGGCGTACGTGTTTATGCCCGAGCACGTCCACCTGATCATCTGGCCTCGTCAGCCGGTTTACGAGATGGAATTGATCCTGCGTGCAATCAAGGAGCCCGTCGGGCGTCGCGCGTCGTCGTATCTCGCTCGGCATGCTCCGGAGTGGCTTCCGCGCATCACTCAGCGTCGCGGAGGCCGGACCGAGCGGCACTTCTGGCAGCCCGGCCCCGGTTGCGATCGCAATATCATCGAACCGAGAACCTTGTCGGCGATGATCGACTACATTCACCTCAACCCGGTGCGTCGTGGGTTGGTGGAGCGGGCACGCGATTGGCGTTGGTCGAGCGCGGCATGGTTCGAGGGTCAGGAGGGCAGCGTAATTGTTCCAGACGCGATTCCCCCTGAGTGGACAGCATGGCAGGACCGGTAAGCCAACCTCGATCCCGAGGTGCCGGGGTACGAAAACCTCGTAAGCGCTCACAAGTTCGTGCATCAAAACAGCGAGCTGGGGTGGCCGGTGCAGACGGAAGCGCATCGTTACGGTCCCGGTACGCGACTCGGGGCTTCCGGGGCACGTCGGCCTGTCGGCCTCCTCTGCCCCGGCCACCCACATGATGAGACGTCTCGCCGAACAACCTCGGGTTGATGGATTGCGACCCGGGGTGGCCGGGGCAAAGCGAGCCCGCAGGGCGAGCGGGCCACGGAGGTCCCGATGATCGCTGTTTCGCTGCCGAGCGCGCGAGTAGAATGCGTGAAGAGCGCGGCGAGGAGCGGCGCCGGCGAAACACGATCATAGCATGTCATCAACGAATCCGCGTAACGGCCAGGAGATCGGCCCAAGACCGGGAGGTCGGAGATCATGACGACGGGCCTTTCCCTGCCTCGACGGATCCTCACGCTGGGGGCGCATCCGGACGACATCGAGATTCTGTGCGCGGGGACCCTCGCACGCTACTTGGCGGCGGGGAGTGAAGTCCATCTCGGAGTGGCCTGCCGAGGGGACCGCGGTGGGGAGTCGTCCGGTCCGGATCCCGAGTTGGCCGCGCGCCGGCATCAGGAAGCACGCAGCGCCGCGGAAATCCTCGGCGCCCCGATTCATTTTCTCGACTTCGGAGACGCCGATGTCTGGGATTCGCCCGAAGTCCGGCTCGTCTTCGTCCAACTCTTCCGCGAGGTTCGGCCGGACCTCGTTCTGACCCACGGTCCGACCGACTATCACACCGACCACGTTCGCGTCGGCGAGCTCGCCGCCAAGTGCGCATGGTTCGCCGCGTCCGCCGGCCACGCGTCGGGACAGGCGCCGCTCGACGCACCGCCGACTGTTTTTTACATGGACAATATCGCCGCGATTGGTTTCGAGCCCACGCACTTCGTCGACATCACGGCCACCATTGCAATCAAACGTCGGATGCTCGCCTGCCATGTCAGCCAGCTCTCGCGTCCAGACGGCGCGATCGCGGGGCTGGACGAGCTCGCCGAAACGCAATCACGTCTGCGCGGATTCCAGGCGGGAGTTCTCCACGCCGAAGGATTCCGTCCCGCCCCGCTCTGGGGCCGTCGGCGTCCCGAGCCGATTTTCCCTTGACCGAGAAGCAAAAGGGCTGGAACACGGTAGGCGACCGCCCAAAGGCGCACCCACACGTGAAATCCATGCGCTCCCCGTCTTGTGATGCCGGAATGCGCTCTCTGCGCCCAGGAATTCGGAACCAAAAAACCGAAATACGCCTTCTCCATGCCGGCGCATGGACTAGACTAAGCCTTCTCTGGCTGTGTGTGGTTTTTTTGCAACCTAATATTTCCGACACTTAGGAGTTTTCCTTATTATTCTCCACGCTGTCGTCACAAAAAGGCTTTCGCTTGGCGGCTTCTCCCAGAAAAACGTGTTTCTAGGTCACCAAACTCAGTCTTAAAAGAAAATTGGAAAGGCACATGGCATGAAAGTCAGCCTAACTCAACGCCGACTCGCCCTGTTCGCTTTGGCCCTGTTCCTGGCGGCGAAGTCCAGCGTCGCGGGGACGATCTCGTTTGCTACGCCGTCCCCGAGCTCCACCAGTGGGCTCCCCGTCGCGGCTGAGGCCGACTTCACCACGGGCAACGGAACGGTGACGGTCACCCTGCAGAATTTCGAAGTGAACCCTACCAGCGCGGTGCAGGCCATCAGCGGGCTGACGTTCTCGATCGACGGAAACCAGACCACCGCGACGCTCGCCTCCAGCTCGGGCGTCGAGCGACTGATCGCCGGCGATGGGTCTTACACGGACGCATCGTCACCGAGTTCCACGGGTTGGGGGCTGGCAACGAGCGGGTCTGCCCTGAATCTCGACGTCCTTTTGCCCGGTGCCGCGGGCCCCTCGAACCTGATCATTGGTGCCCCCGCCTCGGACGGCCTCTACGATGCAGCCAATGGTTCGATCGCCGGCAATGGACCACATAACCCGTTCCTTGCCCTTTTGGCGACATTCACGCTGAATGTTCAGGGCGTCACGGCGCAAGACACGATCACGAGCGCGTCGTTCCAGTTCGGCACGACCGATGGGTCGAACATCGTCAATGGTGTTCCCATTACAGCGACGCCCGAGCCTGCAACCGCTTTGCTCGCCGGCTTCGGAGCGCTCGGCTTCGGCATTCGCCGCGTGTTCACCCGACGCCGCGAGAAACGCGACTCGTCGAATGCTTGACTCGGTCGGGTTCCGCTCTAAAATCGCGGGCTGAACCAACCCGCCGCTCCGCGACCGGAGTGCCCCGGACTCGATCCCGCTGTGTCGTCGTCTGTCCCCGTGTCCCCCCGGATCGCCGTCGCCATCCCTTGTTACAACGAGGCGGCGGCGATCGCCAGCGTCATTGCGGACTGGCGTGCTGCGCTTCCGGAAGCGGAGATTGTCGTCTTCGACAATAACTCCAGCGACGGCACCGGCTCCCTGGCGCGCGAGCACGGTGCGCGCGTCGTGGAGGTTCCAGCACAAGGGAAAGGGCACGCCGTCCAGGCGATCTTTGCGACATTGCGCGACCGCTCCGCCGTCATCCTCGTCGACGGTGACGGCACCTATCCCGCGGAGTTCATCCCCGGCCTGCTTCAGCCCGTCCTCGACGGCCACGCTGACATGACTCTCGGTGCGCGCCGGCCCGTCGCCGAGGAGGGGGCCATGACCCCCGTGCGGCGCCTGGGCAACTTCTTGATCCGTGCGGCGTTTCGCGTGCTCATTGGACGAGGCGCTGGCGACCTCCTCTCCGGCTATCGCGTGTTCGGGCCGCGGTTCCTCACGGCGGTGACGCTCCGTTCGAGCGGCTTCGAGATCGAAACGGAGCTGACGACGGAAGCAGTCGCCAGGCACCTCAGGGTCGTCGAGATCCCCGTCGACTATCGTCCTCGCGTCGCAGGCACGGCGAGCAAGCTCCAGCCCCTGCGCGACGGCGTCCGCATCCTCCGGACGATCATCGTCCAGAGCCTGCGCCTACGGCCGTGGCGGCCGCTGTTGCTCGCGGTCGGTGTCATCATTGGAGTATTCCTGGCGTACCAGGTAATGCGTTAACGGCCTCGCACCTCGCGTTGAACGATTCGTGAAGTTTCGGGTAGAATGCCGGTCACAACTAAGCTTTCTACAACCGTCGGCTCCGCCCGGCGCCTTGCCTGACCCACCCCAAGCTCCGCTTGACCTCCACGGAAGCCCAATCATGCCTCGTGCCCGCCTCCGGCGCAAGCTCTCCGCACTTGTGTTCGCCGTCGTCACCTGCGGAGTCGTCAGTCAGACAACGGCTGCCTTGCCCAAGGTACCCGAAGGCTTTGAAGTGCGGTTGGTGGCAACCGTTCCCGCCGTCCTTTACCCGTGCCAGGTGGCGACCGCCCCTGACGGCTCGCTCTTCGTCGCCGAAGACCCCATGGATCAGGTCGGCCCTTACGAGGCCAAGCACGGGCGCATCCTCCGCTTCCGCGATGGCCAGGACCCCATCCTTTTCGCCGACGGGTTTCGGGCGGTCCAGGGTATGGCGTGGCACGATGGCACTCTTTACGTGTCTCACATGCCTTTCCTCACCGTCGTGAAAGACACGGACGGCGATGGCAAGGCCGACGAGCGGAAAGACCTGTTCAAGGACCTCGGCCCGACCGATAACCGCGGCCTGAACGACCACATCGTCTCCGGCATTCAGTTCGGGATGGACGGCTATCTGTACATCTCTGTGGGCGATAAGGGCATCCCGAAAGCAACCGGTCCCGACGGCAAGACGATCCAGCTCAAAGGCGGCGGCACGGTGCGCTGCCGGCCGGACGGCACGGAAATCGAGGTGTACTCGTCGGGGACGCGGAATCATCTCGAAGCGAACCTCGACGATCGCGATAACCTGTTCACCTATGACAATACGGACGACGGCGATGGCTGGTGGACCCGAGTCACACACCACGTCAACGGCGGCTACTATGGCTATGCGTACGACTATCACAGCCACACCGACCGTATGCTGCCGAGGATGGCCGAGTTCGGCGGGGGCTCGCCCTGTGGCGCCGTGGTCTACAAGGAAGACGTCTGGCCCGAAAAGTATCGTAACGCCGGCTTCTGGGCCGAGTGGGGCAAGGGGAAGGTGCACGCGTTCCGCTTCGCGCCCGACGGGTCGACCTTCAAGGTGGCGGAAGCGATCGATTTTGCGCTGCCGAGTGAAGTGACCAGTTTCCGACCGATCGACCTGGCCGTGTCGTACGACGGCCGCACGATGTTCGTCGCCGACTGGGGCATGGGCGGCTGGGGCAAGAAGGACGAGAAGGTCGGCCGGATTTTCGCGATCACTTACAAGGGCGAAGTCGAGACCCGGCCCCGGGGCAAGGATTCCGACTCCATCGCGGAGCAGATCAAGCAGCTCGACCACCCCTCGTTCAACGAGCGGATGCGGGCGCAAGCGGCCTTGATCAAGCAAGGCCGTGCCGCGATGACGGCTGTGAAGGCTGCGCTTGCGAATCCGAAGACGGATCCCGTCGCTCTGCGACACCTGATCTGGACCGTCGACGGAATCGCCGGTGGCACCCCCGAAGGGGCCGCAGTGCTGACTTCCGCGTTCCACTCGCCTCACGCCGACGTGCGTGCCCAGGCCGCGCGGGCCTTTGGCGAACGTCGGGTGAAGACCGAACTCGCGGCCCTGGTCGCGTTGTTGATGGACAAGGAGCCCGAGGTCCGGCTCCAGGCGGTCATTGCGCTCGGCCGGATCGGCGAGCCCGAGTCGATCAACGCGCTGCTGCCTCACCTGGCCGAGCCGGATGTGTTCATCGCATTCAGCACAAGGCAAGCCCTGCGCCGAATCAACGATTGGAAGGAGGCGGCCCGGGGGCTCGATGACATCAACGCCAAGGTCCGATTGGGAACCCTCGCAACCCTGGAGCTCGTCTACGAGAAAGACGCCGTCGAGGACCTCGCCGGGTTTGTCGCCGACAGCAAGCGCGACTCGGACGAACGCGCCAAGGCGCTAACGTATTTGTCGCAGGTCCACCGCCGGGCGAAGCCGTGGGACGGCCGCTGGTGGGGTACCCGTCCCACGCAAGGAAAGCCCCCCGAAAAGGTCGACGAGTGGGCGGGCACGAACACAGTGTTGACGACGATCCGTCAGGGTCTGGCCGACCCCCAGGTTGCCATCCGGCTCGCCTCGGTTGATGCGGTGAAGGAGATCGGCGACAAAGCGTCCCTGCCGGTCCTTCGCGAGCGCTTCGCCAAGGAGCGCGAGCGCACCGTGAAAGTCGCGATTGCCAAGACGCTCGGTACGCTCAATGATACGGACGCCCTGCCCCTCTTGATCGCGGCGATGCGCGACGCGAACACGTCGGAGGAGGTCCGCGACGCTGCGCTGGCGAGCGTCGAAACGATCGGCACCGAGGTGGCGGTCAAGGCGCTGCTGGAAACTCTGGAGTCCGGCCTACCGGTCGATCGCCAGCCGCGCGTCATCGGCGCGCTCGGCCGTTTCAAGGCGAAGAGTGCCGTGGCTTTGCTCGTCACTCTGCTCAAGAGCCCGGCACCCCCCGTTCGCGTCGCGTCAGCCGAGGCCCTGGGCAAGATTGGCGAGCTCAATGGCGTCGCTCCGGCGCTTCGCGGTCTGCTCGACGACAAGACCCTGGAAGTGCGGAAAAGCGCGATCGCGGCTCTCGGGGCGCTGAAGGACAGGGAAGCACTCCCCGGTCTCTTGAAGGCTGCGCAGTCCGAAGACACGCGTTTCGAGGCGAGCATGGCCCTGACCGAGTTGCCGGATCTTTCGGCATTGCAGGTCTACCTGCGCGGGCTCTCGGACAAGAACCAGGACCTGCGCAAGGCATCGGCTACGGCGCTCGCGCAGATCCGGCTCGAAGCGGCTCCCGTCCTCGATCAGCTTGCCAACCGCCACGAGCTTTCGCCATCGGTCGTGTCCGAGTTGCACAAGGTCTACACGGCCGTGCAGCCGATTACGACCTGGCACGTCATCGGTCCGTTCGCGATGAAGGAGACGCTCCACACCCCCCCCGACGGCTCGGTTGACCTCGACGCGACGCTCACGGGACTGGAAGGGAAGACGGTAAAGTGGAAGCGAACGAAACCCGTTGACAAGGAGGGCCAGATTGACTTCGGGCGTATCTACTCCAATGGCGACGGTGTCGCCGCGTTTGCCTTCACGGAGATCGAGGCCGACACCGATCGCGCGGCGCAGATGATCGTCGGGTCGGACGACACCCTCACGGTCTGGCTCAACGGAAAACAGGTTTACGACTTCCAGGATCACCGGGGCTTCGCCCACGATCAGGGCCACGTGGACGTGTCGCTCGTCAAAGGCAAGAACCGGGTGCTCGTCAAGTGCGGCAACTTTGGCGGCGGCTGGCAATTCGCCGTGGGGCTTTCCAGCCCGTCGACTTATGCCTTCTTGAAGGCTCCGTCAGCGGGGGCGTTCAATCCCGAGACGTTCCGCGCGCAGGCCCTCAAACATAAGGGCAAACCGGCACACGGCCGCGAACTCTTCCTCGACCTGAAGGGACTGGCCTGCGTCAAGTGTCACACGGTCGGCGGACAAGGCGGCACGGTCGGCCCCGAGCTTTCAAGCGTCGGTGCCAAGTACCCCAAGGACGAGATTATCAACTCGGTGCTCTTCCCCTCGGCCCGGATCTTTTCGGGCTACGAGCCCATCGTTGTCGCCACTGCGGACGGCCGCGTCTTGACGGGGATCATCAAGAATGAAACGCCCGATGCGCTCGAAATCGAAGACGCCGAATCGAAGCGTGTGCGCATTCCCAAGGCCGAGATTGACGAGCGTAAGAAGAGCGACGTCTCCTTGATGCCCAACGGCCTGGCCGAAGGCCTGGCCCCTCAAGACTTCGCCGACCTGATCTCGTACCTGGAGACCCTGAAGGAGCCGCCGGCGCAGGCCCCGGCCAAGCCCGGCGCGAGTCGATGAGCCAGTCCGAACCGTCGCCGCGCTCAGATCACCGCCGCCGAGAGCGGAGCGCACGCTATCCGGGTGCGAGCCTGGAGGAGGCCATTGCGCTCTGCCAATCGGTAGGCGAGCTTGGGCTCAACGGACTCTCCGCGGCGGCGATTGCATCGGCCCTCGGCTACTCGAGCATCAAGACCAACACGTTCTCGGCTCGCCTGAGCGCCGCGCGTCAGTTTGGGCTGTTGAACCTCACCGGCGAGGGCTACGCACTCACCCCCCTGGCCCGCTCGATCCTCCACCCGAGCGACCCGGCGGAAATTCCGCGACTGCGCCGGGAGGCGTGGCTCAAGCCGCCGCTCTACGCCGACCTCGCCGAGCGCCTCGGCGAAAAACGAGTGCCGGACCTGGCAATCGTCGGAAACATTCTCTATCATCATCACCAGATTACGAGCCGAGCCAAGCAGGCCGCCGCGGAGGTGTTCCTGGAGTCGGCTCGCTTCGTCGGCGCTCTGGGCGAAGACCAGATCCTGCGCCCGAAGGGCACGCCTGAAGCGACACCCGAACCCAAGTCCGCACCCACCGCGCGCGCCAAACGGACCAGCGCAGGTCGCGCGCGACTCGACCTCCAGCTCTGGGACGAGGACGAGGGCAAGGTCATTCGTGTTCGTGCACCGGAACGAATCTCTGCGGCGAGCTTCGAGCGGTTTTTGCAGGCGTTTCGCCTCATTGTCAAGATTGACGACTCGCGCCGACCCCATCGCGGACATGGCACGGAATCGGCGGAGTCCGGAGAGTGAGATCATGTATGGAGTTTTCTTCCGGTCCGAAGGCCTATTCTTTGTCGACCCGGATGAATTCGACGTGGCGGCGCTCAAATCCTGGAAGACTCCCTACGACGCGACGACCGAGCTCGCCGCCCTCGGCAGCCAGGTCGCGCCGGGGAAGGCCCCGCTCGCTTCGTGGGTGTTGGGCCGATTCGCGGCGATGACCGAGAGCACGCTCTTTCCGGCACAGTTCGTCCGCCGAGACAGCGAGATCGGTGGCTTTCGGCTTCGTTTCCTGGTGACGAAGGGCGCTGACCCGATCGCCAAGATCCGGCTGGCCGCTGAATGGGGCGAATTGAAATTGGTCGCCACGGCTTCGAATTTGGAGAACGCGACGCTGGCAGCCCGAGGGCTGATCCAGGCCCTTGCTGCGGATCCCACCGCCCTGGGAACGTACCAAATCGAAGCAAAAGCCCTGGAACTCGGTGGCCATCGCAACGTTTATGGTTATGATGGAGTCGCGCTTCTGGGACAATTGAACGTCTATGAATGATCTCGAATCCTGCGAGTCCCGCATTTGAGATCGAGCACACTCGGCTTCGACGGCGTTCCTGGGCAACGCTGCGGGGTGATCCACGTTACGCCTTGTCCCGAATCTTCATCGGATGCCGGCTCGTATCCTGTACTTAAAGGCTACGGACTACGGCAACGACGGTGGGCCGCAGGCGCCCCTGGACGGATTGAGGGCGTTCCCGTAGCATTTGGGGCATTCGCAAGCCAGGCGATCGCCTTCCCCCCGCCCCGAGAGGTGTCTCGAAGTGTTGCCAGTCGACTCGGAGAACGGTCCCACTCAACCGGTAGTTGCCACGCGCCTCGCCATGGGGACCTTCGTCGTGCTGTTCGCAATGAACATGCTCGACTATCTCGACCGCAACGTTCTGATGGCGATGAAGCCGCAGATCACCAAGCAAATCCCGATGAAAGCCGCCGAGTGGGGGGCGCTTGCGAGTTTTTTCCTCGTCAGTTACTCGCTCGTCAGCCCCGTCATGGGTTGGCTCGGCGATCGCTATCGCCGCAACCGGCTGCTTGCATTCGGCGTCGGGCTCTGGAGCGTGGCGACCATCGGCAGCGGCCTGGCGCAGAGCTACGGTCAGCTCGCGCTGGCGCGGTCGTTGCTCGGCGTGGGCGAAGCGACTTACGGCGTCATCGCGCCGACGATTTTGATCGACCTCTTCGCGCGAGAGCAGCGCGCGCGCTTGATGTCCGCATTCTATCTTGCCATGCCGATCGGCAGTGCGCTCGGCATGGGGGTGGGCTCGTATGTCGCCACGACCTATAACTGGCACGTTGCGTTCTTCCTCGTCGGTGTGCCGGGATTCCTGGCGGCCCTGATCGCGCTGGTCATGCCCGAGCCCGTCCGCGGCGCGAGCGAAGGCGTCGACGTCAAAAAGCTCAAGGCACACGAGCGTGCCGGAGCGTCGCGCGAAGACTACCTCGACATGGCCGTTAACTCCTCGTACACCTACTCGGTCTTCGGGATGGCCGCCTACACGTTTGCAATCGGCGGCATGCTCGTCTGGGTGCCGAACTATCTGTTCGAAACGCGCGGGATCAACCAGGTTCGTGCCGCCACGCTGCTCGGGCTTGTCACACTGATTGCTGCGGTCGTGGGAATGTCCGTGGGGGGCTGGGTCGCCGACAAGATGGCGATGAAGAAACCGCAGGCCCTGTTCCTCGTGCCGGGCGTTGCGATGCTGGCCTCGATCCCGTTCGTCCTGGTCGGCCTGCTCTCAACATCCGAGTCGGTGATCTTCGCCGCCATCCTCGTGGCTGAAACCTTGATGTTTATCAACACCGGGCCTTGCAACGCGATCATCGCCAACGTCGTCCAGCCCAACATGCGAGCGGCCGCCTACGCAATCGCGATTTTCGCGGTCCATTTTCTGGGCGATATCTGGTCACCCTATTTGATCGGCCTGGCCGCCGACTCCTTCGGCGACGCCAACACGATGCGCACGATGATCGGCCAGGCGTTGGCGTCAATCGGCGCGACCCCCACCCAGATCACCGGCCACTCGCCCCAGAACATCGTTGCCGGACTCCTGTGCGTTGTCCCTGCCCTCTTGCTGTCGAGCATTGTGCTCCTTGCCGGCATCCGTCACCTCCCGCGCGAGATGGCCTTGATGCGCGCCAAGCTCAAGGCCGCTCCCTCGCAGACTGTCGCCGACCTTGCCGACTAACCGATTCCTCCTTGCCACTCACTGACCGAGGTAACTTTCATGACCACGCCCATTCGCATTGCCGTGACCGGAGCCGGCGGCCAGATCGGTTACGCCCTGATTTTCCGGATCGCTTCCGGAGCGGTGTTCGGACCGAACCAACCGGTCGCGCTCAGCTTGCTCGAAATCACGCCGGCACTCCCCGCGCTCAAAGGGACGCTGATGGAGCTCGAAGACTGCGCCTTCCCGCTCCTGACCGACGTCGTCGCCACGGACCAGACCACGGTCGCCTTCGAAGGCGCCGACTGGGTCGTTCTTGTTGGCGGCCTGCCGCGTAAGGATGGGATGAGCCGGGCCGATCTGATCCGTGCGAATGGGCCGATCTTTACCGGCCAGGGCCGGGCGATCAACGATGTGGCCTCGCCTAACGTGCGGATCCTGACAGTCGCCAACCCGTGCAATACCAACTGCCTCATCGCCCGATCGCACGCCCCCAAGATCCCGCCCGATCGCTGGTTTGCGATGACGCGGCTCGATCAGAACCGCGCCGCCGCGCAGCTCGCACTGAAGGCCAATGTGCCCGTGTCTCAGATCAGCCGGATGACGATCTGGGGGAATCACAGCGACACACAGTACCCCGACTACAAGAATGCGCGGATCGGTGATCACAAAGCGACGGACGTCATCACGGATTCCGCATGGTTCACGGAAACCTTCATCCCCACGGTCGCGAAGCGCGGTGGTGCCGTGATCAAGGCGCGGGGAGCGTCCTCGGCTGCGTCGGCCGCGAACGCGGCGATTGATAGTATCCGCTCCTGCGTGACGCCCAAGACCGAAGACTGGTTCAGCGCCGGGGTCGTCTCGGACGGCAGCTACGGCATTCCCGAAGGCCTGATCTACAGCTTCCCGCTGCGCACGATCGACGGCACGGGCTGGTCAATCGTCGAGGGGGCGCATATCGACGAGGACGACCGCAAGCGTCTCGATGCCTCCGCGGCGGAACTCATCGCGGAACGTGACGCGGTGAAGGATCTGCTGGGGTCGGCGGTCTAACCGCTCACCGGAACGTCCGCCCGTTCGCCCCGGCCCCGTTGCGGGCCGCAGGCACGTCGACACCCATGATTCGGCTGCGGGGGCGGGTCCGATCGACGATGACCGCCCCGCTTGCCGTCGTGTCGGCGCTCCCGACGTTCCCCATCGTATCGACGGCCTCGACGCGGATGTGGAACTTCGGAGGAAAATTCGGAGGCACGGTCCAGACGTAGCGGTCGACACCTTCGAGGGATTCGGCCACGGTTTGCCACTGCGCCCCGTCTTGATCGGGGCGCCATTGGATCGTTACGGGGTGGGGCGTCAGGTGAAGGTCGCTGGCGCGCCAGGAGATTGCGACCTTGCCCAGGTATTTCCCGCTGCCAACAACGGGTGGATCGAGCTGCACGCTGGGCGGAACGTTGTCGACCTCAACCCAGTACTGCGGCGTATCTCCCGGTGCCGGGGGCTGATCACCAAGCCCCGAGGCGGCCCGGGCGACGAGTGCGAGTCCAAACGTTCCCTCACTTCCAAGGTCGACCGGGAAAGGAGAAACCCGGTCCGGATCCTCGCCGAGACGGATCCACGATTGACCGCCGTTTCGCGTGATCCAGAGCTCAACGACGGCTGGACCATTGGGGCCAGCTTCGTCAACTTGGTACTGAAGTGAAAACTTCGGGCTCGGGACCAGGAGCGTGCGGCTCGGACTTGACCCCGGCGCCTGGGACGCGGTATTCGGCGTCTCGCCACCACCGCTGGGCGACCCGCTGAACGCGTCGGTGCCGTGGGCGAAGGCGTCATTCCCGGTGTGACTTTGTGGTGCCGCCGATTCAGCCTCGAAGCGACCTGAGGCGGAAGGGGGAGTCTCCATCACCGGAGGAAAGTCGGGGGCTCGCGCAATGCGGGGGCCGGACGGACCGCTCAGCGCGGAAATCTCCGGTTCGTCAAATGCCGGATTTTGCGGCGTCCCCGCGGGAAGGTTGATCACGACCTCGGTCACATTGTGCGCCTTGTCTTCAACCGTGCCTCGCACGCGAAGCGGCTCTGCCGTCCCGGCGTCCCACGACCGGCTGCCGATCAGCGCCGGTTGCCGAGGCGGTACCCTCCGCCACTCGCGGGCTCCCTCGGCCTGGTATTCGAAGTACAGGGTCTTCAGGTCGAGATTCTCGTCGCGGACCTCCCAGCGCACACTCGCGACACTTCCCCGCCGCCCATTCGGCTCGAGCAAGAGCGACGGCGGGTTCGTATCCACGATCACGATCATGCTCGGGGTCGGTGTGGCATCGGATTGACCGGTGTCGGTCCCATCCTTGGCGATCGAGCGCACTGCGAACCAGTATTCGCCGTCACGCGTGCCCTTGAACGTGAAGTACGGTCGATCCGGCGTGGTGCGGCTCCTGGGATGCCACGTGTATCCCGAGTCGTCTGAAACGAAGAGCTGGACCTCCTGGAGGCGAGCCCGCTCTGCGGGGTCAATCGTCAGCGGGATCCGGAAGGAGCGACTCTTGTGGTAGAGGCGTTTCGGCTGCGGCGTTCGTCCTTCACTGGAGTCGGGGGCGGCGGCTGCGAAGGGCGCGGCGGTTCCGAACCCGAGCGCCAGGCCCAGGCTGAGAACCAACACACGCGCTTGCCCCGTCTTCCGCCTCACGCGTTTGCCTCCGTGTCCCTCGCCACCGCATCCGGCAGCCGCGACTTTCCTGCCCCGATCACTTCAGTCGAATCGACAGTCCCGCGGCGCAAAAATGCACCTGGTCACACTCACTCCCGAGTCGCTGGTTGCTGAGCCCTTGCAGATCCCCGAATCGCCTCGCCAACGCGTTCATGGGCACGCCCCCCAGGCCAACCTCGTTCGAGACCCAAATCACGCGTGCCGCGCCGTGACAGAGGCGAGCCGCTTGCTCGACCGCCGCGAGCGAGTCGGCATCGTCGAGCGCGGGTCCTCCGCCAAGTCCGAGCATCAGATTGGTGATCCAGAGTGTCGCACAATCGATAATGACGGCTCCGTCCTGCGCGACCAGACCTGGAAGGACCGCCGCCAGGTCGCGCGGCACCTCCAGAACGGTCCACCCGCTGGGCCGGTCGGCCTGGTGTCGGGCAATACGGGCCGACATTTCGGGATCGTTCGGGTCGACCGTCGCCGTCGCCAGGTAGGTCACGCTCGAGCACTCCCGAGCCAGGCGTTCCGCCAGTCGGCTCTTGCCCGATCGAG
>DAIDJG010000565.1 GCA_027451445.1 Singulisphaera sp.
CAGGCGATGATCGCTCCAAAATGGCTGTTTTTCAGCCAACATAGCCTTGTTCGTTCCCCAGCAAGCTCAGCCATTCGCGGTGTGCTTTTTGGCCACCGGGTAAAAAGTGTCGGGTGGCCAGCTTCCCAAGGGGGGGAGTTATATGATTCGCCGTTGCGACGGGGTAGCCATAGCGTTAAGTTAACTCATAATCCCCTGCCCTCCCTTCTCAAGGGGGGGAGTTATATGTCGCTCCCACGCAAACGGAAAAAAGGCCGTTGGCCATACCGTGTGCCATTCAAACGCTAAAGACTCAAGAACCCAACCGCGTACACAATAAAGGGGACGGAGCCAGTCCTCGACGCTCGTCAAGGTCGCATCATTCCGTCCCCTTTTTGGCGAGGCGGATTAACACATAACACGTTTCGAGCCTCTCATCCAACGCCCGAATCCGCTGTCGCAGCCGTGCGTCGGCCGCGACGATCCGGCCAGCCTCGCGCGGGTAGGCAACAAGAAACCGCTCGAAGAGTGCGTGACGAGGCGAGACCAGGTCCTGGGCAAAGCCGAGGTCGGCTTGTGGGTCCCGCCCCGCCCGGCGAACGTATTGCTGGTATGCGCTCCGGATGCGGCCGAGCTCACGAGGGCCCCGGTAGGCGATCGCGCCGAGCCAGTAGTCGCGGGTGTGCAATAAGCCGAGCTCGTTGTCGACCGTGTGGATGATGTCGATCGCCTCGATGAAGTTTTCCATCGCGTAGTACAGGTCGAGGGGCACGTCCTGCCGGCGTTCGAGCCTGTGATAGTAGAGCGAGATCGGTTCCAGGGTGATCGTAACCCGGATCGGCTCTCTGCGTTCCGGGTCGAGGTAGACTGAGGCTTCCTCGGCATCCAGGCACAGGAACGGGATGTTCGAGCCTGCAACGTCGCAAAACACGAGTTCCTCGCCGGGAGCGCGGCAGAGGATCGCATAGTGCTGCCAGTACCGCTGCGCGTCCTTGGTCCCCGCGAAGTCGAACGACTGCTGGTTGAGGATCGACCGGAGCGCGCGATACGGAAAGCTTCCCGAGGCGTCCTCACCGCCCAGGACCACCTCGGGCCGGAGCCCGTACGCGTGCGCGATGAAGTACAGCACCATGGCCTTCTCGGCGCAGTTGCCGCCGTCGCCTTCGAGGAGACGATCGAGCGTTTGATCGCAACTCCGAAACGGCGCGTAGGGCTCGAGATAGCGCGAATACGTCTCGTACGGCGCCGTGTAGATTCGCTTGCCGACGGCCCGCAGGAAACGCCGCACCTTGTCCGCGTCGTCAAGCTGAAGAACCAACGCAGCGTCCTGGCCGTACGCAGTTTCGACGACGGATTCTACGAACCCGTGGTACGCTTCGGCCCTCAATCCCCAGCGCCTCGCAAGGTAAGCCGGCCAGTTCCGGATGTAGCCCGTTTGGGAGCGGTCGATGCCGATCCGGACCGGACCGGCGCCCCCAACGAGCGGATGATCCGGCTCACACACCTTATCGCCCGTCATGAACCGGAGTCCGGGGACAAGGTCCCCCAGGTCTCCGCCCTCGTCGAGGAGGAACAGGTTGTCGGCGTAGCGCGCCAGCTCGAGACGCTGGGCCGGGTCGACGTACCCTTCGCTTGCGAGCGCATCGAAATCGGCTGAGCGGTAGAACGCGAGCACCTCATCGAGGGTGCGTATCGGGCCGGCGTGCGGGGGTACGACAAACTTGAGCCGCGAGTCGCGGACCGGATCGCTCAAGACGAACTCGAAACGGTCGGCCAACTTAGAGCATCCCTCCGCCGAAGCCATTGTTGTTTTGGTTCTGCCGACAACTGTACAACAGGAACGGAAGACTGAAGATGGCGATCAGGGCCACCAGGCATGAACCGAGGGCGCTCCTGCGCGTGGGGCTCGCTCCCGAACCTTTCGCGACCGTGGTATCGATCGGTCTGAACCGTCGCCATTGACTCAGCTCGGCGCGGGGTTCCTCCTCGGCGTTGAAGACGATGACGACGTCGAGGATCTTGTCGTCGAAGCTGCCGTCGCTGAAGACGCTGGTCCCGAGATGGCGCCGGACGAGGTCATTGGGATCGATGGGGCCGGGGCCGTGATTGATGTAGTACAGCACCTTCCCCCCTTGCTCGTGGACCTTGGCGATCATTTGTTGCAGCAGGACGTACTTCTTCCGAAGCGTGGGGTCCATGTACAGCCAGCGGTCGAGCCACGAGGCCATCTCGGCCTCCTCGGCAGCCCCGGGGGCGAAGAAGTAGTTTTGAAACAGACTGCCGATCGAGGAATGCTCGAACCGCTCGTCGAGGTAGACGAAGAAGCAACGATCGAGCTCGATGTCCTCAGGCGTGATCCGCAGGCAGAACTGCTCTCCCGCGTACCGGTCCAGGTCGAGCGGGCGGTAAGTCAACTTCTCGCCGAGCGCAGTCTTGGCATAGGCCGTCACGGACATCCTCCCGGACCGAGGCAAATTCGGTCGTGTCGGGGCCCGTGCCGGCGGATAGGCCGGCCGAACGAAGCTCGGGGTGCACGAGTCCCGTTCTTTCAACACTAGTGGACCTGATCGTCGAGAACAAGGTCAGACGATCGCGCGCCAGTCGAACGGGCGCAATGTCAGGGACCGCCAGAAGCCCGATCGGCCTACGATTCTCCGGGATCTCCCGGCAACTCACCCATGTAGAGGCGATGATCGGTCACCCGCCGGAGCTTGCGCTGGTCGAGCGCCTCATCCGCGCCGAAGCTCAACTGGAAGCGCACGAGCCCGAACTGATAGAGGTCATTCAACTCGAAGATTTCGTATTTGAGGACATCCATGAGTTCGCGCTCCCTGGGCGCCAGCCGAGCCGGGAGGTCGACTCTGATCAGCGTATGCCCCTCCGACTCCGGAAGATCACTGAGCGTAATGGCGAGCAGACCAACGTCGCCGGCAACCCGAGTCAACGCATCGACAACGGTCTGGTACCGGAGCTTCATGCCGGCCAGGACGAACCCCTCGTGCGTGCGCTCGACAACGCTCAGACGGGGCGAGTCTTCCCCGCACGGGCAGGGCCGGGTCGTGATCCGGACCACGTCGCCGACGCGGTACTTCACGACGGGATGGTCACGGAGATGCCAGGTCGTGAGGTAGAGGTCTCCCTGCACCGTCTGGTCGTCGACGAATTCCGCCTGGGCGATTGTCGGGCCGATCATGGTCGGATCGAAGTGACATCCGTTGCCGAGGTCGCAGTCGCCGGCCATACCGCCGGTCTCCGTGGTCCCATAGAAAGAATACACGCGGCAGCCGAGCGTCTCGGCAACCTCCCTCCGAAAACCGGGGTGCATCGGCTCGCCCATGTAAATGAGGGAACGGATGGGCGAACGGCCGTAAGGCCAGACCGACCGCAGATGCGGCCACGATCGGACCAGGAGACTGGGGAGCGTGAGAAACACGTCGGGCGCGATGCGCCGGATTGGCTCGAGCGATCGGGCGTAGTCGCGATTGAGGTGAAGGTAAGACGATCGACGGACCCCGAGCGCCCTCGCCGCCCGTAAATAGAACTCGTAGATCTCGGGGAACCCAACGTCCGCGCAGACGAACGTATCCCCCGCCCGCATGCCTGCCCTGCGGAAGACTCGCTCCGTGATCGCCTGCTCGGCGAGCTCGTCGGCCGGCGTCGCCAGCCGGAGGACGCAACGGTCGGTCGACCCTGAGCTGTAATCGCAAACGAAACGGCCGGCGCTGAGGCGTGAGAGCGCCTCGGGCTGAAGGATGTCGCGGTAGTCTTCCCGGCTCGTGTACGGAAAGCGGCTGAACACCTCGAGCGGTGAGCTCTCCGGAGACAAACCGGAGCAGTCCATGACCGCGCGGTAATGGCCGAATTCCCGATGCAACCGGGCGAAGAATCGCCGCATTCGATCGACGTCGCATGTGCGTGTCCCCAGGAGACTCACCGACGCGTCTTCGTGACGATGAAAATCAAACTTCATGAGACTTCCGCCGTCGGGACACGCTGACCGAGACTGTAACGGATGAGCGGGAAACACGTGAATTGCAGCTTGGTGACGTGCGAGAGCTGCGTTGCCGGATCAACCTCGATCAGCAGTTGTTCGCCTTCGTGGTCGTACCACGACCGGCCGGCTGCGCGCGACCCGATGAGGTCGACCTCGTCCGCGTAAAGGAGCGCAGGATAGTCGTGGTCATCAATCGAACGATCGCTGCAATGCTCAGTGAGGATCACCGTGTGTTTCGGTCGATCGAGCGCAAGGCGCCGATGCCGGCTGCTCGTCAGCACAACGTAGTCGGAATCGTGGATGGCGACCTCATGACGTAGGTCGTCGTCCGTTCCGTTCAGGCAGGTCAGGGACGCCTGAAACCCCTCCCAGTAGATCCCTTTGGCGACCTCGCAGGCAAATGTTCCCCGTCGCTCGTCGGTCACGATCAAGAAGCGCGGCGAGGCGGCGAAATCGACGCCGAGATCTTTGAGCGCTCGCACAATGCGCTGTTGCCGGAGCACAAGCTCCGCCTCGTCCTCGGGAATCGTGAACGGGAACCGGCTCGCGTCCCTGAGATACGGCGGCAAGATCCCGATCATCGCCTCGCGGTCGACCACACAATCGAGTAGACCCGCGGCTCGATAATAGTCCGAGACCGAGATGTGGCGGATCTCAGAGACGGCCGCCGGCTCCGACTTGTACACGTCCCCGTAGAATCGCGTCAGCCGAAAGGCTTTCCTGGCTGCGGCGAGGAGCGCTACCTCGACGTTGAACATGTTCCGCTCCAGGACGAACGAGCCGTGCTTGGGCCTGTGTTGAACACCCATAGAGGCGCGGATAGAATTCAGGGTGGACATTTGCATCGAATCTTAGTCTACCAAGAAAGCCTCAGGGCTTGAGGGTTGAGAGCCACGATGCCGGTTTTTGTTAGCTCCGAATCAGGTGGGGCTCGGTCGATTTTTGACTGGCTGAATGGACAGCGCCAACCGACGCCTGAACGATATCTGCGCGACATGGCGTTCCTGGAGCGAGTCTGGCAACAGACCGTGCCCGGCTTGTCGTTCCAGGTCGTGCACGATCAACCAGACCAATTGCCCGGTCAGTCTACACGGATCGCGATGGCGTTTTTTGCCTCGTTGCGGCGATACTCTCTTATCCAGAAGTGGTTTATCAGACACATCCGAAGCGCAGTCGTGCACTGTGCGGTCGGTCCCGACGCGATTGCCGTCGTCGGTGACAGCATTCACTTTTACGAAGCGAAGGCGATTCCGAGCGACTTGGGCCCGAGGCTATTTGATCGACTGACGCAAGAGCAAAAGCGAGATCTTGCCCAGTTATACGCTGGCCACGACGCGCGAGAGGTGTTCGCAACCTTTGTGAATAACAACATGATCGCCGACATGAGCCATCCCGACGAGGATTCACTGCGCGAACTCTCTGAGCAGATCGGTCAACTTTCAGACGTCCACGCTTCCACAGTGCTGCTCACGAGTGCCACGGAATTGAATGAGTTCGGCGGCGACGATTCTTCGGATGTCGCAGGTTGGTCGGATGAACTCAACGAGCGACGTATCGAACTTATCGATAAGGACATACAGGGAAGCCTTTCGACGGAAGAACGTGTCGAACTGGCGGAATTGCAGCGGAAGGCGACCGCCTACCGCGATCGAATCGCTCCCCTGCCGATCGAAGGAGCCAAACGCCTGCATCAGCACCTTCTCGAGGTGAAACGCCAGCGGGAGGGCGGTTAAAGGAATGGGTGCGTTCGATTATCCAGCCTCACCGCACCAGCGTCGGCACGGCCCGCAGGGATACGCCAGCGTTCTGAGCTATCGCCCCTGGCTGCGCGACGAGTTCACCTTCCGTTGCGTGTACTGTTTGATTCGCGAACAATGGGGAAGGGTGACCGGCGAGTTTGACGTCGAACACTTCCGGCCGCAGGTCAGTCGCCCCGAATTGGGAGTGACGTACGACAATCTTCTGTACGCCTGCCATTCGTGCAATCTGCTCAAAGGAGCCAAGGAGCTGCCTGACCCGAGTCAGGTTCTGACCGTCGAAACGGTGCGCGTGAACCCCGATGGCAGCGTTGAGGGACGAAGTCCCGATGCACGCAGACTGATAGCAGTTCTCGGCCTCGACTCCAATTCGTATCGGCGCTGGCGGTCTGTGTGGATGCGGAATGTGGAACTCGCGGAAGAATACGACCAGGAACATTTTCGGCGATTGATGGGTTTTCCCGACGATCTACCGAGCCTGGATCAGTCCCCGCCAGCCAACACACGGCCTGAGGGCGTGCAACAGTCATGGTACGCCAAAAGACAGCGAGCGGAGCTGCCAGACTCGTATTGATCGCATCATCGAATCCGTAATATACGCTTGTTATTCAAACTTTTCGGGAGCTCGGGTGATGCTCGACGAATTCGAAGTCGGCCCCGCCAAGTCACACCGAAGGGATTTCCGGACTCAAGCGTATATTCTCACAGGCCTCCTCGTGCCATGGATGGTCCTGACCTATTGTGCCGTAAGCTCCGGCTCGCCGAGCGACGTCCGAGATCGTCCAGTCCTCCTGACAACAATCGCGGCTATAACCGGGCCGTTCGTCGGAGCCGTGGCGCGCAACGGTCAAACCTGTTGCCTTCGTGCGTCGCTCCATCTCGCCGCGATCTGCGGACCAGCCTTGGCTCTGGGGATCATCACCCAGTTCGTCCCAATGCCGTTCCAACGAGGGCGCGAAGCCGCGCGGCTGCTCCTCTGGACCTGCGGATGGCTGGCGTGGTTCTGTGGCGGGTTCGTCTCGTTCCTTCACGCCTTTTTCTGAAACGGCGAGCACATCGGCGTCCGTCTTCGATCGGGATCCAACCTACGGCTTCGAACCCGCCGCACGATCTCCGCGGTCCAGCCAGTCGCATAACATCGTGACATTCCGGCAGAACACCTCGCTGGCGATGTAGCGAAACGACGCTGGGAACCTGGGTTGGCCGACGAGCGTTTCGCCCTGGTACGTGCTGACCCAGCGCCCCTGGTCGTCGAGCTGCTCGATGATTTTCTGCACATCGGCCTGCGACGGCCGCTTCGTGCGCGACGGCGGCTCGGTACCGGCCTTGGCGTCCTCGTATGCCCGCGCGATCCTGTCGAATCGAGAGGGCTGGATCCAACCGTAATGACTGGGCGCGGCTGATGCGTCGTAGGTCAAACGGTACTCGGCATCCATGAAGAGCGGCTTGTTCGTCTTGAGCTCGTAGTAACGCGCCACCCTCCCATCGGGCAGCAGACATTTCCGGAAGTATGCAAGGGCGCGGGGGATGGGCTCCAGGTATTTTGGCTCACGCATGTATTGGCTGATTTTGATCAGAGTCTCCATCACGTCCTGCGATTCCCATCCCGTGATGGCCGGCGGCTCGAACTTGCGGGCCCAGATCGGGACCATCGTGAAGCCATATTGCTGGCACCAGCCGGGCTGCGGTTCGGGCATTTGCGACAGGACGAGGAAATCGCCCAGCCTCGCGAGCGCAGCGCGGTAGTGGTCGTCCTTGTAAACCCGATGCGCCGTGATCAGCGTCTCGGCGACCGTCCCCGCCAGACCATCGTTTAAAGTATAGTGATCCCAGTAGTTCTTGACCCGTCCCTCGGTCTTCCAGTCGTAGTCAGGATAGCGCGCCGGGACCACCGGCTGCCGTGCGACGGGGCCGGTCCAGACCTGCGGAAACGCGCCGTTGGGAAACTGCGCATCCAGCAATGCGTTGAGTCCGAAGAGCGCCGCCTCGTGGATCTCGGCGTCCTTGAAGCCGAGAACGAAGTCCACCTTCGCGAGCAACTGAAGCGCCGACTGCGTCTGTCCGTCGTCGAGCGACGACGCGTTCCAGCTTCCTCCGGGACGTTTGCGATACTTGCCCAGGGTCTTCGCCGGCCCGAAGTGAATGACCTGGGTCCAACCGCCCGACTGCAATTGACCCCGCACGAGCGCCTTGGCGGCCTCTCGGGCAGCGTCGCGATAGAACGGATCGTCCGTGGCTTCGAAGGCCTTGAGGAACGCCTGTCCGACCGTGGGTGTGCCCGGTGGTTGTACGACGATCGTTTCGGCAGATACTTCACCTTCACCCCACCGTCGTCGCAGGTCTTCGCTGTAGTGGTAGACATACCCGCCGTGGCTTGCCGCCTTGCCCCGGTAGAACCCCACCGCTTTCTTCAACGCGGCACGTACGGCGGCGTCGGAGTCGACCACCTTCGACTGTGCCCGCACCGACGCCGAAGACACGACACTGATGAAGAGCACGCTAACCCACAAGAGGTGGCAACGCATCGAAGGACAGTCTCCACAATCCGAATAGTCTGACCATTCTGCCGCGGCAGGACCTGCGCAGCCTTTCGGCGGCTGCACGTGTCCTCTTCCGACATTTCCGGGACGGTCGTTGACGTCATCTTTTGCAACTTCATTCACGTTCCCCGAATATGTATCATCAGACATGAACCAGACGCCCGGATCCTGGATCGAATCGCTTACGAAGGACCTCGATGATGCCGTATCGGATCAGGGTCCAGTTCTTGTATGTCACACAGTCTTTGGAGTGATTTTCGATCGCATGGATTAACATTTCTCGTCGCTCTGGCCCGACACAACCGACTTTCCAGAGCGATTGCAAGCCGTGTCGGGCGGTGACGAAGCGCTCGAACTGACGGGAGTTTCGGTGGGCGCGGCCTTTCCACCCCCATCGTGAGGCGACCCGGTGCGATGTCGCGACGAAAGAACAAAACGCTGCCACTCACTGGTCGCAGGGCCTGCATCGCCGTGCTAATGTACCTGATGCGACTCCGGGCACACCAGGAGCCGCGAGAGACCCCCTAACTCCCGCCTCGCTGAGCCACCAACAGTACCGTGAGTGGCCAACATCGAATCGGGGATTGTCCTTCAGAACGGAGGGTAGTCGTGTCCCACTGGCGGAGAATCGCTGCGTTTGTTCTCGCCGCCGCGGCCGTCGTCCCGATGGTTCTAAGGGCGGGTCAAGAGGGCGCTGGATCACGACCGAACGGCGAGTCGAAAACCGCCGGTACGCCCCTCTTCGAGGTCAAGCCGGGCAAGCTCGGTGTCAACGTCGAAGAATGGGGCATCGTCGAAGCCGTGTCGACCGCGGACGTGTTTTACAAGAACGAGGGCACGACGACCATCGTCTCGATCCTGCCCGAAGGGACGAGGGTCGCCAAAGGCCAGCTCGTCTGCGAGCTCGACAGCTCGGCGCTGCGTGACCAGCTCTTCGGGCAGGAGATCGCGACCAGAGGGGCTGACGCGAAGTATCAGAACGCCAGGCTTACCCGCGAGGTCGCCGAGCTCGCCATGACAGAGTACCTGGAATCGACTTACCCCCAGGAGCACCGCACGATCGCGGGTCGGGTCGAGATCGCGCAGGCGGGCATCGGTGCAGCCCAGGCGCGGCTGGAGCACGCCCAGGGCGCCCGCAAGCGGATGGATAGCGCCCGCCTGAGGCACCAGAACGACGGTTTCCCTACCGACGTCATGGCCGAGCTCACCTTCGACGACTATCTCGCCGAGGCGATGGCGCGAGTCCCCCAGCGCACGTTCGAGCTGGAGGCGGCAAAACTGCAGCTCGAGATCCTCGAGAAGTTCACCAAGAGGAAAACGACGAACCAACTGCAATCCACCATTGAGAAGGCTCGCTCCGATGAACTGGCCAAGCAGCAACTCTGGGACCTGGAGAAAGTCAAGGAAAAGAAGCGGCATACCGAGATCGAGAATTGCAAGCTGCTGGCCCCTGGCGATGGACCGGTGGTTTACGCGAACACTCCAGGTCGGATCGGCACGATGATGCAACCTCAGATCGAGGAAGGGGCAGTGGTCCGCGAGCGTCAGAGGGTCTTCAGCATTCCCGACCCGAACGGTCCGCTTCGGCTCAACGTCAAGGTTCGCGAGCCCTACATCCACTGGATCACGCCGGGGTTGTCTGCCCAGATCGAGGTCGAGGGGCTCCCGGGCCAGGCGCTGACTGGGGTGGTCGAGCGTGTCTTTCCGCTCCCCGATCCGACCCCGTACTTGAGCGATCAAACCAGGGTCTACACCACCTTGGTTCGTCTTGAGCAACGCCCCGACGATCTGGCACTCGGCATGACGGCGGAGGTGAAGTTTGCAACACAGGACCTCGAAAACGTCATGAGCGTGCCCGTCTCGTCCGTGGTGTATTACGACGGCAGGGATCACGTGGCGGTGAAGAAGGCCGACGGGGGGTTTGACTGGCGCGACGTGAGCCTCGGCCAGTCGACGGGATCGATGGTCGAGGTGAAACAGGGTCTCGCGAGCGGCGCAAGCATCGCGCTCGAGCCGGCCCCGCTCTTGAGCGGAGGGCAAAAGCTCAGGATCGCGCACTCCCCAGCGCGACCGGCCCGGCCGCCCCGGGGCGCCGCGAAGGGACCAACGCCAGCATCGGCTGCGGCGAAAGGCGTCACGATTGGGTCGCCGGAGATCAAGGCGAAGTTTCTACGGATCTCGCCCGACGATCGCCAAAAGCTACGGGACGCGTCTCCTCAGGAGCGCGCAGGCATCCTCAAGAAGGCGGGCTTCACAGACGATGAGATTCGCGCCCTGAGCGAGATGCGAGAGAAATCAGCGCCTCGGTGAGCTTGCAAGGCGCTCGGAGACGAAAGAGAAGGACTCGATTTCCCGCTCCAACGATTCTGGTCGTCGCGGTTCCCGTTCTTGTGCGGAATCCACTGCGTCCCCTTTTCTTTGACTCGACGAGCGCGGGCGTCGCACACGGTCGAACAGACCTCATGCCGGCCGACGTCAACGCTGCGCAGGAGGTGTCGGGGCCTGGCTCAGCCGCCTTGCCCGTCGAGCTGCTTGCGGAAGTGATCCCGCCAGCCTGCCGACAGGGTCGTTGACCTGACTGCGCGCACCAGGAGTTCCTGGTTGTTCTTGTCCACGGTGTAAAGGTTGACGATGTCGGTGACCGTGAGCTCCTCCTCTCCGCGTGCAATCCGCTCAATCCCATCGCCGGCCGCCACTTCTCCTTCCTGCGTCACGGAGAAGTAGAACCCGGTCCGGCCGCTTTTGAGGAAGCGCTTGACGAACTCCATCGCACCAAACCGGATTCCGAGCTTGAAGCAAGGGAAACGCGGTTGCGTGACCATGAACTCCGCGGACCCGACCCGAAAGCGGTCGCCAATCCAGACCTCTCCCTCCAACAGGCCCTCGGTCGTGAGGTTCTCTCCAAAGAACGCCCACGGAAACTCCCTTCCCGGAACCTCCCCGCGCCAGTACTCGTAGTGCTCCGCGGGGTAAGCGTAAACCGCCTTCTCAACACCGCCGTGAACCGTCAGGTCAGACTGCTTGTCGCCTTCGAAGTTGAGCGTGGTGACGCGCCGGCGGCCGTCGACGGGCGTTTTATAGATCGATGTGAGCACGACGTTGCCGTCCCACTCAACTTCACGCGGCGGACCAACGCTTAGCGCCAGGACCCTCATACGTTGCTCCTTGAGCCCTTTTTCTGTGTTCTCGAGGCTACCCCGCTGGCCGGCCGACCCAATCAGGCCCGAGCCAGAAAGCCCCCGTCGATCACGAGCGTCGTGCCCGTCATGTAGCGCCCGGCCTCGCTCGCCAACAGCAAGGCCGGGCCGACGAGCTCGTCGGGGTCCGCCCACCGGCCAAGAATCGTCCGTCCGGCGATTGCGGCTTTCTGCTCCTCGGTGAACACGGCCGCGGGCAGGTCGGTCAGGAACGGACCGGGCGCAAGGCAGTTGACCGTGATCCCATGTGGCCCGAGTTCGATCGCACTGGCGCGTGTCAAGCCCATGAGCGCCGCCTTGGTTGCCGAGTAGGCCGCACGCCCGGGGGTCGAGACGAACCCCATGATCGAGCCGATGTGGATGATCCGCCCCCACCGATTTGCACGCATCGCCGGCGCCAGCGCCCGAGTCAGGGCCATCCCTGCGCCCAGGTTGAGCTCGATCAGCCGGTTCCAGACCTCGTCCTCGATCTCCTCCACCGGCTGCGGCGTGTTGCTCCCCGCATTATTGACCAGGATATCGACGCGCCCGAACACACCTTGGGCCTCACGCGCGAGCCGCTCGGCTTCGTCGCGACGCGACAGGTCAGCCGCGATCCACGCCGCCTGCGAACCCAGCTCCTGGGCCGTGGCCTTGAGCTCGCTCTCCGTCCGGCTGGCGATGATCACCTTGGCCCCGGCCTCCGCAAAACCGAGGGCCATCGCCTTCCCCAGGCCCTTGCTCCCCCCAGTGATCAACGCCACCCGGCCCGTCAGGTCAAATCGTGTCCCAATCATCGCGCTCGATCCTCAGCCTCAGGTCAAATCACCCAGGCGAGATTGTAGCGTCCGGCACGACGTTTGTGTGAGTCCGGGGTGTCACAGAGGCGGTCGCGAAGGATCAACGCATCTGCGACGGTTAATTCCGCGTATTTTTGGCTCACTCCTTACCACAAGCTCTCGACGACCCGGCACCGAACCATGCCGTCGAGGGTTGCGCGAAACCCGGTCTCGGCGTCGACCGCCTTGCCTTCGAAGACCACGGTAAGCAAGCCTGCGCCGGCGTCAAACGTCCCGCATTTGACGGTCAGGGACGTGTAACACAACCACATCCCCTTGATCTCGATGCCCCCTTCGGCGATGGGGTCGCTCCGAACGGTCTCGCTGTCGGGGCCGAAGACCTTGCCCGAGAGGCCGGCGACGTCCTTGGCGTCGCGGAAAGGGATGCCATAGAGCATCAGCCGGCACTTCGAGCTCTCGGCTTCTGCATCAAGCTGGCCGTCCTTGAAACAGCAGCGCGCCTCCGGAAACCGGACAATTCTCCCATTGAGCTCCACGTAGCCGACGTGATCTTCCGACATCAGCGATCTGTCCTTCCGAATCGACGCACTACGCGCGGACGCACGCGAGCCGATCGCCATGTTCTCACGAAAGACCTCGAGCGTAAACGTCCCTGGCCACGCTCGAGCACCGCGCGCCCTCCCAATTCGCTGAGAGTCTGTCCCGGAAGCGAAGCGGAGCCGGAAAAGGGGGACTGGCTCCGAGTCTTCGAGGTGCCTGTCCCCCTTTTCCGGCGGAGCGAGAGGCGTGGAAATGGGGACTGGCACCGTCCGAAGACGTCCGGAGCCAGTCCCCATTCCCACGCCTCTCGCACTATTGGGACAGACTCTGAGACAAAACGAATTGACACCACTCGCGGGCAAGTGCACGATCGTTGCAAATTTCGGGATTTCGCCGCCAAAGGACCGAGGGCTCGCACTGTGGCTGACCGTGACCCTCAGTACGAGTGCGATCTGTGCGGCCTGTGCTGCCAAGATGTCATCGTCGAAATCGAGCAGGCCGACGTGGACCGTGAACCCAGGCTCTTGCCGATGGTCTACCCGCTCCACGGGCTCTTTGGAGCACATCTCTTCCGAATCGACAAGAGGTATGGCGAACCGTGTCCGATGCTGGGCCGGGACAACCGTTGCGGCATCTACGAAACGCGCCCGGACGTGTGCCGAAGATTCGAGCCGGGTTCAGAGAAGTGTCAGGAATTACGGATCGAGGCAGGGTTGCCGCGACTGAAGGCCAGCGGCGGAAATGGGGACGGAGGCAATGAATCCTGAAATCAAAAACGTGCGCGGCAAGCCGAGGAACTTGCCAGGTGCCTCCGTCCCCCCTTTTTTCCGAACGTGAACATGCGGCCTTGCGACGACCTGGTCACTCGGCCGCTACGACACCGGGATGTGCAAGCACCGGCGGTGCGTCGAACGGTTCGCTAACAGTTTCAACGAGGCTGTTGTCGTGCACCAGTGCACCCTGCGTGCCCACGAGGAAACTCTGGCCGCTGGCGACTTCGAGGTTGAATACGGGCTGGACCGCCTCGTCCTTCACCGCCGTCACCTTCACCACGCCCCTCGACGTCCGGATAGGGTCGCCGGACTTGAGGTCACGCGCCATGACCCAGCCCTGGCCGGCCTTCCAGAACCGGTGGATGCCGGTGGCGACGATCGTTTCCTCGCCGAGGGTGATCCTCAGCGTCTGGTTGGGCGGGTTGTGGATCGCACGGAGCACGGGCTGAAAGCTCAACGTGCCGTTACCCGGATCTTGGCTCAAAACCTGGTCGCCGGGGAGAATCGACTCGATGGGCCGCAGACCGTCGAGTGTGTGCACCGGGGTACCGCGGCCGAAGCAAGCATGGCGAACCTTCGCGATAGTATCTGGACCCGCTTGCAAAACGACCGGGGCGATCATCGGCACATCGAAGGGAATCTCCTCGACCAGTAGCGGCTTCTCCGGCGATGCCAATTGAGGTTGAACGGCATAGCCCAGGAGATCGGTGTACCATTTCTCCCACGCTTCGGGGTCCGCGCCAAAGTCTTGTCCGGAAATCCGTGTCAGGGTCGGCAGGATGCGTGCGTTCAATTCGTTAATGGAGCTGTTGTAGCGTTCGAGGTTTTGCGCATCGCTTAGCAACCGGCTTTGGGCCACGAGCGCAGCCATTTGCGACTGGATCATCATCTGGCCGACAGCGATCTCGGCAAACGGTGTCACCGGAGCCACCCGTTCGTAACCGATGATCTGGCCGATCGGCGATCCGACGGTGACCATCGACGATTGCACGTTGTGGCTTACCGTTTGAGTCAATTGCTGGCTTTGAGCGAAGCTCAGTCCGCTATGCGCGAGCAGCGCGGTTAAGTTCAGGGTATCCACGAGCTGTGGGGCGGTGCGACTGAGACCGCTCATAGGCATGTAGAACGGCTCGCTCGACAGGGGGCGAGCAATGACCGGAAGACCATTGTCGTCGTACCACACCGTATCCGTGGGCAGTACAGGTACGTTCGGTGCGGCGGAGGGCGAATACACACGCTTGACGTCCGCTTTTTTGCCTCGCACGAAAAGCTGACCCGGCGCACCCGGGCCGTTTACGGGCTTCACCTCATACTTGATCGGTTCGCCCACGAAACCAATCAGGAGACCCGCGAAGTCGCGCAGATCGCGCCGATTGAGCGACTCGGCGGCTCGCCGGCGCACGTCGGCCGACGGGACTGAAGACGGAGAGTAACGCCAGATCGCGGCTTGCCGCAGGCGCATCGATCTGGCCGAAGAGTTGAACGGCCAGGATCTGCCGTTCTGCGTTACCTCGTGCGAGCACTTCCCAGACCATCGGCACAGCGCGCGGGTCGGTCACCGTCGCGAGCGCGCGGTCGGCCTCTTCGCGGTGTTTCCCTTTTTCGCCAATCCATCCCCGCCACTTCTCCAGCAGCGGTTTCCAGTGGCGGTTGGCCTGCTCCTGGCGCGTTTTCTCCTGTTTCTCCTGCGCCCGTTGTTCATCCGTCACCCAGCGCCCGCCCTGCTTCTGGTAACCCAGGTGCTTCCACGCCGCTGCCCGGCTCGGATCGATCCGAACGGTCGCCCGCAAGTGGGTGATCGCCTCCTGCTTCAACTCATTCTCTTCACACCAGAGAGCGAGCTTCCACTGGGCGTCCGCTGTGTACGCCGTCCTGGCGCGCTGGGCCGAATACTGCTCGATCTTAGCGGCGTGTTCGGCGTCGGCCTTGAGCTTGGCCGCGACGGCCTTGGGTCGCTGCCATTGCCCCTGAAACGAGACCATTCCCATCAAGCCGCGGGCGACTTCGTTCTTGGGGTCGATCAGCACCGCCTGCGCGAGTTGCCGGGCGCGTTCGCCATTCCACCCGCGCTGCTCGCACCAGAGGGCCAGCTTGACGTGAACCGCCGCATCACGGCCCGCTTTGAGCTTCGCGGCGTCGTACGCCGCCCTCTCATCTCCCTCGGGTGCCGCCACAAGGGCCGTCAAAAGGAACAGCGCGGAGAGCATCGCACAACCTCCACGTGATCGAGAACGATAGGCTCAAACCTTATGAAGGGTAATCGGTGTCTACAACCGAGGTCAAGGCACTTCTCAGGAATGAATTCGGAGTCGGAATTCGCTTGCAAGTTACCAAATATGATAAATAATCAACGACCCTCGATCTCTCGAGTCGCGCGGTTCACGGCCGAGACGATTTGCGGAATCGCATCGAGACGGATGAACCGAGAGCCCTGCTCCGCGAGCTTGGGGACGAGGATATGCGCAAGCTCGAGCGCGCGATTGCGCGGTCGAATTTCCGCGATGTCGGCCGTGCTGTCGTGCATCAGAATAATGCCGCGTCCGGCGCCCGCGATGGCCCTGAAGTATGCCTCCGCGCACTCTCCCGCCGAGCGCCCGTCGCGCCAAAAACCCACGTCTCCGCCATCGATGTCCCAACCGATGGGGCCCACATAGCGTGTTGCCAGCGCGGATTGATTGAGGGCCTGGGCCACATTGGAGTGACTCTGCCCTTTGAGCCGCCAGTCTCCATACGGTGCGCGGAAGAAGGTGACGGGAGTAACAACGTGATCGCGAATTGTCGCATCAGTCCTTTCAAATTGCGCACAAGCATCGCCGCCGTTTGCGACAAAGGCGGGGAGCGACGGATGATCAAAAGTATGATTGCCCACCAGATGGCCGAAAGATCGCAACGTCGCCAGGATGTCGCCGTGCTCCAACGCGAACTTGCCGACACAGAAAAACGTGGCGGGAACACATTGCGAATGAAGGTAGTCACCAAGTTCGGCCGTTCGTGGTCCGGGATCCTCCTCGCGTTCGGTCTGACCAGGCCCATCATCATAGGTGAGACAGAAGGTACCAGGCGGGAGCTCGTCGCCAGTGATCGCGTGGTCGAGAAACATCAGGAATGTCCCTCCAACAGGCGTAAACCGCACTCGACCTCGGGAGGCAACACCCGGCGCCTTCGCAAAGCCCACGGCAGACCGCCCAAAGCTTCGAAGAGCGTGCGCCAGGTGTCGCGACTCCACGGGCGCTCCCATGCGGGCCGGATCGTTTTTCGTAACGCGACCCGTAGCGGCCTGCGCAGCCACGCAAACCAGAGGGCGTTGCGCGCGAGCGTGTTCCGTCGCTTCGATCCGTCGCGCGCGGGTGAAGGGTGATGGTGGACGACAAGTTCCGGGACGTAACAAAGCCACCAGCCCCGGGCCGCGAGATCGGCGGCCAGGAGTTCTTCCTCACCACCAATGAAGAAGCGCGGCTCGAAGCCGCCGGCCTCAAGGAATGCCGAGCGCCGGACGATCGAGGCGCCGGCGAGGAAGCCCAGCAGTGGAGGACCCGGCATCCCGGGTTCGCGTGGCAACGGGCTACATGAGAGCACCCGGCAAATCGGATCTTCCTCGTTTCCGGGCCCCACAAGCACCCGCGCTGTAATGACGGCAAGACGAGGCTGCGCGTCGAACAGGTCGGCCGCCGCGTGCAGATTCCCTGGCTCCCACCAGGTGTCGTCGTCGCAGAAGGCGATGTACGGCGCGTCTATGTGCCGGACGCCCAAGGTGCGCGCCGCGGCCCCCAGGTTCGCCTCGGACCGAAGGACGCGAATCTGCGGAAAGCGTTCCGCCAACACCGCCGCAGTCCCATCGTGCGAGCCATTGTCGACCACGACGATCGCCGGCCTCTCCGGAAGACGGATCAATTCGTCGAGCGAACGCAGTATATCATGCACGCGATTATGCGTGATCATGACAATGGCAATCGTTGCGCCTTCAATTTCTGTTTCCATTTTTTGGTTCCGCGTGTGAACCTGACGGTGCGCTCCGTTTCGCACATGAAGCGGTACGACGTTGCACACAACCGACGTGCCAAAAAGGCCTGTCGGTAGCCAGGCGCGGCTCGGTGAAACGCGAGCCGGCTATAGAGAGTCGTCGAAAGGCCGTGGGTTTGTCTTCTCGACGATGATGGAATGAGAATTGCTCAGAAGAGACGTCGTGGAAAATGCCGGCCGGTCCGGAACCCGTGCCGTCCTGAACAGAGAAGAACAACAACCTGGAGAGACGCTGAGCGTCACGATCCCACTCGATCGTGCCGATGCGGCTCTGCGTGCATTCGCCGGGGGTTGTCAATGACCACCCCCCACTGCTGCATGGTTTGAGCGACCAGGAGGCTGTCCCGAAAGCCCTTTCTAGGGCGGGTATCGCCCACCGAAGACGACAAAAACGGTGGGCACTCCTCGCTCTACATCTGTCCCATGTGCCTTTCGGAACAACCTCCCAACCACGCGGTCCACGATCCGCGATCAATTTCTGACGAAGGAGATACCCCCGATGGGGCGACCCTGGAGTCCACCGCCGCGGAAGATCGCGCTCTTCCGCGCTTTGAAACTGGGCGACATGCTGTGTGCGGTTCCGTTCTTGCGCGCGGTCCGTGCGCACTTTCCCGCCGCCGAGATCGTTTTGATCGGGTTGCCGTGGGCGCGGGAGCTCGTCGATCGCTACCCCTTGTATATTGACGACTTCCGCGAGTTCCCGGGCTATCCGGGACTGCCGGAACGCGAGCCTCTCGTCGAACGCTTGCCGCGCTTCTTCGAACGGATTCGGAGCGAGGAGTTCGACCTCGCCGTCCAACTGCACGGCTCCGGAGCGATCTCGAACGCGGTCACAATGCAGTTCGGCGCACGCGTGAATGCCGGGTTCTTTGAGTTCGAGAACCTCTGTCCCGACCCCTCAACGTTTCTCCTTTACCCGAACCAGGGACTTGAGTTGCGGCGACTGCTCAAGCTCGCCGAGCACCTCGGGATCGCGCCGCGCGGAGAATCACTGGAGTTCCCGATCTGGAGCGAGGATCGGATTCGCGCACGACGGCTTGTCGGGAGTTTCGGGCAGCTCTCACGCGGATTGGTATGCATCCACGGCGGCGCAAGCGCACCCGAACGCCGATGGCCCCTGGATCGATTCGTCGCTGTCGCCGACGCCCTCTCCGACCGGGGCTACGCCATCGTGCTGACCGGCTCGGCCAGCGAGGCTGGCCTTACCGGTGCGATCGCTCGGGCCATGCGCGCCGACGTTCTGGATCTGGCCGGTGCCACGTCCTTGGGAACACTGGCGGCCCTTCTCGAGCAATCGCGGTTGGTGGTTTGTAACGACACAGGCATCTCCCATCTGGCCGACGCCCTCGGTGTGCCAAGCGTGGTGATCTCCACCGGAAACAACCCCGAACGCTGGGCCCCGATCGATGGGTTGCGGCACCGCGTGCTTTGCCGCGTGCCAACCGTCGACGCGGCCACGGTACTGACCGAGGCCAACGATCTCCTGAACCACTCACTCGATTTACCGGCAAGGGAGCTTCAGCCCAGCACGGTTGATAAGGCGGCGAACGTACAACCATCGGCGCGGAGGCCCTGGGAACCATGCGACCCCTGCGCGTTCTGACGTGGCATGTCCACGGCAATTATCTGCTCTACCTGTCGCGGGCGAACGTCGAGTTCACTCTGCCGCTCGCGCCCGGACGACCCGGCTACGGTGGTCGCGGCTCGACATTTCCCTTTCCCGAGCGCGTGCGCGACGTCCCGGCGGAGGCCGTCCGCGAGCTCGAGTTCGATTGCATTCTCTTTCAGTCGCGGCGGAACTACGTTGAGGACCAGTACGAGATCCTCACCGAAGAGCAGCGCTCACTGCCGCGGATCTACCTCGAGCACGACCCGCCGCAGGAGCATCCGACCAACACGCGGCACATCGTGGACGACCCGGAGACGCTGCTCGTCCACGTCACGCCGTTCAACGACTTGATGTGGGACAGCGGCCGCACGCCCACGCGCATCATCGAGCACGGCGTTTCCGTTCCCGACAAGGTGGATTACTCCGGCCAGTTCGCCAAGGGCATCGTGGTCGTCAACCACTTGCGCAAGCGAGGGCGCCGGCTCGGCGCCGACGTCTTCGAGCGGGTGCGTGACGAGGTGCCGCTCGACCTCGTCGGTATGGACGCTGAGTCACTCGGCGGTGTGGGCGAGATCCAGCCGCTCGACCTGCCGCAGTTCATCGCATCATACCGGTTCTTCTTCAATCCGATCCGGTACACGAGCCTCGGCCTGGCGGTGATCGAGGCCATGATGATCGGCCTACCGATCGTCGGCCTGGCAACGACCGAGATGGCGACGCTCGTGGAAAACGGCGTCTCCGGGTTCGTGTCCACGGATGTGGGCATGTTGGCCGAAGTGATGCGGATGCTCCTGGCCAACCCCGTCGAGGCGCGAAAGCTCGGCGAGCAGGGCCGTCGCGTTGCGCGGGAGCGGTTTTCGATTGAGCGGTTCGCCCGAGAGTGGGAAGACGCTTTCTCGGCGGTCGTGGGGCTGGCCACGCGAGAACATACATTGATCACCCCCGGATTCGGAGCCCACCCGTGACGAGACGACGACTGCTGTGGATCAGCGAGCATGCATCGCCCCTTGCGCTCCTCGGGGGTGCCGACAGTGGCGGCCAGAACGTGTACGTCGCCCAGATTGCGCGACACCTCGCGTCGATAGGCCACCAGGTCGATATCCTCACTCGCCGAGACAGTCCCGAGCTCCCCACCTGCGTGCACTTCGACGAGGGTGTGCGAGTCATCCATGTCCCGGCCGGCCCGCCCGAGCCGGTGCGCAAGGAGGACCTGCTGCCGCACATGCGCGCCTTCACCGCCTTTGCGCTCAGGCACGTGCGGCGGGAACGTGCCCGCTACGATCTTGTGCATGCAAACTTTTTCATGTCTTCTCTGGTTGCGGCGGACCTCAAGCGTGCCGTGGGGATCCCGTTCGTGGTGACGTTCCACGCACTCGGACGGGTGCGCCGGTTGCACCAGGGCGATGCCGACTCGTTCCCCGAGGAACGGCTTGCCATCGAGGACCGGGTGGTCGCCGAGGCCGACCGGGTGATCGCCGAGTGTGCGCAGGATGAGCAGGATCTCGGCGTCCATTATGGGGCACATCGGAAGCGGATCGCCACGATCCCTTGCGGGTTCGATCCCTCGGAGTTCTGGCCCATGGATCAGGGCGTGGCGAGGGCGCGGTTGGGCCTGCCGGACGACGGGCCGATCATCCTGCAGCTCGGCCGGATGGTGCCCAGGAAGGGCGTCGACAACGTCATTCGCGGTCTGGCTCGCCTGCGGAAAAAGCAAGGGATTGCGGCTCGATTACTGATCGTCGGGGGCGAGTCGCGCGAGCCTGACCCGGTACGCACGCCGGAGATCGGACGCCTCCAGGCGATTGCGCAGGAAGCGGGCGTGGCCGACGCGGTGACGTTCACGGGCAGTCGAGGGCGCCTGGAGCTTCGGGATTACTACAACGCGGCCGACGTGTTCGTGTCGACCCCCTGGTACGAGCCGTTCGGGATCACCCCCCTGGAAGCAATGGCCTGCGGGACTCCCGTGATTGGTTCGGCGGTCGGCGGGATCAAGTCGACCGTCATCGACGGCGAGACCGGCTTCCTCGTACCGCCGAACCGCCCCGATGTGCTGGCCGCGAGGCTTGGCGACGTGCTCGGCGATCCAAGCCGGCGGCGAGCGCTGGGCGAGCAGGCGATCCGGCACGTGAACGACCGGTACACCTGGGAATCGGTCGCGCGATCGGTCGCGGAGCTCTATGAAAAGGTACTCAGCACACGTCGGACAGTGCGACCCAATCTCGGACGCCGGACCCGATCGACATTGCCGCGCACTCTCGTTCATCCCGATTTCTGAGAGTCTGTCCCGGAAGCGGAGCGGAGCCGGAAACGGGGGACTGGCTCCGAGTCTTCGAGGTGCCTGTCCCCCTTTTCCGGCGGAGCGTGAAGCGTGGAAATGGGGACAGGCACCGTCCGAAGACGTCCGGAGCCAGTCCCCATTTCCACGCTTCACGCACAATTGGGACAGACTCTGACCCACGGACGGCCGTCGAAAGGAGGGCCGAAGCTTGGCAGAACTCAACGGAAAAGTCGTGCTGATCACTGGCGGAGGCCGGGGGCTGGGCGAGGCGACCTGTCGCAACCTGGCCCGTGCCGGGGCCGTGGTCCTGGCGGCCGATGTGCGTGAGGAACAGGCGGAGCAGGTCGTCACGTCGATCCGGGAGGCGGGCGGCTGGGCGGAGGCGATCCGGCTCGACGTCACGGATGAAGAGGGCGCTTCCGCCGCAATCCGGCAGATCACCGCCCGGCTCGGCCGGCTGGACGTACTCGTCAACAACGCGGGCGTCGACCTGACCGTGCCGGTCGATGAGCTCTCGGTGGCCGACTGGGACCGTATTCTCGCGGTCAACCTGCGCGGCCCTTTCCTGATGTCGAAGCTTGCACTCGCACCCATGCGCCGGCAAGGGCGCGGGCATATCGTGAATATCGTCTCGACAGCCGCGAAGCGGGCGTGGGCCAATGCCTCGGCCTACCATGCGAGCAAGTGGGGCCTGCTCGGCCTCAGCCACGCGCTGCACGTCGAGGCGAGACCGCACAACGTCAAGGTCACCGCCGTCGTAGCCGGGGGAATGCGCACGCCCTTCTTGCTCGATCGGTTCCCCGACCTCGACCCGGCCGTGCTTCAGGATCCCGCGAATGTCGCCGAGACCGTCCGCTTCGTCCTCACGCAGCCGGACGAGACCGTCATCCCTGAGGTCCTGGTCCTCCCGATGCGTGAAACCTCGTGGCCCTAAACACGCATAGTTTATTTACCATGTCATGTTCGACGATGAATGAGCTTGGGTGGCTGGGGTCGAGCCCGCAGGGCGATGCCCCCGGACGTTTGGGCCGTCCGCACGGACCGGGGGCATCGCCCTGCGGGCTCGACCCCAGCCACCCACCTTCGGCAGTTCTCTGCTGGACCAAAGACGCACCATCTGCCCGCGGGCGAGGGTTTATGAGTGATCGAGCGATCTTTCTTGACAAAGACGGGACCCTGATCGACGACGTCCCCTTCAACGTCGACCCTGCGCGCATCCGTCTGGCAGCGGGAGCGGCCGAAGGTCTCCCTCGGCTTCAGGCGGCCGGGTTCCGGCTGATCGTGATCTCGAACCAGTCGGGAGTCGCGCATGGGTTCTTCGGCGAAGACGCGCTCGAGGCCGTCCAGGACCGGTTGCGTGAGCTGCTGGCGGAGATCGGCGTGGTGCTCGACGGGTTCTTCTACTGTCCCCATCATCCCGAGGGTGTCGTGCCACAGTACGCCGTCGCCTGTGAGTGCCGCAAACCCAGGCCCGGGCGGATCGTCTCGGCGGCTCGCGAGTGTGGCATAGCGCTCGGCGAATCATGGTTTATCGGCGACATCCTCGACGACGTCGAGGCCGGCCGGCGGGCCGGGTGCCGCACGGTGTTGATCGACAACGGGAACGAGACCGAGTGGAAGCGATCGCCCTGGCGCTGGCCTGACCTCGTTGCTCGGGACCTGAACGAAGCCGGCCGGTTGATCACGGCTGTATCCGCCCGGCCTGGCGAACTCTCAAGGATCGGAGGAAATCGATGAATACCGGCCTGCCCCGGATTGTGGATACGTTCGCTGGACTGCATGTCCTAGTAATCGGGGAATCGATGCTGGACAGCTATCTACAAGGTTCCACAAATCGGCTCTGTCCCGAGGCGCCGGTTCCGGTCGTCGACGTTTCGGGACGGGTCGACCAGCCCGGCGGTGCGGCGAACGCCGCGCTCAACGCGCACAGCCTCGGCGCGAACGTGACGTTCCTGTCCGTGGTCGGCGACGACGTGGAAGGCGAAACGCTCCGTCATAAACTGGAATGCCGTGGTGTCGCGCCCGAGAACGTTCTCGTCCAGCGAGGACGGCGGACGCTGTCGAAACAGCGAGTCCTCGCAGGTTCCCAACTTCTCGTCCGCTTCGACCAGGGCGACCGGGAGCCAATCGCCGTTGAGACCGAGCAGCGGCTGCTCGCGCTGCTCGAATCGCTCTGGGAAGAATGTGACGCGGTCGTCGTGTCCGATTATGCCTATGGCGCGCTCACCGACGCGCTCATTGCGCGGCTGACGGAACTGCAAGCGGCGGCGCCTCGGATTTTCGTCGTCGACTCGAAGCGGTTGCCCCTTTATCGCAACGCGCGACCCACCGCGATCAAACCGAATTTCGGCGAGGCTTTGCGTCTGCTTGGTGCATCAGGGGAACCCCATCCCACCGATCGAGCAGAATGGATGACTGGGGAAGGTCCGCGCCTCCTGGACATTACCGGCGCACGGATCGTTTCTGTCACTCTCGACGCCGAGGGAGCCCTCGTGTTCGAGCACGATCGGCCGGCGTACCGGACCTTCGCCAAGGTCGAACGGGACTCCCGCGTCGCTGGCGCCGGCGACACGTTTGTGGCTGCGCTGGCCTTAGCGTTAGCAGCCGGCGCGGAGACGCCCGCGGCGGCCGATCTGGCCTCGGTCGCGGCGGCCGTGGTGGTGCGAAAGGAAGGGACGGCTTCGTGCACCTCGGCCGAGCTGCGCGAGTGGGTCTCTCCCGCGGGCAAGTGGCTTTCCGGAATCGCAGAACTGTTCGACTGCGCCGAGTCGTACCGACGACAGGGGCGCCGGCTCGTCTTCACGAACGGCTGTTTCGACATCCTCCATCGCGGTCACGTTTCCTACCTCAGTCGCGCCAAGGCGCTCGGCGATGTCCTGATCGTCGGTGTCAACTCTGACGCCGGCATCCGTCGCCTGAAAGGGCCCACACGCCCGATCAACGCCCTGGAGGACCGGCTCCAGGTGCTCTCTGCCCTGAGCTGCGTCGATCATGTCGTCGCCTTCGACGAGGACACGCCTCACGAGCTCATTCGCCACGCGCGCCCGGATGTGTTCGTCAAAGGGGGCGACTACACGCGTTCGACACTTCCCGAGGCGAGCCTGGTCGAAGAGCTTGGCGGCATCGTCGAGATACTCCCGTTTCTGGCCGACCGGTCCACCACGGACATCATCGCGCGGATCCGTCGTGCTTACGGCGAACCGCAGCCTGTGGCCTCCGTTTCCGAGTGGAGTGAATCGTGTGTGTCCTGAGCCCAGGTGATGCCTGGCGGCAAGCGCGCAGCGTGCTCTGCGTCCGGCTCGACGCGATGGGCGATGTGCTGATGACAGTTCCCGCGATCCGCGCGCTTCGGGAGGCGAATGCCGAGCGCAGGATCACGCTCCTGGCATCGCCCGCCGGCGCCGAGGCGGCCGAGCTGATTCCCTGGGTCGACGATGTCATCGTCTACGAGGCCCCCTGGATGAAATCTTCGGTCGTTCGAGCCGACGCGCAGCCGGATCGTCGGCTGATCGACACACTCGCCGCCGCAGGCTTCGACGCGGCGGTGATCTTCACCGTGTATAGCCAAAACCCGCTGCCGGCGGCCTTGCTCTGCTACCTGGCCGGCATTCCGCTTCGGCTTGCGCACTGCCGGGAAAACCCGTACCGATTGCTGACCGACTGGATCGACGAGCCGGAGCCACAAACGCTCATACGCCACGAAGTACGGCGGCAGCTCGATCTCGTCTCCTCGATCGGGTCGGAGCCGGTTGCCGAGCGAATGATCATTTCCGTTCCCGGTGCAGCTCGGCGTCGGATTGACGACTGGCTGCAACGGCAAGGCCTGGATGTGGACCAGCCGTGGGTCGTGATCCATCCGGGATCGACTGCGCCGTCGCGCCGCTACGCGTCTGCGTCCTTCGCCGAGGCGGCACGGGCGCTCGTTCACGAACACGGTCTGCGGGTCGTGTTCACGGGAAGCGCATCGGAACGCGACATGATTGAGGAGATCCGACGAGCGATGGAGGCCCCTTCGCTCACCTTGGCGGGTGAGCTCGTGCTGGGGGAGCTGGCTGCCCTGATCGCACGGGCTCCCCTGCTCGTATCAAACAACTCGGGACCGGTCCACATCGCCGCGTCGGTCGCGACACCGGTCGTCGACCTCTACGCGCTGACGAACCCCCAACATACACCCTGGAGCGTCCCGCACCGGGTCCTCAACCACGACGTTCCATGCAAGTATTGCTACAAAAGCATTTGCCCTCAAGGACACCACGACTGCCTGCGCCTCGTCACGCCCGGCGAGGTCGTGAACGCGGCGCTCGAACTGCTCGGCATGGGGGCCGGGAGCGTCCAAACGATGTCGGGCGTACCGGCTTCCATCAGCTTACGCTCGGGTTGTATAGACCGGACGACCAGTCCCCCCTTCGGAACGCGGAAACATATTACTCCCCCCCTTGGGTAGGGGGGGTAGGGGGGGTGGGGAGCAAGCGCACGCGTTCGGCTGGTCCCTTGTCCCTCAACCATCAAGCTCAGGAGAACGATTCATGGCGGAATTGCACGCATCGAACGGCCGCTCCCCACCCCCCCTACCCCCCCTTCCCAAGGCTGGCGACCCGACACTTTTCACGGGGGGCCGAAAAGGCACACGGCATCGGCTGGCCAGCCGACGAGAACGAACATGGCGACGGTGGCTGAAAAACAGCCTTGTTCGAGCGATCGCCGCCTGTTGG
>DAIDJG010000566.1 GCA_027451445.1 Singulisphaera sp.
ATGCCCGCTGACGCCCCACCGATCAAGAAGAGTGATCCACGTGCGATCTTTATCTGCCCCGAGCACCCTGAGGTGCTTGCCGATTTGCGAGGGCGCTGCCCGGTCGATGGGAAGACTGAACTCGAACGCCAACCGCTGCTGGACAACCAGCGTCTCGGTTGGTGGTGCCCAATGCATCCCAACGTGACGGCCAATCATTCAGGACTCGAGTGCCGCGAGTGCGCCGGAATGAAGCTCGTGCCTCGCGTCATCACGTATCGTCCGCCGGGAAAGGTCCTCGCCTTGCCCGAGTCGGCGGTCGTGGACACGGGGACGCGCACGGTGGTTTTCGTCGAAAGCATGGCGGGTATGTTCGATGGCGTGGAAGTCGTGTTAGGCTCTCGTTGCGGTGACACCTATCCGGTGATTCGTGGACTGAAGCCGGGCCAGCGCGTCGCGATCGCCGGAGCGTTCTTGCTCGACGCGGAGACCCGCCTGAACCCGAGCCTGGCCGCAAGCTACTTCGGCGCGACCAGGAGCGCTCAGGTTGATCCGCCGAAGACCAACGCGACGCCGACCGCCACGGCACTCTCGGCCGAGGACCAAGCCCTCGTGGCCCGGCAAAAGGTTTGTCCTGTGACGGGCAAACCTCTCGGCTCGATGGGACCACCCCGGCGTGTCGTCGTCGCGGGAAAAACCGTGATGATCTGCTGCGAAGGGTGCGAGACCCGTCTGCGGAAGTCTCCCGACAAGTACCTGCCGAAAGCGCCATGATCGAACGCATCATCGCCTACTCGATACGACACCGATCCATTGTGATCCTGGGCGCGTTCATCCTCGCCGCGTGGGGGGTCTATTCCGCCTACAAGACGCCGATCGATGCGGTCCCCGACCTTTCGGAAAACCAGGTGATCGTCTTCACCGAGTGGATGGGGCACAGCCCACGCGAAATCGAGAGCCAGGTCACATACCCGCTGTCGGTCCATCTTCAAGGGATCCGAGGAGTGCGCGTGGTACGCTCGTCGAGCGATTTTCACTTCTCGCTAATCCACGTGGTCTTCGACGACGAGGTTTCGTTTCCGACCGCTCGACAACGAGTGCTCGAACGCCTCGCGCAGGTCGGTAATCTGCTGCCCGCAGGCGTGGCGCCGAATCCTCCGCCCGATGCGCTCGCGACGGGGCAAATCTACTGGTACTCGGTCGAGGGAGGCGGGCTCGACCTCGGCAGGCTTCGAGACCTTCAGGACTCGTATGTACGGCCGCTCCTAAGCGCGGTGCCCGGTGTGGCTGAGGTCGCAAGCGTCGGCGGATTCCCGATCGAATATCAGGTCAGTGTTGACCCTCAGCGACTTCAGTTGAAAGGGGTCTCGCTGGGCAATGTCGTGCGCGCGGTGGCGGACTCGAACGCGACGGTGGGCGGCCCGATCATTCAGAAGGGAAACGCGGAGTACATCGTGCGAAGTCTCGGCTGGCTCGGCGCCCGGCCGGGTCATGACGACGACGAGTTCAACTCCCAGCGCGCGGTGCGCGATCTCGAGTCCGCCGTGGTGCGGGCCTCCGGCGACGGTCGAGTCCTCCGCGTAGGCGACGTCGCCAGCGTGGCGATCGGTCCCGGTCCGCGCAGGGGCATCCTCGAAAAGGACGGCAACGAGATCGCAGGGGGCGTGATCCTGATGGCCCACGGGGAAAACCCCCTCGAAGTCACGCGAAGCATCAAGGCGAAGGTTCGCGAGTTGCACGCCGGCTTGCCCCAAGGCGTGCGTATCGTTCCGTTCTACGACCGTACCCCGCTGATCCGAGGGGCGGTCGACACGGTGACGCGGACGATCGCCGAAGCGATTATCACGGCGTCGCTCTGCGTTCTGCTCATACTCCTGCACGCGCGGGCGTCGTTTGTGATTGCGCTGACACTGCCGCTCGCGGCGCTCGGGTCATTTGGGATGATGGGGCTCTTGCGAGCGCTGGGCATCGTCGACATACAGACCAACATCATGTCGCTCGCGGGTATCGCGATTTCGGTCGGGGTGCTCGTTGACTCGTCAGTCGTCATGGTCGAGAACGCGATGCACCGTCTGCGCGATCACTTCGGCGACGGCGCCGTGCGCGGCGATATCCGCGCGATCGTGCTGCCGGCGTGCCAGATGGTCGGGAGGCCAATCTTTTTCTCGATCGTGATCATGCTGCTCTCGTTTCTTCCCGTCTTCGCGCTGAGCGGGATGGAAGGAAAGATGTTCCGCCCGTTGGCGTTCACGAAGTCGTTTGCACTCGTGACCGTGGCACTGCTCGCGGTCACACTCGTCCCCGCACTCTGTACGTTTTTCCTTCGAGGGCGGATGCGCAGTGAGCGCGAGAGCTGGATTGTACGGAGCGTGATCGACGTCTATCGGCCCATCCTTTCGTCGTTGCTCGGCAGTCCCGCGCCGCTGGTCTGGGTGCTGGCCGTGACGTTCCTGGTCGGTCTCGCGCCCATCGGGAGCCGTCCGCTCTTTCTGGTCTGCCTTTTTTTCAGTGTGATCGCGGTGGGGCTCTCGTTGAAGCGCTGGAGGGGACGCGCGTTGGGGTGGGCGAGCCTCATCGTGATCGCGTTCGTCGCCGATACGTCGATGACGCCGCTGGGGCGCGAGTTCATGACGCCGCTCGACGAAGGGATGATGATGGACATGCCGATCACGGTCCCGCGTGCATCGGTGACCGAATCGGGTGACGACCTGAAAGCGCGGGATATGATCCTCTGCCGCTTTCCCGAGGTCGACATGGTCGTCGGCAAGGCGGGCCGGGCCGAGTCGCCGACGGATCCTGCGCCGATGGACATGATCGAAACCATGGTGAACTTCCGACCGCGAGAGCTCTGGCCGAAACGCAAGCTTCTCCGCACGGACGCCGAGCGCCAAACCCGCCAGGCACTCGACGCGCTGATCCGAAGCGGTCTGATTCAACGGCCTGCGAATCCGGCACTCGTCTCCGAGACAACCGATGCGACGCTCCCACTTTTCGATACCGCACTACGCGAATATGCCTATCAGCGCAACCGGGAGTTCGAGCGAGCCTTGCTCGTCGTCATCACCGATCCGGACGACCCCGAGTTTGCCTCACAGCAAGCACGCTGGCACGAGCATGTGCGGCAACTCAACGGAGAGCTCATCGACCGAGGCGCGGAGACCTATACGAGGCTCGTACTCGAGGAGCTACTCTTACGCACCGAGGCGACCGACCTGCGCGTCGCCGCGACCATCCGTGAGATCAAACGCCTGCGCGAGCGCCCCAAGCTGCCCACGGCGAGCAGGTCAGGAGACCACCACCACGGCCGGCCCGCGACACCGCTCACCATCGAGCCACTTCCCGCGCTCGACGCAATTCAGGCGCGCTTGAGCAAGTCGTTCGCGTCGCATCTCTTGCTGTGGAAGAAAGAGCGTTCGGAGCTGATGGGCTTTGGCTCCGACCTCGATCAGGCCGTCCAGATGCCCGGCTGGACCAACGTCTGGACGATGCCCATTCAGAACCGAGTCGACATGCTCGCCACCGGAGTCAACACGGCGATCGGCGTTCGCGTGCAAGGGCGCCGGCTCGAGGACGTGGTGCGGACTTCGGAGTCGATCGCAGCCGTTCTGAAACGTCTGCCGGGAGCCGCCGATGTGATCGCCGATCCGATCCGTGGGAAGGGCTACATTGAAATTCGCATCGACCGCGAGCGCGCGGCCAGGGCGGGGATCAGGATCGCGGCAATCAACGACACTGTCGAGACAGCGCTCGGCGGCAAGGTTGTCACCCATACGATGGAAGGGCGGGAACGACACCCGGTTAGGGTCCTGAACGGCCGCGACTGGCGTGGGGATGAAGACGCGATTCGCGGTCTCTTGATCGCGTCCGAGGTGCGAGAGCCGGACGGATCGCCGCGGCTGATCGCGCTTGGCGACCTGGCTGATGTTCAGGTCGTCGAAGGCCCCGCAACGATCAAGAGCGAGAACGGACTGCTTCGCAACTACGTTCGGCTCAATCTGCGCGCCGCTAGCGCCGCGGATTTCGTGGCGAAGGCGCGCGTGGTCGTCGCACACGAGGTCAAGTTCCCCGAAGGCACGTTCGCCGAGTGGACCGGCCAGTACGAACACGAGATTCACGCGCGCCAGACGTTGATGGTAATCGTTCCGATCGTTCTGGTGCTGATCTTCGCGGTGCTGTACTGGACCTATCACGATGCGGCCGACGCCGCACTCATGATGCTCGCCCTGCCAGGGGCAATCGCGGGGGGCGTGTTCTTTCAGTGGCTCTTCGGATTCAAGTTCTCCGTTACCGTGTGGGTTGGGTATATCGCATGTTTCGGTATGGCGACGTCGACCGGAATCATCATGCTGGTCTACCTGCGCGAGGCGGTTGAGAGAGCAGGCGGTCTTGCGGCTCTGAGCTTACCGCAATTGCGCCAGGCGGTCCTCGACGGTGCTGTGAACCGGCTTCGTCCCAAGCTCTTGACCGAGGGGACGATGATCATCGGCCTCGCACCCATGCTCTGGGCCTCCGGTGTCGGCGCCGACGTGATCAAGCCGATGGCGGCACCCGTTTTGGGCGGCGTGCTCATTGCCGATGAGGTCATTGACCTGCTGCTGCCCGTCCTCTTCTACTGGGTCCGGCGCAGGCGTTGGCAGCGTCTCCACACTGCGGACCTGGCACTCGAACCGACGATGGCGACTCCAGGCGAAGTCGCCGTGTCGCCTCGTTAGAGGCGTTTGCACTGGAAAGGGACCGGCCATTCCGTTGGAATGGGGGCCTGGCGACAAGGAGCTGGGGAAATCTACAGGATCCGTCCGGAGTTCGAGCTACATGAGACGACTGCTTTGGTGCGGCGCGGCGATGGCCCTTCTGGCGACCGGCTTCGGACTTCGAGCCGCCGAAAAGCCGGGCGCAACGGAGCCCGTCCTCAAGTCGGGCATTGACAAGTCGCACATCGAGTCGAGCGTGCGTCCGCAGGACGACCTCTTCCGGCACGTGAATGGGAAGTGGCTCGCTGAAGCAACGATCCCCGCCGATCGCCCCATGGACGGTGCGTTTTACCAGCTCCGCGACAAATCCGAGTCCGACCTTAAGGCCATCATCGAGGAGAACGCGGGCCGCTCCGACCTACGCGAGGGTTCCGACGCCCGCAAGATCGGCGACCTCTACGCGAGCTTCATGGACGAAGAACGCGTCGAAAAACTCGGCCTGGGCGCGATCGAGAAGGAACTGGCGCAGATCGACTCCATCGCCGATAAGCGCGGACTCTTCAAGGCTCTCGCCGAACTGCAACGCCAAGGTGCGCGAGGGCTCTTCAGCTTTCACGTTGACACTGACGCCAAGCACTCCGATCGTTACATCATCTACCTGGGGCAGGGGGGGCTAGGACTTCCCGACGAGTCCTATTACCGTGAACCCAAGTTCCAGAACATTCGCGATGCCTACGTCGTCCACCTGCGCAAACTCCTCGACCTCGCGCAGATCGCGGAAGCCGAGTCCAGCGCGAAGGAGATCATGACGCTCGAGACCCGGCTCGCCAGCGCCCACTGGGACCGCGTGAAGAACCGCGACGAGACTCGAACCTACAACAAGAAAGACCGCGAGGCACTCGCCGCACTCACGCCCGGCATCGATTGGCCGGTCTGGTTCGAGGCGTCCGGCGCTCACGATGTGAAAGAGGTCGTCGTTCGGCAGCCCGACTACTTCTCGGCGCTCGCGCAGGCGATCGAGGAAGTCTCGCTTCCCCAGTGGAAGCTCTGGATGAAGGCCTCCCTCATCAATAGTCGCTCACCCCTACTGAGCAAAGCGTTCGTGGACGAGCACTTCGAGTTCTACGGCCGCACGTTGACCGGCACGAAGGAAAACCGCCCGCGCTGGAAACGCGGCGTTGCGTCCGTCGAGGCATCGCTCGGCGAAGCGCTTGGCAAGCTGTACGTCGAAAAACACTTTCCCCCCGCAGCGAAAGAGCGCATGCTCGCGCTGGTCAAGAACCTCACTGAGGCCTATCGGCAAGACATCGAGACGCTCGAATGGATGGGCCCGGAGACTCGCAAGAAGGCGCTGGAAAAACTCGCCAAGTTCACCCCCAAGATTGGCTATCCCGACAAGTGGCGTGACTATTCCAAGCTCGCCATTCAGCGCGATGATCTGGTGGGCAATATCGCCCGCGCTTCGGCGTTCGAACACGACCGAGGGCTGGCCAAGCTCGGCCAACCCGTGGACCGCGGCGAATGGTTCATGACCCCCCAAACCGTCAACGCTTACTACAACCCCGGCATGAACGAGATCGTCTTCCCCGCATCGATCCTTCAGCCGCCGTTCTTCGACATGGAAGCCGATATTGCCGTGAATTACGGGGCAATCGGGGCGGTGATCGGCCATGAAATCGGCCACGGATTCGACGACCAGGGCTCGAAGTACGACGGTAACGGCAACATGGACAACTGGTGGACTGACGCTGACCGCAAGGAGTTCGAGCGTCGCACCAAGGTTCTGATCGCCCAGTACGATGCTTTCACGCCGGCCCAGCTTACAAACCAGCATGTCAACGGTTCACTGACGATCGGCGAAAACATCGGCGACCTCGGCGGCCTGACCATCGCCTACAAGGCGTACCACCTCGCCCTCCAGGGGCGCAAACCGCCGGAGCTAGACGGCTTGACGGGCCAGCAGCGGTTCTTCATCGGCTGGGCGCAAGTCTGGCGGGCCAAGTATCGCGATGCCGAGCTCCAGCGCCGGCTGACGCTGGACCCGCACTCGCCGGCAGAGTTCCGCTGCAACGGCGTTGTGCGCAACCTGCCGGAATTCTATGAGGCGTTCGCCGTCAAGGAAGGCGACAAACTCTGGCTGCCAGCCCGAGAGCGTGCGCGGATCTGGTAGATCTCCGCCGGCGATTCCAAGCCGCTTGAGTCGATCCAAAATATCCTCGAACCCCTCCGGTGGAATTCTATCGCATGTCGATTCTGCAGATACTGGATCGGGACCGGACCATCGGACCGCCCGGTTTCAATCGCTGGCTCATCCCGCCGGCCGCGCTTTCGGTCCACCTGTGCATCGGGGAGATTTATGGATTCAGCGTCTTCAATGTTCCGTTGACGCGCGTCATCGGCATCACGCAGTCGATCGAAAACCGCGACTGGACGATTCCGCAGGTCGGCTGGATCTACTCGATCGCCCTGATCATGCTCGGTCTTTCAGCCGCGTTTTTGGGCAAATGGGTGGAACGGGTCGGACCCAGGAGGACGATGTTCGCCAGCGCCTGCTGCTTTTGCGGCGGCTTGTCGCTGGCCAGCCTGGGAGTGGCGTGGCACCAGCTTTGGGTGATCTACCTGGGCTATGGGGTCATCGGGGGTATCGGTCTCGGCCTCGGCTACATCGCGCCGGTCTCGACCCTGGTGAAGTGGTTCCCCGACCGTCCCGGGATGGCAACCGGCCTGGCCATCATGGGCTTCGGCGGCGGTGCGTTGATCGGGGCTCCTCTCGGCGTCGAGCTGATGCGCTACTTTGAGTCGCCCACGTCCGTCGGCGTGAAGGAAGCGTTCCTGGTCATGGCGTGCGGCTATTTCGTCTTCATGATGTTTGGCGCGTTCACCGTGCGCGTACCTGCGCCCGGTTGGCAGCCCAAAGGCTATGTCCCTCAGACCCAAGCCAAGAAGCTGGTAACGAATGCCCACGTCGGCGTCGACACGGCCTGGAAGACACCACAATTCTGGCTCCTCTGGACCGTCCTCTGCATGAACGTCACAGCAGGGATCGGCATTCTCGGGCAGGCGTCGAAGATGTGCCAGGATATGTTCGGCGTCTCGAAGGAGGTCGCGGGCGGGTTCGCCGGCTTGCTCAGCCTCTTCAACATGGGCGGCCGATTCTTCTGGTCGTCGACCTCTGACTGGACCGGGCGTAAAGGGATCTACTGCGTCTATTTCCTCCTCGGTGCTGTGCTGTATTCTCTGGTCCCGTTCACTCAGAAGATCCACAGCGTGACGCTCTTCGTCCTGGTCACTGCCGTCATCATCTCGATGTACGGCGGTGGATTCGCAACGATCCCCGCCTACCTACGCGACCTGTTCGGCACCATGCACCTCGGCGCCGTGCACGGCCGCTTGATTACCGCGTGGTCCATGGCCGCGGTTCTCGGGCCTCAGTTGGTCAACTATGTGTCAACCTACCAGACCGATCACGGAGTCGCCCGCGCCGAAGCGTACAACCTGACGATGTATCTCATGGTTGGACTGCTGGTCATTGGGCTGATCTGCAACCTGCTGATCACCCCCGTTCATGAACGCCACCACCATCAAGCGGCGTAACCCACGCCGGCCAGGACTCGAAACGGAATTGGTGCATGGAGATTGACCAGCGAGACTCCTCCCCCGTGGCTATCGCCTTTGCGTGGATCATCGTGCTGATCCCCCTGTCGTGGGGCGTGTATCAGAGCGTGATCAAATCCGTGCCTCTGTTCGAACCTACAACCGCTCCCACTGCAATGCCGTCGCCTTCGAAGCATTGAGGCAATTGTCGGAATCGTTTGATTTCGAATCCTTATATGCTCCTACACATCAACGATCATCACGTCGACGTCTTCGGTCAAGCGCAGGATCCGTTCCAGGATCGACTCACCGAGGAACCGCCGGTACCAAGGCTGCCGGCTCTTTCCCATCACGATGACTTTGATACCGTACTCGCGTGCGAACGCCGCGACGGTGGACGCGACGTCGGGGCCGCGGAAGGTCATGGGAATCCCGCCGAGCTGCTGGGCGAGTTCCAGGTTCTTGCCGATCATCCGCTGGGTGGCGGCGTCGATCTTGGTGAGATCTTCGGCGGGCGTCTGGATGTAGACCGAGTACCAGGGGGCATTGAGGCGATCGGCGAGCCGGGCCGCCTTGCGCAAGAGTGCGGGCGCATTGGGGCTGAGGCTCGAAAGCCCAACCATCACCCGCTCGGCCGCGGAAGGCGACGCACGGTCCGCCTCGGCTCGACGGCCGCGACGGTCGATCAGGTGCGCCACCTCGGTCATCGTGATCTCGCGCAGGCGGGTCAGGTTCGCCGACGTGAAGAAGTTCTCCAGGGCTCTCTCCGCGCGTTCCGGAGGGTAGACTTTTCCTGCCTTGAGACGCTCGAGCAAGTCTTCGGCTGAAATATCCACGTTGACGATCTGGTCGGCTTCTGCCAGCACACGGTCGGGCAAGCGTTCTTTGACCTTGACCCCGGTCGCCCGTTCAACGTCGTCGTAGAGGCTCTCCAAATGTTGAACGTTCACCGTTGTGATGACATGAATCCCTGCGCGCAGAAGCTCTTCGATATCCTGGTAGCGCTTGCCGAACCGGCTTCCCGGGGCGTTGGTATGCGCCAGTTCGTCGACAAGGCAAACTGTCGGGCGGCGGCTCAGGATCCCGTCAAGGTCCATCTCAGAGAGGGTCACACCCCGGTATTCGATCGTCCGCGGCGGGACGACCTCCAGATCGCCGATCTGTTCGGACGTTTCCTTCCGGCCGTGGGTTTCGACCAGGCCAATCACGACATCCACGCCTTGTTGCCGCAGGCGCTGGCCCTCGCGAAGCATGGCATACGTTTTGCCGACCCCGGCCGACGAGCCGAGATAGACCTTCAGTCGCCCGCGCTCCTGGCGACGGATCAAGTGGAGGAACTGCTCGGGCGTGGGTCGCGTCTGCTCGGACGTAGCCATGCGGTTTGTCCTCGATACGCCAACGGTCGCGATGATTTTTGAAATTCGCGACTCAGCGTGAGCGTTGGAACAAGGTCGAACCTGGCGAGAATGATAGAGAAAACATCGACCGGCTCGACGACGTGCCGCGACGTATGCCTACAGGCCAAAGAGTTTCCGTTTTCGATAAAGTGTACTCGGGTCGATCCCAAGCGTACGAGCAGCGGCCTCGAGGCTCGACGACGACGAGAGGATTCTACGAATGTGCTCGATTTCCAGTTCTTCGAGCGTCACCTGACCTCCAACCACCATGGTACCCGCGTGGCCCGGTCGAGATTGGACGATGCGATCGGGGAGGTCCGCGAGCCCGACCTCCGGACCCGCGGCGAGGATGGCGGCGCGTTCGATCGCGTTGCGGAGCTCGCGAAGGTTGCCGGGCCAGGGGTGGCGAATCAGAGCCTCGCGCGCTTCGGGTGTGAACTCCGTGAGTCGGCGCCCTGTCTTCCTGGCGAAAAACAGCAAAAGGTGCTCGGCAAGCGGCAGAATATCTGTCCTTTGGCGGAGCGGTGGAAGTGTCAGCTCAACGACGTTCAAGCGGTAAAAGAGATCTTCGCGAAACGTGTTCGCCGCGACCGCAGCCTCGAGGTCGCGGTTGGTCGCTGCGATGAGTCGGACGTCGGCGGTGCGCGTGTTGGTCTCGCCCACTCGCTCGTACTTCCGCTCCTGGAGGAAGCGGAGAAGCTTGGGCTGGAGGGGAACAGGAAGGTCGCCGATCTCGTCGAGGAAGAGCGTTCCACCCTGTGCGGCCGCGACTTTCCCGGCCGTGTCGCGCACGGCGCCGGTGAATGCGCCTCGCGCATGGCCGAAGAGGTCGCTCTCGAGGAGTTCCGGGCTCAAACTCGGGCAGCTTACGGTCACGAACGGGCCGCTCGCCCGCTTGCTCCAGGCGTGCAGCGCATGGGCCAGGACGCCCTTGCCGGTCCCGTTTTCGCCGCGAATCAAGACCACGGACTCCGCGGCGGCAACGCGGCGGGCGATGTCGAAAACGCGACGAACCTCGATGTCGCGCCCTTCCAGATCCGCCTCTGGCACTTCGGCACGAACCTGCTCCTCGAGATCCGCGACACGATCGCGGAGGCCCTGAAACTGCTCCACGCGTTCGAGAACGGCGCGGATCTGGGACGGCGTGAACGGCTTGGCGAGATAGTCGCAAGCCCCCCGGCGCATCGCGTCTACGGCTGAATCCCAGGACGCGTACGCCGTGATGATGACGACCGCTAGCCGAGGGACCTGCTCGAGAAGCGAATCCAGCAGGTTGAGCCCCGATTCGCTCCCAAGCCGCAGATCGACGAACGCCACGTCGCAGGGCTGGCGTTGGATGAGTCGGAGTGCCTCCGCACCCGAGCCCGCATCCTCGACCTTATGCCCCATGGCCTCGAGGGCAACCCGAAGTGTGCGACGAATGTTGGGCTCGTCATCGACGATCAAACTCCGCATTGCACACCCTGGTCTCTGGAGTGAGACGCCCCTCGATAGACTTCGGTCGGAGTCACACTCCGATCATTGTTGCGAATCGCGGCTGGATTTCCAAGCAGCCGACCCGCTTGGCGCAACGTGGATGGGCTTGTCACCCGGGGCTCGCACGATTCAGGGTCTCGGCACTCAACGTCGTGACGACGTCGTTCACGAAAACTCCCCACGCTTCCAAAGCATCGTCCGCTAAAACGATTTCCTCGGGCTCCACCGCGAATTTGATGCGGTTCGCGAGAGCGAAAAACGAGGCCAGGCGTTCCAGACGTTCCGGACCAAGCGCTTCGAGCAACCGAGGATCGGCGATGATCTCCTCGGTCGTCCTCGCGTCAAACTCCGGTCCAAACCGTCCGGTCAGGCCGGCCCGGATGGCGTCGGCAAAGCCCAGGATTCGCTCGCGGGGACTGGCCGAGTCGGGCACGAGGGGCGAAAACGCCGCTTGAGAGACTTTCTTGCGACGCCGCGAGTGCAACCGCCGTCGAATGATCCAGAGACCCAGTAACGCAACGACCAAAAACGCTCCGAGGATCACGCCGTAGAAAGACGTCGCGTCAGGTCCGGAAGCCGGCTCCGGACCGAGATTCGGGCAGGGTGGTACGTAGAGCGCTCGTGCGGGAGGGTTCACATCGGGCCTCGCCGGGTCGCGCGGCCGGAAAAGAAACGGGTGAGGGGACCGATCGGGTCGTTGATCGTGCCGATTTCGTGGCCCGTGATTCCCGTCGCCGAGCACCAGCGCAGAAACGCGGCGCGGCGTTCTTTAGCCGCGCGCGCGTAAGCGTCACGGACGCGCTTCGACCCCGAGTCGATCACGCGAGATACGCCGGTCTCCACAGCGCGGACGGCGATCAACCCTGCGTTGGGGAGCTGTTCCTCACGCGGTTCAACAAACCGCAGCGCGACGACCTCGTGCCGTCTCGCCGCGCGTCGCCACACGCCGATCGGCTCCGGGGACAGGAAATCGCTGCACACGACGACCAACGCGCGCCGCGCGGGATGTCGCAGCCGCGAGAGGCCCACCGTAAGCGACGTGCCGCGTGACGACGTGGGCGTCGCCACGAGCGCCCGGACGATCCGCGCCAGGTGCCTTGCCCCTCCGCCGGGCGGCAGCTCGGCCTCGACCACGTCACTCACCATCGTGAGGCCAACCCGGTCGCCATTCTGCACCGCAGCCGTTGCGAGCAGGGCGGCGGCCTGCGCGGCGCGATCGGCCTTGGTGCGACCTTCCGGGCCAAAGCGGAGGCTCGCCGACACATCGACGATCAGCCAGAGCGTCAGGGCCCGCTCTTCGACGTAACGCCGGACGTAGGGCTTTCCTTGCCGCGCGGTGACGTTCCAGTCGAGGTGGCGGACGTCGTCGCCAGGCTCGTACGCACGCAGCTCCGAGAAGGTCAGTCCGACACCAGGCCGTGCACTTTGATAGGCGCCGGACAGCGCGGAAAGCGCGCCGGCACGAACGCGAAAACGCAGACGCCGCGCCCTGCGCACGATGGCGGCGGCGTCCACAGTGGGTGCCGACCTCTTGGGAACTTGAACTTTGCGGCGAAAGGGCCAGATCATCGGAGCGGGTGATTCACGATGGTGTTTATGGTCAGAGCGGATCACGACTGCGTTGCGCAGGACCGGTCGCCCCGGTTCGCTCACCCATCCCTTCTCAGAAGGAGGAATATATAACTCCCCCCCTTGGGAAGGGGGGGTTGGGGGGGTGGGGAGTAACCTCCGCGATCGGCCCCGTGCCTGCACGCGTATGGATCCGCGACGGTACGATGCCATTGGCCCCAAGCGGAGGCCTAGGCCCACCCCCCCTTACCCCCCCCTTCCCAAGTTTTGAAGTTGCGCGTTTCGGTCGTACCGTCCGAAAGAGGCGAGACGGGATCGATAGTCGACTTTCGCTCCGCGAAAGAATTCTCTTTCGCGGAGCGAAAGTCGACTCTGGATGCCCGTCCGCTGGCGAGAGTCGCGTTGCACGGAACAAAAGCGCGTTCACGCTGAATTCCCAGTCTCTCGTCGCAGATGCCAACGGAATAAGCGCAACTTCAAAATTCCCAAGGGGGGGAGTTATAATCTGCGCTCGTGGAAGCGAATGAATGACTGATGGCCATGTCGTGTACCGTTTAAACGCTAGCGGCTTAGACGGATCTCGCAACGCTCGAACTGAGGTCCCCTATTTCCGTGCTGATTCCACGAACACGGGCATCGGAGCATCCTCAACGAAGGCGTGGTCGAGGGTCCAGCGGATTCGGACCTCCCACCGGCCCGAATCGTCGGCATTGACGATCCAGTGAGGAATCACCGCGGAGCTCTGGTAAACGCCCTCGAACCCGCCCTCACTCTGGCTCACAGTCTGTATCGGGAAGCACCACAACCCTGCCGGCACCGACCAATCGAGACCGACCGACAGGTTGAGCCACTCGTCCGTAAGGCCGATTCCCGAGAGCGACGGCACGTCGAGACGGCTGTCGAGCATTCCGAGCCGTTCTCCCGACGGGTCGCGGTAGTAACGATCCTGGGCGTGACCCGCCATCCCGGCGAGGTTGAACTCGATCGCAAAGTGGAGTGGTACGTCAGCGCGCAGATCCTCGATCGCATAGTGGACGTCAATCGTCGGACTTCCCGCGGTCAATTCGATCGTCTTGCGCACCTGGATCGTCTGGCCTTCGGCCCATCCGGGGCGCTCCATCGAAAGAATGACGCGATCGGATTTGCGTTGGATTTTGGAAAGGTACGTCCCAGTGACAAAATCGCCCTTTTCAACGTCCCGACACGCGATCAAATCCGAGAGTGTGACGTCGGCGGAGTAGAAGTGATCCACGAGCGCCTTGCGGGGACCGCGGTCGTAGATCAGAAGGCGATCGAGCCCTTCCTGTTTGAGCACGATTCGCTCCGGTTTCGAAGCACGATCGCGCTCGAGAGCCGCCAGGGCCGCGATGGAGCTGTGGTACGCTTCCGGCCTGCGCTCCAGGGTCGCGAGCACGTTCGTCTGCGAGTCGCGCACGTCGAGCTCGTAGACCTGCCCGCCGCCCGCGGGGCGAACGAACGCGATCAAGCGGTCGTTCTCCAGGCGCACTTCCTGGCGAGCGTCGAGGTTGAAGTCGCCAACCTCCAGTTGGACTCTGGGCCCGCTCAATCCTTCGGCATCGTCGAGCGCGTTGTGGCAGGCAATGAGATGATGGAAGATCGCGCCTCGAAGATGCGGCAGGTAGAGCCCGCCGAAGGAGCCATGCCAGTAAGGGCAGTTGCACTGGCCTCGAAACAGCTCCTGCCGCGCCACCTCCAGGTAATCGGCATCGGCTTCCGGCCGCGCGGAGGCCGCCGCCAACCGTTGCGAAAGGCCGAGCATCCGAGTGTACATCTCATCGCTCTCGGAATACTTCGCCTTGAAGTTCCTCCAGGCGCCGCCGAACTTGAGATAAGGCTTCAACGACTCGGTCACCGCGTGCTCGCCCAGCGCCTTCATCGTCTCCTGATAGGCGGCGAGTTGAGCTGGGGGGAGGGCCCACTCCGTCATCTCGCGGTACGAGCAGTCGGGCAGATACACCCGGCCGAGCGGCACCGTCGAGTCGACGGCACACGCCAAGGTCAACGGCTGGATCCACTCCTTGTTACCAATCAACATATCGCAGAATCGCCGCAACCAACCGTGTGTATAAACGTGATGAAACGTGTCCGGCCAGGAGCCGAACTTTTCGCCGTCATCGGCGAAGACGACGGTCGCGCCGGGTTGCTCTTCGGAGAGTCGCCGCAGGAACTCGTAAGTCGCGTGCGGTTCCTGAAAGGGAATCGTGTACCGGAGCCGCTCGGCGGCGGGAAACACCTTGACGAGCTTTCCTTCATCCTCGGTCAGGTAGTAGCCGTGGAGATCCGCATCGGTGAGCCCCGCGCGATGGAAATGAAAGTCGTCGAGGATCGTGTACTCGATCCCGGCTTCGGCGAGCGCCAGGACCAGAGTTTGTTCCCAGACACGCTCGGGAATCCACATGCCGCGGATGCGCGAGCCGAAGAGCTCTCCCAGATAGGCGGAATAATCCTTGATCTGGGCGACGCGATCCCGGTGCGGGATCATCGTCATGATCGGCTCGAAAAACCCGCCGCCCAGGATCTCGACGCGTCCCGCATCAACGAGCGAGCGCACTCGGGCGACGTATTCCGGATGACGATCGACGAGCCACTCCATGAGCGGGCCGGACGTGTGGAGCGTGAACGGGATCGTCGGATAATCTTCGAGGACTTCGAGAAATGGCAAATAACTATCACGGTACGCCGACTCGAAGACGCCGTCGAAGTTCCCGACAGGCTGGTGGTTGTGCAAGGCGAGAATCAGGCGGACGCCGTTCATGGCAGACAGGCCCTCGACAAAGCCGAACGCCCACCGCTGCGCGGTCTTCTTGTCCGTGCGCAGGGAGGCTCGCACTCATTATCGACTGGCCTTCGTCTTTCTCCAACACCCATCCCCATGGAATTGGGGCGGCGAACGTGCGACCGGGTCTGTCAGTGGATCGTGATCCGCTCCGGCAAGCCAACGCGCGACTCGGCGACGTTGCCGTCAACCTCGCGCAGGAACGCCGCGGCGTCTTCCGGCGGGACAGGGTTGATGTAGAACCCTGAGCCCCATTCAAAGCCGGCCACTTTCGTGAGTCGAGGAATGATTTCGATGTGCCAGTGGTAGTGCGGCAATTCCTGGTGGTCGAACGGGGCGGTGTGGATGATGTAGTTGTACGGCGGGTTATCGAGCGCGAGCTCCAGCTTGTTCAAGACCTCGTGCAAGACGTGCCCGAGGTCGTCGACGCCGGGTTTGGGAATGTTCTCGAAGTGGCTCGAATGGGCCTTCGGCAGAATCCACGTCTCGAAGGGAAAGCGGCTGGCATAGGGGCAGACCGCGGTGAAGTGGGGCGTGTCGAGGACGACGCGGTTCTCGAACGACAGCTCTTGCTGGATCATGTCGCAGTAAATGCAGCGCCCCCGGTAGTTATGAAACTCCAGGGCCCCCATCATTTCTTCCCAGACCGAAACGGGCACGATCGGTGTGACGATAAGCTGACTATGCGTATGCTCCAGACTCGCGCCCGCGGCCGATCCCACGTTTTTGAAGATCATGCCGTGAACGAATCGCGTGTCTTTCTTCAGGTCCACGAGCCGGTCGCGATAGACCCAGAGAACCTCCCGGATGTTGTCCTCCGAGAGATCGGCCATGCTGATGCGGTGATTCGGGCTCTCGATGATCACCTCATGGGCACCGACGCCGGCCATCATGTCGTAGATACCGTCGCCACGCTTATTCAGATTGCCCTCGATTTTCAGCGCAGGGAACCGGTTCGGAACGACCCGAACGCGCCAGCCGGGTCCGTTCGCGCGCGTGCCGCGTTCACGATAGGCGATGATCTCCGGAGGCGTGTGGTCCTCCTGCCCCTCACAGAATGGGCAGAGACCGGCGTCGGTCTGCGACTGCCCTTCGCCCTTGAAGTCATGCGGGCGCTTCGCCCGCTCATGAGCGATGATCACCCAGCGGCCGACGATCGGGTCTTTTCTCAATTCGGGCATTGCCTGAGCCTCCTGACGCTTCGAGGCACCGTCGGATCGGTCGTTCAAGTCGCCTCAGACCTGCCACATGATCCGTTCGAAGTCTGGGGTAGGTACCGTCAATTCAAAGATTCCCTCGCGCGGAGCGCGGTCGAGACTGGAATGGCCGCCTAGCAGCTCGACGTAAAATCGAATGCCATCGCCCGCCTTCAATCCGAGCCGGCCAAACGGCACGGCCAGCTCGAGGATTTTGCCGGTGGCGGTCTCCACTGTGGTGCCATTGCTCGAAGGCTGGCCGGCATGACTGATGTAGCCGGTGGGCTGGGGCGAAGCGGGAAGCGCCACGAGGACCTCCCAGTCCGGCGGATCGACGAACCCCACACGAAGCTGCTCGACGCCCTCGAGCCGCTCGCTCGCGGGTCCGCCTTCCGTGTCGACACGGAGCAAGAGCCGCTCGGCGCTGAAGCCGAACCACACGCTTTGCAGGATTCCCTTCGACACGAGCGTCATCGTGCCCCGCTCGTTGCCGCAGATGTAACGGGCGGCGTTGATCCACTCGAAGTAGGACGAGCGCCCATCCACCTTCACGTTCAGGAAGCTACTCGGCTGATCGTGGACCGGTCGATGCGGTGCCGCGCTGGAGATGGGCGTGAAAAGACCGCCCGGCGGATCGAGCGCAAGCAGGGTATAGACGTTGCGCAGGTGCTTCCGAAATAGGTGGTCGAACAGCGCATCGAGCGCACTCGAGTGATCATCGCCGTACCACCAGAACCAGTCCGAGCCTTCCGCGATGTAGATCTCGTCCCACGCACGCGCCAGAGTGTCTGGATCGTGGCGCCCGCTCCGGGATTCGGCGACGAGCACATCGCGCGTGGCATGAAGCGAGTCCCACGCGCGGTTGTCCTCAGGGTGCCCGATCCAGATCGCAAAGTTGTGGCTGATCCAGCTCCCGGAAAACAAGCGCGGGAGCGTGTCGACGGGGGGATGCTCCCGCAGGAACTCACCAACCGTGACGGCTCGAATGCGCGCGTCGCGAGCTGCCGACTGGTAGAGCGAGCGCAAGAACGACACGCCACCGTCGGGGTAATACTCCCAGCAATTCTCGCCATCGAGGATCACCGGGACGAGCGTTGCCGCATTCTGGCGGCAGGCGTCGCCGATGGCATTCACCTTGGCGAGGAAGTCGTAAGCGGCCGCATGGCCCGGGCTGCGCTGGTAGTGGAAGCCGACCTGGTCCGACATCGAATGGTCGCGGAAGACGACGGCAAGCTCGTCGGATCCTTCGGTGACCTTCCAGGGGCGGTAGAGCAGCTCGGGATGGCGGACGTGTCCGCGGGCGTCACGGCCGACCTTACCGTTGAGCGAACATCCGAGGATCTCTTCATCGGTCGCGATCCACTGGATGCCGTGCTTTGCCAGCAAGGGGATGATCCCCTGGCAGACCGAGCCCTCGCTGGGCCACATCCCGCGCGGCGATTCGCCGAAGTGCTGCCGATGGCTCTCGACGGCGCGACGGACGTGGACCTCGGCGTCTTCAGGATAACCGTCGCGAAAGCCGGGGAGCGCAACGTCAGGCATGGCTTCGCGCGCGAGCCGTTTGTCGAGCAGGAGCGGCAGGATCGGGTGGTAGAACGGAGTGGTTGTCAGTTCCACCTGGCCGCGGTCCGCCAGCTTGCGGTGCAGGGGGATAATCTGGGAAAGCAAGTCCCGCTGTTTGTCGAGGAGCCAGTGCTTTTCCTCTTCGCTGTAGCGTCGTCCCTTGGCGCGGAATTCGGCCAACTCCGGGTCTTTCTCGAAGAGCAGGGGATGCATCCAGGTCAGATTCGACCAGACCTGGAGGTCGCGAATGTCGCGCTCTCGAAATCGGTGCAGGGCCTGCGCGGCGCCGTCGATCCCAAACGCACGCTGCTGGTACAGCTCCTGGTAGCGGGGATAGGGCTTGATCATGGCGTCGGCGTGCGCCATGAAAAAGTGGTCCAGCAGGTAGATCGCATCGTCGTGCGAGAGCCCGTCGGCGGGAAGCCGCGAGACGCGTAGGTGACGATCGGTGGCGCTGCCGCGGACGTAGGCTTCGAGTTGAACCAGCAAGCTGGGGACGAGGTTGATCGTGCAACGGAATTCGGGCACCTCGTCGAGGTGGAGGGCCATCCCCAGGTAGTCCTTGGTCCCGTGGAGCCGGACCCAGGGCATGGGATTCTCACCCGCCACGTCGTCGGGGTAGTAAGGCTGGTGCTGGTGCCACATCAGGGCCAGGGAGACCGTCGCCATCGCTGTTCCTTATCCACCTGGGTCGCGAGCGCTCCCCGTCAAGGGCGACCCGGCTGGCGTCGCTCCCGAAACGGAGGAGTGCTTGGGTTCAAGCTGTGTTTCGGTTCCAGTCTTCCCTACAGCACCCTTCCCACCGCAGTCCGATGCGACCGCCAAGCTATGGCGCGTTGCTGGACGGCGCCATACAGTTCAACATAGGACAAGGCGCTGTGCGCCCACGACCAGTCGGAGCGCATTCCATTCTGCATCAAGCGGTTCCACAGAGCCCGATCGGGCCAGTGGCCAAGCACCCGGTCGATGGTATGCCGCAAGGCGGCCGCGGTGTATTCATGGAACACAAAACCGGTCGCCGATCCGTCGGCGAGCGTCTCCGAGTTCGTATCCACAACAGTATCGGCAAGGCCCCCGGTTGAATGCACCAGGGGAATTGTTCCGTGGACCAGGCTATAAAGCTGGTTCAAGCCGCAAGGCTCGTACCGGCTGGGCATCAAAAAGATATCAGCCCCCGCCTCGATCTGGTGAGCCAGGGGCTTGGAAAACTCAAGAAACGCGCGCACCTTTCCCGGATGCTGCGTGGCGAGGTGTCGGAGGAAGTCGTGGTATTGCGGCAAGCCTTCGCCGAGGACCGCGAGCTGAACCGGGCGCGTCAACAAGTCATCGGCCACTTCGGCGAGCAAGTCCCATCCTTTTTGCGGGTCGAGCCGGCCGATTTGCGCAAACAGGGGAATGTCCGGATCTTCGGGCAACGACGCGATTCGCTGCAAGTGGGCCTTGCACGCGGCTTTGCCTTCCCTCACCGTCGTCGCGTCGTAGCGCTTCGCGATCATCGGCTCGTTGGAAGGGCTCCATTCGTCAAGGTCGATACCATTGACGATCCCGCGCAATTCATCCCGGCGATCGTGGAGCAAACGGTCCAGCCCACAGCCGAGCGCGGACGTCTGGATCTCCTGCGCGTACGTGGGACTCACCGTACTGATCATGTCCGCGAAGACCAGGCCGGCTTTCATGAAGTTGAGCTGGTTGTGAAACTCCAGGTGACGCCAGTTGAACAGGCGCCAATCCAGACCGGTTAACGGCATGTCCAGATGCCAGAACCGCCCTTGATACGCGAGGTTGTGAATCGTGTAGAGCGTACCGATCGCCGAGAATCCCTCCCGCCGCCGGTAGAGCTCATCGAGGTAAACCGGGATGAGTCCGGTCTGCCAGTCGTTGCAGTGCAAGACGTCCGGCCGCAACTTGAGGAGCCGAATCGTCTCGAGCACCGCGCGATCGAAGAAGACGAACCGCTCGCAGTTATCCGGGTAATCGCGCCCTTTTTCCTGGTAGAGATCCGGCCGATCGAAGTAGTGAGGCTGATCGATCAGGTAGACCTTGACGTTGGAGCCCGGCAGGTCGGCCTCGTTGATGAAGCCTTCCACGGCTCGGCCGCCAACGGGAATCCGCAGCGCCACTCCAGTTGGACGAATGGGAACCCCGGCGTTCGAGACGCGGCGGTAGCAGGGCAATATCAGTGTGGCCGTGTGGCCGAGCTTCGCCAGCTCGCGCGGCAGCGCCCCTGCAACGTCGGCCAGGCCCCCGGTCTTGGCGAACGGAACGGCTTCAGAAGCAACAACGATGATATTCATTTCTGCAACTTTCCTGTCGACGATCGCGCGGGGGACGAAGGTCGAAAAGAAGTTGGAGAGAGATCGACGGATCTCAACACCGGCCGTCCTTGGCAAGAAAAAGAGAACACAGGCGTCCAGGATGCCCGCGCACTTCTTTCGACAACCGCACGCGACGAATCAGGTCGGCCGTCATCCTGAACAAAACTCACCCGCAGACGGCCGCTCAGCCTGCACAGACGGAGAGAGAACATAATGCATCGGTCCGAGATGCACAACCCTGGCCCGCCTGACGACCATAACCTGTTATCGCGCAAACAGTTTGGCCCCGAAGCCGACCGGTCGGCATTCGGGGCCCGGACGATCGCGACGTCCGCGCGGCGGATCAGTTCGCGAGCGCCTCTTCGTACGCCTCGGTGTGCGATGCTTGAATCGCGTTGAGCTTTCGGGACGCTTCGGCGTAGGCAAGCGCGACCTGCTCGCCGTCCCAATCGACCATTCGTCCCGGGAACTCCTGGAGCTTCGCCCAGTTGTTCAAATACTTGAGCAAGCTCACCTCATAGCGCTGTTCTTGCTCTTTGGTCCAGGCGAAGAGGGCCTTGCCGGTCCTTGGCGCGTTTCCGTTCGCATGAGCCGATTGCCGGCCGTTGGCCCCGACCGCGACAGCGACCGCGGGGGTCGCGGCAGCCGGTTCGGCAGCGGCCTCGGCGGAAGCCGCGTGTCCGGCTTCCTTCACAAACGTGGGAACACCGTCCCGATAGAGGTAGCGGCCGACGCCGAACTTCACCGCGGCTCGCTTGAAGGCGTCAGAATACCCGCTCTTGTCGTCATCGCCGGAATCCGACATGCCGGCGTACCCGCCCGCATCGGCTTTGGTGAGCACTGAGCCGTCAGGCAGCCGCACGCTGAGGCGGCAAAGGACGGAATTCTCGCTGGGAATATACTCGTCGAACCAGTTCTCCGGCCCCAACACGTTGTCAAACCGGTTCATCACCGTTCGAGCCGTGACGTAGTGGAGCTGACGGCTCGATTGCGAGCGAACCTTCACTTCTTCCGGTTCAAAAGGTGCGGCGAGGGCCGCAAAAAGGTCAGGATACTTGGTCATGATGGTACCGCCCCCCGGAGGATCAAAGCGGTCGGCGCTGGAGACCAGCGCCCCCGCCGCCCTCGGCTGTCGTTTCACACCGGGTGCATTGAATCGGCTTATCACCAGAATTGTCTCGCCCCTCCACCCACGGAGAGGTCTTACGGCGACAACCCCGAAAACAAGCTCGCCATTACCCGCCCACCCTTCGCTGGGCCCTTTGCGAAGGATTGAGCGGACAATGGCGATTCTAGCAGTACCATCGTCTCGTTACAAGTGTACACTGAAATTTTTTTCAGTGTGCGTGGCGAGAACGGTCTGCGGGGCGGAGTAAGACGACGGAATGAACGTCGGCTTCAACTTCATGTCGTAGCGTTTGAGGACGAGGAACAGGAGGATGCACCCGGTGATCATGGCGAAGAGAGCGACGCCCAGAAGCGCGACGTAAACGTCGCTCTTCGCGGACTGCACGTAGACGCCGGGGCGGCCCCCCGCTGTGCGCGCGGCAGGGGTCGACCTACCGCCGGATCGTGGACGAGACAATGTCGCCCTCCTGTATCTTTTTGCCCTGGACCGTCGTGCCGACCACCTGGCCCACGGCCTGGTCGGGATCGACCGACGTAATCTTGATCTTGCCGATGAATTCCGGCCGTGGCTTAACGCGGAACAGGTAGAGTTCATGCCCCACCACCAAGCCATCGTCGGACCCGATGGTGAGCTCGACTTTCTTGTTCATCCGGTCGACCCGCTTGATCTCACCCTCAACCTCCGGCGGGGCCTCGAGCGCCGTGTACTGACTGACATCGTCCGATAGTCCGTGTGAACGCAGCGCCGTTGAGAGACTGCCGTTGCGCTTGCGGAGGTCGTCCGCATTCTTCTTCGCGGTATCCAGCACCCGCGCGAGCTCGCGAATCTTGTCGTTGAGCTCGGTCTGGCGCAGCTTGTACTCGTTCGCCTGCTTCTCGACGTCGGCCTTCTGGGAACGGAGCTTATCGCTCTCCTCCTTGTACGAGGTTGCCTCCTGCAAGGCAATCTTGGCGTTTTGCTCCGCCACACCGAGCGCGGTATTTGCCTTTGTGGCCTGGTCTGACTGCGACTTGATGTCCGCTTCAAGTGCCGCAATCTTGTCCTGGGCCGTCTTCATCTCGGTCTGGTGGGTGCCCTTCGCCTCATCCAGGCTTTTCTTCACGCCCGTAATCTCAGCCTGAGCGTCCGTCAGCTTTTTTTGCAGCTCACCGACCTTCTTCGTTTCCTTCTCCTTCGCTTCTTTCCAGTTCTTCTCCGTGGTGAAGACCACGGTGGAGACACCCAGGAACAGAATCGCGAAGGCCATGATCGCGATCACGAGAATCCTGCCGACGAATGTCATGGTCCGATCCTACCATTCATGAGGAAGACGGCCATCCACCCCGTGACGTCGCCGCCACGAGCCGAGCGAGGGAAGGGG